>NZ_JAAIFP010000030.1:0-170484 GCF_010747435.1 Paenibacillus sp. ALJ109b
GGTCGAGGGCTTATCCAAATATGCAGGTTGTAAGTCGCAAATTTCGTTTCGGATCTAGTTTTCAGAGAATAATCTCTGAAGCATATTCCCTGATAGCTCAGTTGGTAGAGCACTCGACTGTTAATCGAGTTGTCACAGGTTCGAGCCCTGTTCGGGGAGCCATATGGAGAGGTGTCCGAGTTGGCCGAAGGAGCACGATTGGAAATCGTGTAGGCGCCACAAGCGTCTCGAGGGTTCGAATCCCTCTCTCTCCGCCATAGTAAGGCCCGTTGGTCAAGGGGTTAAGACACCTCCCTTTCACGGAGGTAACAGGGGTTCGAATCCCCTACGGGTCATATTTAACTTCAAAAAAAGAAGTTGATTTACACAGCAGTTTTATGATAAGATCATAAATGTGTTGTTCGGAGGCTTAGCTCAGCTGGGAGAGCATCTGCCTTACAAGCAGAGGGTCGGGGGTTCGAACCCCTCAGCCTCCACCATATAACTTTTATAACGACGCGGGGTGGAGCAGCCCGGTAGCTCGTCGGGCTCATAACCCGAAGGCCGCAGGTTCAAATCCTGCCCCCGCAATTATACTTTCTTTCAAGAAAGTGATCTGGAACCGTGGTGTAGTTGGCCTAACATGCCTGCCTGTCACGCAGGAGATCGCGGGTTCGAATCCCGTCGGTTCCGCCATTTTAATCTTTACATGAGGAAGCTGTTCACTAAATCTGCTATATGGCACCGAACGCCCTAGATAAAGTGTAACGTTTCAGGATTAAACTTTATTATGGCTCGGTAGCTCAGTCGGTAGAGCAGAGGACTGAAAATCCTCGTGTCGGCGGTTCGATTCCGTCCCGAGCCACCATTTATCACAACTTAATACGCCGGTGTAGCTCAACTGGTAGAGCAACTGACTTGTAATCAGTAGGTTGGGGGTTCAAGTCCTCTCGCCGGCACCACTTATGGAGGATTAGCGAAGTGGCCAAACGCATCAGACTGTAAATCTGCTCCCGTACGGGTTCGGTGGTTCGAATCCATCATCCTCCACCAGTTTTTAGGGGCATAGTTTAAAGGTAGAACAACGGTCTCCAAAACCGTTGGTGTGGGTTCAATTCCTGCTGCCCCTGCCAATTAACTTTTAAGAACATATTGTATTATGGCGATCGTGGCGAAGTGGTTAACGCACCGGTTTGTGGATCCGGCATTCGGGGGTTCAATTCCCCTCGATCGCCCCTTTGTTTTTTTGGGGATTAGCCAAGCGGTAAGGCAACGGACTTTGACTCCGTCATGCATAGGTTCAAATCCTATATCCCCAGCCATTTGCGGACGTGGCTCAGCGGTAGAGCATCGCCTTGCCAAGGCGAGGGTCGCGGGTTCGATTCCCGTCGTCCGCTCCAAAATATGGCGCCATAGCCAAGTGGTAAGGCACAGCTCTGCAAAAGCTTTATCCCCAGTTCGAATCTGGGTGGCGCCTCCAGTATAATTTTATAAAACACGATATGCCGGCGTGGCGGAATGGCAGACGCGCTCGACTCAAAATCGAGTGGGAAACCGTGGAGGTTCGAGTCCTCTCGCCGGTATTCAAGTAAGTAAAAGCTCATTAGATGCAAAATCTAATGGGCTTTTTTATTTGGCAGAATGTAAGTACTGCTTTACCCGTAAACTGGCGATTTATCAATTGATGTGCAACTGCGTCAATTTCCTCCCACGACTTCTACACCTGGTTTATGGTATGTATTTGATGCGCAAATATCCAATCCCTCTGGAATAAACCTGTATGAGCACTGACTTGCCGAGCAGCAATCCCCTTTCTTAGTGCTTTCTTAGTGGCTTTAACCTACAAGCCAAGAAAAGGAAGTGAAGAGGCTTTTCAAAAGGTAATCTCTTCAGGAATTTCCCTTTTAAGGGCCCTTTACCGCTTCCGCTCTCTTTACAGCACAATGCCAGAAAAATCCCCCAGCCGGGCCTGCTGTTCTCCTGAGGCTTAATTGTATCACTGACCTCGCCGCGATTAAGCGAGAATGCCTTTACCTGTATCATGGCCTCTCATGGTTGTACCTTCGTGCATCGACTTCCTGAATAGAAAATGATTGCTTATTGTACGGAATTGACGACCAAATGAGCAATCACTGGTCAAGTCTGGAGTCTCATGCGATTTACAATATTCAGGCATTCAAGAGACATCATCCAGCTTTATTTGGAGACTCTAATTATGAATGGTTTCGTCTCATGATTAGAATTACGTGGGTATGAGGCTTTGAAATTACTTGCTTTCTTGTATCATAAATCTTGACACAGTTGGAAGCATAGGGGTACAGTGAAGTATAAGATTACATGAGGAGAATGAAGCTGTGGCTAAGTACTCGGTTATCAAAGAACATATTAAGCAAAGGCTGATAAGAGGTGAGTGGACTGAGGGCTATAGACTTCCATCCAGCCGCGAGTTTGCCCAATATTATGAGTCTAGTGTGAATACGATTGAAAAGGCAATTAAGGAGTTGGCGGAGGAAGGGTGGCTCATCCGGGATAGCCGCAGAGGCACCTTTATGAATAAAGGAAAGGAAACTTTGCAAAGTGGTACACGTCTGGTGGCTGCTTTTGTTTTTGGCATTGATAATCCAATATGGGCGACTGCGCTGCGAGGTGTGGAAGATACCTTATTTTTACGAGGCTATCAGCTGCTGAGTTCAAGTGATGATCGAAATCTTGAAAAGCTGGAATCCCTCGTGCGAGGGGCAGTCGAAAGAAAGGTAGAAGGGGTTATCTTAAGTCCCTTTATGAGCGAAGGGCATGAAGAGATTAATAATCGGATTTTCTCCCTACTTCAGGATTATGGGATCAAATACATAAGCTTGGATCGGGTGGTTTATAACACAAGCATTCCGTATGTAACCAGCGATAATATTGCGGGCGCTTACAACCTAACCAAACTGCTCATCGGACAAGGACATAAGCGTATATTATTTATTAAAAATAGTAATATAAGCACGATAAATGAACGACTTATGGGTTTTAAGCAGGCCTTTATTGACTCGGAATTAGAGTATTCTGATGAATTTGAAGTCTTTATTTCTACCAAGTATGAGGATTTCTCCGATGAATTTGATGATTACTGTGAAATTTTAGAGAGAAAAATGAAAGAGATGCAGTTCACGGCTGTATTTACTGCGAATGATCAAATTGCCGAGGCAGCCATCCGTTCCTTAGAAAATCTGAATTATCGTATACCTGATGATGTATCACTCGTAACCTATGATGCAGAAAATTTAAATCGCAGAATTAAATTAAATGTAACTGGGGTCACACAGCCTTTTTATGAAATGGGACAATGTGCTGCGCAATTATTACTGAAGATGATTGATGAGAATGAAGATCCATTGTTTTACGGACAAGTATGCAAATCGAACATTTATATCGGGGAGTCTGTTAATTCGATATCTGAATGATTTTTTTTGGCATAAATTTATTGAGCGGCTTCATTGAAATTCCGTTGCGGACTTTCAATGAAGCCGCTTTTTGATTCGTATTTGATAACCAATAAGGGGAAATAGTGCTTACCGATAACATCTGTATCATTAACTGTATCATTAATTATATAATAACAAATAAAATATTGACACAGATATTCATTAGTTGTATTGTTTGTTGTAAGCGGTAACAATAATTTTTTTGGAGGGGCTTTAATGCTAAGTTTTTGAAGGAGGAAAGAGTAGTGATGGTAACTTCACACAAGTTTTTTAAACGATTTTGGAAGCAAAGGTATTTATTTTTAATGGTCTTGCCTGGCTTTTTAGTTGTACTGGTGTTTAGTTACTTTCCAATGTACGGGATACAGATTGCCTTCAAAAAGTATAGTGCGGTTCGCGGGATGTGGGGCAGCGAATGGGTAGGTTTTAAGTACTTCATTTTATTTTTCCAAGATCCTATGGCGATGAGGGTGCTCAAGAACACCATATTGTTAGGTATCTATTCCTTGTTATGGGGATTTCCGGCCCCGATCATTTTGGCGTTGTTATTCAACGAATTAAAGTTCCCTAAATTTAAAAAAGCGGTGCAGACCATATCCTATTTGCCGCATTTTATCTCCACGGTCATTATTGTTGGTATTCTTCGGACATTCACTGAGAGGGATGGCTTGTTTAACAAAATTGCAGGTTGGTTTGGCATTGATCCGATTGTGTTTCTGTCAGAGCCAGAATGGTTCAGAACCATATTTATCAGCTCAAACATATGGCAAGGGATCGGTTTCGGTACAATCTTGTACCTAGCGGCATTAAGCAGTGTTGATCCTACGTTACATGATGTTGCGAGTATTGACGGAGCAAATCGTTGGCAGAAGGTGCTGAATATTAACTGGCCGCACATCAAACCAACAACGATTATTTTGCTTATTTTATCTCTTAGCGGGATTTTGGGGACGGATTTTCAGAAAATCCTTATGCTTTATAACCCAGACACCTATGAGGTTGCGGATGTTATTGGAACCTATCTTTATCGTGAAGGGATCATGGGGTCAAGGTTTGAATATACGACAGCTATCGGGCTCTTCCAGTCCTTGGTTGCATTTATCTTGCTTATAGGGGCAAACATGTTAAGCCGTAAAGTATCAGACACGAGTATTTGGTAGGGGGTGTGGAACATGGTAGGTAAAGAAAGTGTTGGCTCTAAAATATTTGATCTGTTCAATATTTTGTTGATGCTGCTTCTATGTGTGGTCATGTTATATCCCTTTTTGCACGTTATTGCAGTTTCTTTAAGTAGTTCTGAGCCTATTCTTAGAGGCGATATTACGATTTTTCCGAAAGGGTTTAACGTAGGCGGTTACAAATATATCTTGCAGGATCCATTTCTGTATTCAGGCTACGCACATTCCATTATATATGCACTCGGGTCTACCTTGTTTATGCTAACCTTTACTTCGCTAATGGCGTATCCGCTGACAATTCCGGACTTCATGGCCAAAAAATTTCTTTCGATCTTTTTGATCATTACAATGTTCTTTAGTGGTGGCTTGATCCCTTCTTATTTACTCGCACGCAGTCTTCATCTACTTGATACCTATTGGATTATGATTATCCCCGGCTGTGTATCTGCGTTTAATGTCTTTTTATTCAGATCCTTTTATCAATCCATACCATCCGACTTGCGTGAATCCGCTGTTATTGATGGTGCTAACGAGGTTCAAATCTTAACGAAAATTTATTTGTCACTTTCCAAGCCACTCTTGGCAACATTTGCACTATTCGGTATTGTCGGGAGCTGGAATGGATGGTTTGAAGCACTGGTGTATCTTCAGGATGAGAATAAGTATCCTTTACAACTGATCCTAAGGAAATATTTATTCTCCATTTCCTTCGATTCCGGGACGGGAACAGAAGTCATGCAAGCGATGATGGCGCAAATGAATGTGAATCCGAAAAATATTCAAATGGCGATTGTTGTCATTGCGATGTTCCCCATCATGGTGATCTATCCGTTCCTCCAAAAATATTTTGTAAAAGGTGTCATGATTGGCGCTGTTAAAGGTTGATTTTGCAAGGCAGTTGAGAGGATTGGACAAAAGAGATGACGATGATTCCAGGAGGGGTAACGATGAGACAACGCTTCAAATTATCTTCTTTATTACTTGCAAGTGTACTAAGCATGGGAACTATCTTAGCAGGATGCAGCTCTGACTCTAATTCCACAAATTCGGGAAACAGCGAAACTACGGAGCAAGCTGGAACGCTAAGTTTTTCTGTAACCCTGCCTTCCTTTGGCGCCAAAATTGAAGATTCTATGGTGCACAAGGAATGGATTAAACAGATGGAAACTCTAATGGGTGAGAAGCTGGACATTAAATATAATTACATCCCGATTGGCGAATACGAGGAGAAATCCAAGCTTTTGCTTGCGAGCGGCGATACAACGGATTTGTTCATGGTCATGAGCAAAGACCTTTTTAAGCAATATGAAACGGAGGGTACATTCCTGGAACTGAGCAAGTATAAAGACCTTCTGCCTAACTATATGAGCCTAATCGACCAAGCAACAGATGGGAGAATCAAGGCAATTCGATCGGATGGGGAGTTCTATGGATTATGGAACATTGACCTTCCAAGGCAAGCGAAGGCTAAAGGCATGGGCGTATACACTCCGGCAACCTATCGATATGATATTTTTCAAAAGGAAGGCATTCATATTCCAAACACGATAGATGAGCTGTATGCAGCCGCAAAAACGTTAAAAGAGAAATATCCGGATTCCTATCCGGTGAATACACAAAGCAGCTCTTTCGATCCACTCTTTTATGCAAATCACAACGGAGGCTCGTCCATCTATTGGAATGGGAAAAATTATGTTTACGGACCGTTCGAAGAATCATATAAGGACGCGCTGCAATTTGCCAATAAGCTATATGCCGAGAAGCTGTTAGACCCTGAAGTGTTCTCGGATAAAACAGATGCTGTTAAGAAAAAAGCAATGAGCGGCACAAACTTCATCTTGCTGTCAAACTGGTTTACTTTTGCTGGTGACTGGAATCGTGCATCAACGGGAGGGGAGAAGTTTGTCATTTCTCTATTCCCCGATAATCCAAAATACGGGAAAGCATGGCAGAGCGTAAACGACTTCAATTCAGTAGGGGTTAGCTCGGGCGCTGTAATGGTCGTCAGTCCGAAGGCGAAAAATGTAAAAGATTTAGTAAAGCTGTTGGATTTGCAATATAAACCGGAAATTATAAACCTGATTACTTGGGGGATCGAAGGTACGAGCTACACCAAAGATGCCAGCGGCAAACCGACTTTTGTAGATTCGATCAAAAGTGCGGAGAACCCATGGATTGAAGGCGATAAATACGGAACGAGATCAAGCAGCTCCTACCGTCCTGGTCTGCAAATGGCCATTGATACAAGAGCATTTGTTGATTTTGCACCTAAGGACACAGGTAACGTAAATGGCAAACTGGTTGAACAACCGTGGGAAACTGTGTTCCAAGACATGCCGTTTCCAAATGATTACGTGCCTCCAATGATTTTCGAGCCTAGTCTTGAATTCACAGATGATGAACGCGAGCAGATCACTTCGGCCATGTCGCCGGTAAATACGTATGTAGCAGAGATGCAAAATAAATTCGTGAATGGCAAAGAAAGCTTTGATAAATGGGTAGATTTCCAGGCTAAGATTAAGAAAACAGGCGATCTCGATAAAGTTCTTAAGATCTATGACGATGCGTTGAAGAGATATGAGGAAAGACGTGCAGCGAATAAATAAATCAATAAATAATGGTCATGCCCGCTATGTCCTTCTAGGGGTGGGCATGATTTTGAACATTAAAACTGGAGGTGGATAACTGCATGGAAGCTGTGGAATGTAAACAGAGAGTGGAGAAGTATAAGGGAATCTTTACGGAACCGCCGGAAATTGTCCCTACGGACAAGGTCGTCGATAGCCCGGTCATTGGAAATGGCGATCTGGGCGTCACTATTAGCGGAAAGCCTGAACAGCAGCGTATATGGATTTCGAAAACGGATTTCTGGAAAGCGCAGCTGATGTACTCAAATGGTAGCCCGTGCTTGCTCGGCGGAATTGATGTTCATTTACCCGACCTGGCAAATGCTTCGTATTATAGCGAGCAGCGGCTGGATGAAGCAAAAATCGTATCGACATTTCATGGAGAGGCAGCGTCGGTCACGATGACTTCCTGGGTATCAGCCATGGAAAATGTGTTAATCGTAGAGCTGAGCAGCGAAGGGCAAGCCGTTGCCGTTACGCTAGATCTGTGGGTACAGCCTGGAAATGGCTCGGAAACGGAGCAGGGGCAGGTTGGCGATACTGCGTGGGTAGCACGTAAATTTACCGGTGAAGGCATTGAATGGCCGACGGAAGGTGTTATTGCTATGCGCAGCTCATCCGGCAGTCAGTCCTTTGAACTAAAACCTGGAACAAAACAATATATTATTGCCTACGTGGTAACGAACCATGATGAGGAGAATTACCTGCAGGAGTCTATCAGAAAAGTGGGACTTATCGACGAGAATAGGATGGCTTTACTTCGTTCAGAGCATGCTGACTGGTGGAGCGGGTTCTGGGCTAAGTCAACAATCGAAATCGGGGACGAACTGCTGGAGAAGTTCTGGTACGGCTCCCATTATATTATGGCTTGCTGCAGCCGAAACAAGAAGTTTGCACCCGGTCTATTCGGCAGTTGGATCACGACGGATACCCCGGAATGGGCGGGAGATTATCATTTGAATTATAATTACCAGGCCCCTTGGTGGGGTGTGTATTCGTCCAATCACATTGATTTGAGCGAGCCGTATGATACGCCGCTGCTGGAGTATATGGCAAATGGTCGTCGATATGCGGAGGAGTACTTGGGATGTAGAGGGCTCTATTACGATGTTGGTATTGGTCCGAAAGGTTTGCCTACTGCATTATGCAATACTCCTTATGAGAACGGGCACATGTTTTTGGGACAGAAGAGCAATTCGGTGCTGAGTACAGTTAACATGTTAATGCGGTTTTATTATACGTATGATTTGGAATATGCCGGTTTGGTGTACCCGTTCCTGATTGGGGTGGCGAATTTCTGGGAAGATTACTTGACCTTCGAGGATGGTCGTTATGTGATTTACCGTGATGCTATCCATGAAGTCGGAACTTATACAGAGTCGCACGAAAATGATGATTGGGATCGCGGTTTGGAGGATATGAATCCCATCCTTTCTTTAGCGCTCATCCGGATGTTATTTAAAGGGCTGCTCGATATTTCCAGGCAATTGCAGCTTGATGCAGATCGTCATGAGAAGTGGACTCATATCTTGGAGCATATTAGCGATTATCCGACATTTGAACGCGAAGGGAAAACGATATTTCGCTTAACGGAGCAAGGGCACGAGTGGTGGGGGGACAATACCCTCGCTATTCAGCATATATGGCCTGCTGGCGGAATAGGTCTTGACTCAGATCCGCAGCTTCTAAAGATTGCCAAGGACACGATTACAGTCTTGAATCGGTGGACGGATTATAACGGCTTTCCAACAATATTTACCGCTGCTGCGCGTGTCGGTTATGAGCCTGAGACTATTCTTCGCGAGCTTCGCCGCCAATGCTCGGAGCATAGCTTCCCGAATCTATTTATTTTCTTCGGCGGAGGAGGCATCGAATGCTGCAGCGGAGTACCTTCGGCCATCAATGAAATGCTGCTGCAAAGCCATGAGCAGGTGATCAAGCTATTTCCAGTTTGGCCACGGGAGAAAGATGCCCGTTTCCACAAGCTGAGAGCCGTTGGAGCATTTGTTGTATCCAGTGAGTTGTCGGAAGGAAAGGTAACACACATTGACCTTACAAGTGATAAGGGCAGAGTGTGCAGCATATTGAATCCATGGTCAAGTGGCGAGTTTTCAATTGTAGAGATAAATGGTGCTCCTGACCAGCAAAGGGAAGTCGAGTGGCAGTTGTCTGCAGACATCATTTCTTTTAATACAGAAGCCGGCAAGTCTTATAGACTGCTAGGACATTAGAAATAAAACCGCTAGCTACGAGGTAACGATTGAATATAGCATGTCAGGGGGAAAGTGTGTGTCAAAAATTAAAGATGTACTTGTGCTCCACCACAGCCATTTGGATATCGGCTATACTCATGCGCAGCCTATTCTACTAGAACTGCAGAAGAGATATATCGATCAGGCGTTACAATTATGCGAATCGACCGAGGATTGGGCGGAGGAAAATAAATTCCGCTGGACTTGTGAATCCAGTTACCCTGTGCTGAGGTGGCTGGAGGATGCGACAGATAAACAAATGAAGCAGTTCGGTCGTTATCTGCAAAGTGGGCAAATTAGCCTCTCGGCTTCGTTCATGCATACAACACCTCTTGTGACCGCGGAGCAAACGATTCGTATGCTGCAACCCATCAAGGAATTGCGCAGCCGGTTTGGGATCGACATCAAGACGGCGATTCACCATGATGTCAATGGTCAGCCTTGGCCTTACAGCCAATTGCTGCTCGATGCGGGTGTAGAGTTTTTCATCATGGGGATTAACATCCATATGGGCGCTGTTCCATTCAAAAGACCGAATGCTTTTCACTGGAAGGCGCCTGATCACAGGAAGCTGCTAACATTCAACGGTGAGCATTATTCACTGTTCAGTCAAATCTGCAACGTAAACGCCAAAAACACGGATAGCATGGCGGAAGGTCTTGCCCAATATCTACAGAAGATTGAGGATAATCCAGCCTATCCATTCGATTTCGTCTATTTAACTGCAACCAATCTGCCGCTATACGATAACAATCCTCCGGATCAGGATCTGGCAGACCTCATCAAACAATGGAATAGCGAGTCGCGCGAACAGCGAATTTCATTCGTGACGCCGGAGATGCTGTATGCAAGAGTGCGTAAGCATACGGAGCAGCTCCCGACATATGCCGGGGATTGGACGGATTACTGGAACTTCGGTTCCGGAAGTGCAGCCAAGGAAACGAAACTGAATCGCCGCACGAAGCAAGGCATGAAGGCAGTCGAGCTGTTGGAATCCTTCCAAGGGAAGGCGGATGGAAGATATTCTGAAATCAAACGGCAAGCGTGGGAGCAAATCCATTTATACGACGAACACACTTGGGGAGCATTTAACGCCATTGCCGATCCAGATCATTTGAATGTTGATATTCAATGGGCACACAAAGCGCATTACGCGTACCAAGGCAATAGTCTAACCGGCTACTTGCTTGGAAGCCAGTTGGAGCAGCTCTCCGAAAATCCGCTTCAGGGTGATAACCCCGAAGGGATTATGCTTTTGAATTATTCGTCTGTTCCAATCAAACATGATCTGCAAGTTCCCTTAAGCTTTCGAAAGCCTGGACGGCATCTGGCCGCCGACAGAATGAGGCAAGTGCTTATGAACAATGATCGCTTTACTACCGAAGAGAGCTACGGAGTGATTGAACTGCCGCCGTTCAGCTGGCGGAAAATTCCCTACAATAAGCTGGAGAAGGTGAAGCAGGCTTCAAATCTTGAAGTAATTGCCGGCGCCAAGGAGAAAGGGAACGATCCGTTTAGCGCGATGAATCGAGTATTCGAGATCAAGGTGTCAAACGGTCGTATTGAGTCTCCATATCACAGGCTTGATTTCGATCCGGTTACAGGAAGAATTCTTAGCTTGTATGACAAGCAAAGAGGCTGGGAGACACTTGATTTGACTAGTCCGTGGACGTTGTTCCAATACGTTCAGGAGACGATTGACACGACCGTCTCCGAAAATAGCAGACAAACTATTTTTTCGCGGGATGTTGAGAAAGGCAATAACAGCATCAGCTGCTGGAATAACGACTGGCCTGCTGCAAGGCAGACGTACTCCCGTTTGCTAGACTGTTTCGTTGAACGGGGCGCGAATGATGCAAAACTGGTGCTGCGGTGGGATGCGCCTGGAGTGGATCATCTGGAACAGCGCTTCACACTATTCAACTACCGTCCAGAGATTGAGATCAAAGTTTCTTATATGAAGCAAGATATCACCACTCCGGAAGGGACATACTTCGCGATTCCGCTCAATTTAGTGGACTGGCGATGCTTCTACGATACTGCCGGACAGCTTGTGGAGCTGGATGAGCAGCAGCTGCCAGGTGTATGCAGAGATTTTGTGACCGTGGACAAAAGCGTTTCCTTATTCGACGAAGACCACGGTGTGACACTGGTTTGTCCCGACGCGCCTTTGGTGCAAGTAGGGGATTTCAATTTTGGCAGAGAGCATAAGCAAATCGACAAGTCGGCCAATCCCTTGCTGTTAGCCTGGCCTATGAATAACTACTGGGAAACAAACTTTAGAGCACGTCAGCCTGGTTTCAATTCGTTTACTTATCTGTTGTCGACTTATCGGACGTTCGAACCGACGGCGATCACTGAAGCTTCCACCCAAGCCGTATCACAAATCTACATAACTCCTGTTATGGATTGCAAGAAGGAGGAGGCCGGGAGATTCATCAATTTAGAGAGTGAACATGTGCACATTTTTGATGTAAAACCGGCGGAGGCAGGCAGAGGCATTATTATACGGTTAAATAATGTGAAGGACGACAATTCAGAGGCTCAATTGAGTTTTCCAGGCAGACTGATTGTGGAAGCGTACGAGTCTAATATCCTTGAGGAGCAGTTGAATTCACTGGCTACCCAGGATGTAAACACGCTACATATCAGCCTTGGACCTAAGCAGATAAAGCATGTACTGATTATATTAGAAAAATAGGATAGCGAAAGATGAGAAAAATAAATCTTATGTGCGACTCAAATCGAATTGAAATCGTGGGGATCGAGTACTCTCCCGCATTGGAAAGCCCTACAAATTGCAAAAGCATTTTGTGGGGCAATTTTTATAATTACATTGGATGATACTGTCTTAGAAAGGATATGGAAGTATTTTTATGTGTTCACGCATAAACTAAATGGATATATTGTAGATATTCAAAGTCTGTGATATAGTTTGGATTAATTGCAGATATTATAGCTCTTTTAAATTTATAAAAGAAACGGAGTGAAGCAACGTGTCAGAGGAAAAACATGTATCCAAGCATTCTGAAATTTTATTTGATCGATCTGTATGGGAAGAAGCGTGGAAGAATCAGTCCACAGCTTCAAAATACAATATGAATAGCACGGCGTTTGACGCGACATCAGCATTTGAACGATGGGCCAGAGAATATCATCAACAGTCGTTTACTGAAGAGGGAAAGAAGCGATCCGAACGCATCACAGGCTGGATTGAAAATCAGGGAGTGAGTTTTGACGGGTTATCGATATTAGACATTGGAGCAGCGTCGGGCATCTTTACGATTCCTTTTGCAACCAAAGGAGCGACCGTGACTGCTGTAGAGCCCTCTGAACTGTTAGTTTCATTAATGAAAGAGACAATTCCTGCATCACTAACATCCAGTATTGATATCGTTTCAGAGCGGTTCGAGGACATATCGATTCAGGAAAAGGGCTGGGAAAAGAAATATGATTTTGCATTTGCATCCATGTGCCCGGCGATGTCGAATTGGGAAACGATTGAACAGGCGATAAGTACTGCCCGAAAGTATGTTTATATCAGCACGATGGCCGGAGCGAGAGAGCACACCCTAATCAATGAGCTTAAAGAGGTACTGGGTGTCTATCCATCACACGACCCGGGAGATATGGGATATATACAACAGCTACTGTACCTGAAAAATTATTCGTACACCATCTTAATCACTAAAGAAACAAGTTTTATTGAGATGCCTGTTGAGGAAGTCGTTGATAAGCTTCAGGAATGGCTTAACATGCACGAACTGCCAACGGATAAAGGTTCACTTGCCTTGGCGGAACAATATATTAGAGCCACTTACAAGGATGGTGTGGTTACATTCTCACGCGGAGGAAAGTTCGGTAAAATTCTGATTCAATTGGAGCAACCGAATATGAAAGTCGTACGTACCAAGGAACAGTAGACCCATTTCAGCAGTATTCAATTTAGATAAAGTTTTAAAAGGGAAAAGGGAGCAGATATACTGCTCCCTTTCTGATTGTCAGATATAAGACATCTTATTCTTCGACTAAATAACAAACGTTCTTCTTCTATATAATAGAAATAGTTATAACTCTCGTACTTGTCCCCCAAAGAGCCGTTTATTGCTTCATGGATAGATCAGGCTTCTGCTTACGTTCCCTATACTGTCCAGGCGTAATCCCTTCCCATTTTCGAAAAGAACGGATAAAGTTCTGCGGATTGTTATAACGAAGCCGTGCGGCGATATCCTTGACCGTCAGCTCGCTTTCGTCGAGCCACTTTTTAGCTATACTGAAGCGGTACTTCGTCAGATACTCACTGAATGAACAGCCTGTCTCTTTGCGGAACACACTACTTAGGTAGTTGGCATTGTAATGAAGTCTGGATGCGCATTCCTCCAACGTCAGATCATTATCGTATTCTTGCTGAATGATGGCAATCATTTTTTCGGATATATGCTGATATTGGGCGTACTGTCTTTCCTTCAAAATGAGAATGATTGGTATGATGATATGTTTGTTAAACCATTGCTCAACCTCAGCTGCATACTGCAGAGCATGAAGTTCATTGAAAATAGACCCATGGCCTTTGGAGATCTGTCCCAGTCGTATACCGGATTCCTGCATCATCTGCAAAATATGTGTTAACAATCGGGTGAGTGCTACCTGATATTCTTCCGGTGTGCATTCCATGCCAAAGAGCACTTCAAGCAGCTGATGGAGAAGAGAGGAGGCCAGGGCTTCATCGGCATTTTGGATAGCCTCTATCAGCGTATACTCCAGTGATTCGGGATATGGCAGTGCCCAATGGGAGGTACGATTATCGGTCGACTCAAATTGAAAGATGATGCCTGCTCCCAGTTTCATTCGATGCTTGAGTGCCTCAAAGGACTCCGTATAAGCTTGTGGTATCTGAAATAGGGAGGTGTGAGGCTGACTAAAGCCAATGCTTACTTGAAGACTAAGGATCTCACTGATCTGATGTTGGAGTTGTTCGGTTAACGTGTACAGATGTAGTGAAAAACGAACACGGTCTTGCTCAGAGGTACCGATGATTGTAACGACAGCCTGTTCATATACCACAGGAAGTAACTGTTGTTCTGCATAAATACTCTCCTCCAGTATGTTCTGAACGGCAAACAACAACAGATCCCGATCCTTGGCATGATATTTGGTGTGATTCATAAGATCAGTCTGGACTGCAATGACGGCTATTTGTTGCCACTCTTGAAGCTGTGAACCATAACCATTCTCTCTGAGTGTGTCATGAAGAGTGGATGGAGCATTTTTGCCCTGAAGCAGGTTGATTAAAAAATGAGTGCGTATCTGCAACTTATATTGATTTAGTTTGCTTTCAAGCTGGGATTGAGAAGCAGAGAGCTGCGAGACGCCAGCTCTGATTTGCTCGAATTCGTCTATATGAAGTGTAGACTTGGTTCCAAGGCGATCGGGTAAGCGTTTATCACCGAGTTGTGCAAGAAGCTTGCGGATGGGAATATGCATTCGTCTCGATCCTATCCATGAGAGCAACAGTGAGAGCAGTAGCATAGCAACACTGATATACATGGTGTGCAGCCCTATCTGAACATACTCGTGAGTAAGAATATTCGTAGGCGAAATGAGAATATATGTCCACCCTTTTAGAGAAGAATGCGTATAGGACAGCGAGTAACGTGTATCTGCAATACGTACCTCACGTTGACCTGAAGAGGCGGCGAAACCACGCTTAGATAACAATTCATTAAAGTTGGCCTTCGAATCACTGTCCCATATTCCTGCTGCGGCTAATGGCTGGCCAATATATTCGGGATCGGGGTGGACCATGATGCGCTGTTCACGATTCAAAATGATTAGTCCGACTGTAGAGCTATCGGGTGCATCCTCTTCCAGTGGTTTTTGCAGTGAACACGCGGGAATTCCCGCAATCAGGGCAGCGTCAGAAGAAATATTTACATCGGGTATCGATCTGGCGAGTGCAATATGGTAAATGCAGCCTGAATTCACCGGTCGCTCATTATTGTTAAACACAGATGAGGGTGCAAGCTGCCAACCGGATGTGAGTGTGTTCGATAACAAGTCTTTCATGGGCAGAGCCATTGGAAAATCAGTATTCAGGTACAGGCCAGCATGATTGATAAGCCAATCCTGGGTCTGATTTACGAGCGTAATATCCATTAGAGGCTCCCATGACCTCATATTCTTGAATTCGGTCTGTAACTTCTCAGCAAACAAAGGCCCGGTACCCTGAACCGATGATGATGAAGTTAGCGAATGGAGCGTGTCCGGTGACCGAACGGCCTGATCGAGCATATAGCTTACGGTTGCAAGTTTGTGCTCCACGTTGGTTTGCATTTGGATTAACAGTTGTTTATTAGCTTGAGCACGATGCAGCTCTGATTGATTTGAAGAATAGATAAAAGCGGCGATTCCCGTCAACAGAATGGGCAGGGTACTTAACAAGATTCCGAAGACTATCATTTTATGTAGATAGCTGAATGATCGCACAGGTCCACTCCTGACTTTTGAATTAGTAACACTTTCTATTTTAGTAAACGCTTACATATAGAACAATCTAAATTTTGTTTATTTGGATAAAAAAGTAATAAAAATTCAAGCAGAAATAAAGAGGTCATCAAATCGTTCAAATTATAATAGAGGTTGTTTTAGCTTTAATGGAAGGCATAATGGGAAACGTCAGTCGAGGGAGAACGTAGATAAGAGGTATGGAAGTCGTATTCATACGGGGTGAAACGGCTTTGAAGAAGGGTAATAAGGGATATCTAAGGCCTTTATTCGGTATAGTGGCCAATGGTCTGATCAAGGGACAGTCAAAGGTCCAACCCGATCCCCGACCTGAGTCTAGGATGAAAAACCGTCCACGGTCTGTTTTGAAAAGTCGCAGTTTCCCCTAGAATAAGGACATAAGGTTAAACAAGAAACAAACGAACAAACACACAAACCAAAATTAACGAACCGAAAGGGTGGTGAACAATAATTATGAGATGGAATAAAGGAAATGGCTGGGCGGTTGTACTGATTGCATTGGGTGCACTCCTCCTCTTCGGAAAGTTAACTCCTCTACTGGGACATTTAATGGGTTATCTAATTCCGATCCTGATGATTGCACTTGGCTACTACGGAGTTAAACGAGGAAATGTACTGCTTGGATGGATTGTTCTCTTCATCGGTATCCTCTCATTGCTGGGTAAACTGGCCTGGCTGATCGGACCGATCATCGCGATTGGCTTAATCATCTTCGGATTCTCCATGTTGAGTAATAATCGCAGTCGTCGTGGCCGTTACTAAGCTTTCACGATTATGATAAGGAGGACAGACAAAATGAGTGTATTTCGTCGAATGCGGGACATTACCGTAGCTAATTTAAACGAACATCTGGAGCAAAGTCAGGATCCAGTCAAACTGATTGATCAGTTTCTGGTCTCGACCCGCCAAGACATCGGTGAAGCCGAGAAGCTTCGTCATCAATATGCAAGCCATACCAGACAAATGAAACAACAAGCGGATCAGGCAGCAGGTATGGTACACAAACGGGAAGAACAAGCTTCCATGGCTCTGAAAGCAGGCGAGGAGCATTTAGCCAAACTTGCCTTGCAGGAGAAAATCCTCCACGAGGAAAAAATGGAGCAATACAATGAATTATACGCACAAAGCAACGCGGCTTTACAGGAATTGGATGAACAGATCGACCAACTGAAAGTGGAGTACCAAAATGTATACAGCAAACGTCAATATTACTACGCTCGTATGCAGACGATTCAATTGCAGCAAAGAATGAATCAGAGAGGTCACTACAACGGTCAGAATGTACCCTGTATGTTCAACCGGCTGGACGATCAAGTTTCTGATCTCGAATATGAGGCACAAAGTCTCCGGGATTTGCGGCGGATGAGTCAGGATGGGTCAGGTACATCTGGCACCATGTCATCCTCTACGCTGGACAAAGAACTGGAACGGCTGAAACAAAAGCTGAACAATGACAGAAAGGAGTAGACACATGAATAAACTTTACCGCTCATCGCGTAATCGTATGCTGACAGGTTTGATCGGCGGCATCTCTGAAAATCTTGGATTTAGTTCCACGCTGCTGCGTATCATTTTCTTCATCAGTATTTTCGCTACGGGGGGTACATCATTGTTGATCTACTTCATCGCTGCATTGGTAGTGCCAAAAGAACCCTATCACGCTGATCCATACACTTATGGTGCTGATCACGTAAGAGGATACAAGTAAAAGAAAGGAGTAAGCACATGAGCAAATTATATCGCTCAACGCGTGACCGGATGCTGACTGGATTATGTGGTGGGATATCCGAGTCGATCGGCATGGATTCAACCTTGCTGCGTATCATCTTCGTCATCAGTATCTTCGTAACTGGCGGCACGTCGTTGTTAATCTACTTCATCGCAGCACTGGTGGTGCCAAAAGAGCCATATCCACCTTATGATCCATACGGCTATGGTCCGGGCCCTGGTCCTGGCGCTGGTAGAGGGTACAACAACTTTGATCACGAGCCGCCAAGAGGTCCTTTCCAAAACAACCATAATCAAGGCCCAGGAAACTTCGGTCCTGGCCCAGGATACAACAGCAGACCTCAGTCTGGTCCACGTTCTTACGACAATAACGCTTACGGAGCAGGGTCACAGCAAGAAAGTGAACTTGATTCCATGATGAAAGATATTGAGAAAAAAGCATTGAAAAAAGAAGTTGAAGAGCTTCGCCAAAAATTATCTCGTTACGAGAAGGGAGAAAAGTAAAATGGGAGTATTTAAACGGATTAAGGATATGACTAAAGCGTCGGTAAATGATATGTTGGATAAAGTGGAAGACCCGATTGTAATGTTGAACCAGTACTTGCGTGACATGGAGGCTGAAATTCATGAGGCAGAGGTAACAGTTGCCAAACAAATGGCGAATGAGCGTCGCATGAAACAGCGTCTGGACGAAGCAGAACGTACATCGGTACAACGTGAGTCTCAGGCAGAGGCTGCACTGGCTAATGGTCAGGAAGAAGTGGCCCGTAAATTGCTGGAAGAGAAAATCTACTTCGATCAAAAAATTACGGAATACAGAGAACTTCATGCACAGTCCGAAGCTCAAGCCAAAGATTTGCTGCAACAGCTGCATGACATGAAAGATGAGTTCTACAAAATGCGTAACAAACGTAATGAACTCGTATCCCGTGCACAAATGGCGAAAGCCAAAAAACAAATGTCCCAAATCAACAGCTTGCACTCCATCGAGAGTGGCGGCGCATCCCTTGGATTCCACCGCATGGAAGAAAAAATCATGCAAATGGAAGCTGAAGCTGATGTGATCCGTGCACCTTATCGTAATACACAATCTACGTACACTAATCCTGTAGATACAGAAAAGCAATTCAAAGTGGATCAACAGCTGCAAGCTCTGAAAAACAAAATCGGCAATGGTGCCAAAAATGAAACGGGCGGTACTTCAAAAGAATAACTGTTCGCTCAGCAGACAATATGATATTCTATAAATCGTGAATAAAGAACGGTTTCTAGAACAAAGGTTAAGCCATACAGGTGTTCAAAGCCTGATATGGCTTTTCCGTCGAATTGGGAAGATCAACTTACAGAGGAGGTGCGGCAGAGATGAATAAGAAGGGTCAATGGCTTGCTGTTGTAATCATTGTCATCGGCATGCTGATGTTACTGAACCGAAGTATTAACCTGCTGACCGTCGCCGCACTGATTCTGTTAACGATAGGTATGGTTCAAGTTCGTAAGGGTGACACACACAAAGGCTATCGATACCTTGGTATCGGTGCCGCTCTGTTGTTGCTTGATAATCTAATGATTGTATTTTTGATTGTACTGGCTTCGCTGGCCTATTTTTATTCCAAAAACAAAAAGATTCATCTAGATGGACATGTCATGCGGAAGCAAAATTTTATGGCTCGTTACTATTGGGATCAAGCACCATGGACATTGCGGAGTATGAGCCTATGGCATGCCATGGGTGAGATTAATGCAGATTTGTCACTTTCCCTCCCGGAGGAGAAACAAACGATTGTACTTTTGCAGGGAGTTATGGGGAATGTTCGTCTGATACTGCCTGAAGATTATGGTGTTGAAATTGAGGCTTCGGTACTCTTTGGACGGATTAGCCTGAATGGAGAGCAGGATAGTGGCATGATGAACAAATTGGTATGGAGAACTCCTGGATATGAGTCCAGTGAACATAAAGCAAAATTTGTCATTTCTTATATTGTTGGCGACCTAAGCATCAGTAATCCGTAATAAGTTAAATAGGTGAAGAAGGAGGAGACCCGGATGAAGACAAAACGACATACCGACATGGTAACCCGAAGTATGGGTGAAGGGATCCTCCTTGTTTTCATTGTGCTCATTGTAATCTTGTATGTATTGTATACATATGGTTATCTTGCTCCGTTTGCAGGGTGGAGGCATCTGATTCAATCGGGTCTGGCGTTACTGCTGCTCTTGATCGGTATGGGTGCGGCCTTTGGCTTCTATCAGAGCTACCGGGTCAAACGCAGGCTTGAACTATTGCGAGAGACGCTGCTGCAATGGGAAAAGGGCTCACTTTCACGTACAGTGCCAGACCTTGGTATTGATGATGTCGGGCGATTAAGTGAGCAGCTTGGACGTATCGGCAAAAAGTGGGAAGATCAGGTATCCTCACTACAGAGGCTGTCTACGAATAACGCTCAGCTGGCTGAACAGGCCAGAATAACGGCCATTGTGGAAGAGAGACAGCGCCTGGCAAGAGAATTGCATGATGCGGTATCGCAGCAGCTGTTCGCCATTTCCATGACCGCAACAGCGGTTGGACGAAGAATGGAAAAGGATTTTGCGCGTGCCCAGCGGCAGGTGGCCTTGATTGAAGAGATGGCGTCGGTAGCTCAGTCTGAGATGCGGGCGTTACTATTGCATTTGCGACCTGTCTATCTGGAGGGTAAACATCTCGAACAAGGTTTGCGTGATCTTGTGATGGAGTTGAAAACAAAAGTACCTATGGACATCGTACTCGAAATGGATGAAGACATTCATTTGATCAAAGGCATTGAGAATCATCTGTTCCGTATTATTCAGGAAGCGATGTCCAATACATTACGTCATGCGAAGGCGGAAAAGATGGAAATTCGGCTTCAGCGCCGGATGGATGCCATTCGGGTACTGATTCGTGATGATGGTCAGGGATTTGATCTTGACGATCAGAAACAGGCCTCCTATGGTCTGACCAATATGCGTGAACGTGTGACTGAAATTGGCGGAGCCATTCAATTTGTAACGGCGCCGGGCAAAGGAACACGAATTGAGATTACAATACCTTTGATGAACGATGAAAGCGAGGAAGAACATGTCAATGGAGACGGGAATAGAAACGGAGACGGAAGCGGAAACGTCGATCAAAGTGTTGCTCGTGGATGATCATGAAATGGTACGTATTGGCCTCGCTGCGGTGCTGGATACCGAAGATGGCATTGAAGTAGTGGGGGAAGCGGGCAGCGGTGAGGAAGGTATTCGCTTGGCACAGGAGTATAAGCCTGATGTTGTCCTGATGGATCTCGTTATGGAAGGGATGGACGGGATTGAAGCCACCCGGCAGCTGCTTAAAATGTATCCGGAATGCAAGGTCATTGTGCTGACCAGTTATCTGGATGATGAAAAAATGTATCCGGTTATTGAGGCAGGAGCCTTCAGTTATCTGTTGAAAACATCGAGAGCCAATGAGGTGGCAGATGCGATCCGCGCAGCAGCTCGGGGGCAATCGGTTCTGGAGTCACAAGTGGCGTCAAAAATGATGAATCGTTTCCGACAGCCGCAGGCAGTGGCACCAGCTCATGATGAATTGACTGATCGGGAGATGGATGTACTTCGGTTAGTAGCTAAAGGCAAATCGAACCAGGACATTGCAGATGATCTCATTATCGGTATAAAGACAGTCAAATTCCATGTCACGAACATACTAGCAAAATTGGGCGTGGATGACCGTACACAGGCAGCCATCTATGCTTATAAGAATGGACTTGCGGAATAGAAAAAGAAGCGTGCGAAGGTTGAGGCATGCACTATGATTTTGCTGAGTAGATAAGGTGAAGTTAAGAAATCGGTGGAGCACGATTCGAAAGTTTGTTCTGCCCATAAGATGATATAAGGTCCGATCAGCCATGAAGATGGTGGATGGGGCTTTTTTTGTGTGCCAAAAAGAAGTTTAGCAAATGAGTAATGGGGGCATGCTGTTGATAGATTCATAGAGTGTAAGAAAGAGCGGAGGATTCGAATGTTAAATCGATGGATGACAGCAGGCATACTGGCATTAGCAATCATTATACTTGTAGGCATGACTCATGTGTACGCTGAGAAGACGGAATCCGAAGCAGGCAAGCTGGAACAATTGATGAAGACCGCCGATACAGCAATCGATCATGTGGACCGTCTAGTCATTAAATGGCAAGGGGAAGGCCGTGGAGATGCAAAAGAGCAGGCGGAGCTGCTTGCTCATCAGTTAGGATTGCAACAGCCTGAACGCGGTGTTCAGACGGGGCATGATGTGTATCGTAGTGAGATGGTTGCTGATGCTCAGTATGCAGGCATTCTGGTCAATGTTGTCGTGACGGGGGAAAAGGAATACTATGCGATCGTCCAATTAACAGGCAATGAACATACAGACCAACGTTTATTGACCACATTACATGAACAAGTATCCCAGTTGCTCAACGATTCGGGAATGAAAGCAGCATGGAATTTCGCTGTGCAGGGCACCGGTGCAACTGAAGAAAGTGGCGCCAGCAGTCAATTGCAGCAAATCGAGGAACAGCTATCTGGAGATATGAATATGCAAGCGATAGAACGTTATACAGATAACAGCACTGCCAGCGTGTCATATGAGGCATCGGATCTGCCCATAGCGATTAAGAGCGGTAAACATCACTTGAACATGCAGCTTGCTGTCCATCAGGATGACGAAAAGGGGACTAATCGAGTTACAGTAGGTTTCCCGGTGATCACGATCGAATATTAATGAAATATTTTAGCAGATTTATAAGTCTGATCATGAATTTTTATAGATGAAATTTCCATGAATTGTGGAAAAATAGTGATAATATTTCTCAGGAAAATTAGTGCAACCCATGGGGCTTTATGCTAAAATGGCATCACATCCAAGAAGGAAATTTGCTGGTAATTGACGGTTGTATGTTGCGTATATAACACCATTACATAGCTCGGGGAGAGTGTGGAGATATCTTCCCGGAAAGAAAGAGGAGCCCATGGTCGAAAAACAAATGCAAGATGAAGTGCAGACACCAGGTGCAGTATTTTTCATTTTTGGAGCAACGGGTGATTTGGCCCGCCGGAAGCTGTTTCCGGCGATCTACAGTCTCTACCGCGAAGGCAAGTTAGCCGAAGACTTTGCGGTTATTGGTGTAGCGCGTCGTCCGAGGTCACCAGAAGAATTCCGGGAAGACATCTATGAATCCATTAAGGAGTTCTGCCGCTATCCGGCGGGGGAACCCGACGAGTGGAACGCTTTTGTCGAACATTTTGAGTATAAATCACTAGATATCAATAACGTGGACGGTTTCAAAGAATTACGTGAGCAGACAGAGAGTTTGGAAGCGAAGTTTAACACACCGGGTAACCGTCTGTTCTATCTGGCGCTGGCACCTGAGCTCTTCGGTAGCGTCTCATATAGTTTGCGTGATGGTGGAATGCTGGAGAGCCGCGGGTGGAATCGACTTGTGATTGAGAAACCATTTGGATATGATCTGCAATCTGCGGAGCATCTGAATGAGCAGATTCGTGAAGTGTTCCGTGAGGAAGAGATTTATCGGATTGACCACTACCTGGGCAAGGAAATGGTACAGAATATCGAAGTGATTCGCTTTGGCAATGCCTTTTTCGAGCCGCTTTGGAACAATAAACATATTGCCAACGTTCAGATTACTTTGGGAGAGACGGTTGGTGTGGAAGAACGTGGTGGATATTACGATCATTCGGGAGCATTGCGAGATATGGGACAGAATCATATGCTGCAGATGCTGACGATGATTGCTATGGAGCCGCCAAGCCGTTTGTTCCCGGAGGACATCCGCGATGAGAAGGTTAAGGTACTGCGATCTCTGCGTGCGTTTACCTCTAATGAAGAAGTGAGCACTAACGTTGTGCGCGGGCAGTATACGGAAGGGGAGTATCGTGGTAAGCAGCTTCCCGGCTATCGTCAGGAGGACAAGGTTGATCCGGAATCCAATACGGAGACTTACTTTGCTGCACGTGTATTTGTAGATAATTTCCGCTGGGCAGGTGTGCCATTCTATATTCGGACAGGCAAGCGCCTTCCGGTGAAAACGACTGAAATTGTAGTTGAATTCAAATCCATGCCGAGTAACGTTTATCTGGGCAAAAAGTATAAACTGGAGCCAAACTTGCTCGTCATTCGGGTAAACCCGATGGAAGGCATTTATATTAAAATCAATGCCAAGAAGCCGGGTTCAGACTCCGAGATTCAGCCGCTGGCGATGGATTTCTGTCAGAGCTGCATGATTGGAATCAACTCGCCGGAGGCGTATGAACGTCTGCTGCATGATGCAGCAGAAGGAGACTCCACTTACTTTACCCGTTGGGATGAAGTTGCTACAGCATGGTCCTTCGTTGACCGGATTGCGGCGGCTTGGGCGGAAAATAACGGAGAGTTGCATACGTATCCAGCAGGTACGTGGGGGCCAGAAGCAACAGGCAAACTACTGGAGCAGGATGGGTTTCACTGGTGGCCGGTGAACGGTCAGGACGAAGATAGTGTCATCTGGCAAGTGAACAATTAATCGCGGGAGCAACATTTACTGTGGCAGAGATTTTGATTAGAGCGAAGTCATTGTATTGGTGATAAGACTAACACTGAAATAAGACTTGGGAAGAACGCAGAGATGCGATCTTTCCAGGTCTTTTTTGCGATGGAGAAGTGGGGATGTAAAAATGTACATATAATAAAATAAGTTATTGACAAAAAGTAAGTATATAACTTATACTCAATCCAAGAGATAAAGAGATTACGCAAAGACATGCGAAACCCGATGACGAATCGGATACGTACATCATTCATGAGATAAAATGTGAACCAGGTGAAGGGGTTACGAAATACATTCATGAAGAAAAAATTTTAGCATAATATCTTTAATCTAAGAATACTATTTTGTATATATTGAATGGAGGAAAAGAAAATGTTGGATGTAGGATTGTTATTGATTCGTTTGGTGATTGGGTTGTCGTTCATGGCGCACGGGGCTCAGAAGTTGTTTGGATGGTTCGGGGGATATGGAATCAAGGGTACCGGAGGCTGGTTTGAATCGATGGGGATGAAACCAGGCGCATTGGTAGCGCTGCTGGCAGGGCTCGCTGAATTCGGAGGCGGATTGCTGCTGGCTCTGGGTCTGCTCACACCGGTAGGCGGCATTCTGATTGCTCTGACTATGGTTATCGCGATTGTGAAGGTTCATGGTGCGAATGGATACTGGTCCACACAAAATGGGTTTGAATATAACCTTGCCATCCTGGTGGTTGGTGTAGCACTGGCTTTGACAGGTGGCGGACAATACGCACTGGACGCATTAATTTTCTAAGAGCGGCAAGCGAAATGAATAATGAGTACCTGGACGCCATAATGATGGCGGAAGGGTGCTCTTTTTTTGCAATCGGAAAAGAGAAGAATCTGCTGTACGTAATCGGTTATTTTCGGTAAAGATTATGGTACAATAGGAAAGTTGGATACTAAATCAGGTCTACGGCATGTATGAAGCACAAAGCTTAGGGAGGATGAACTCCGTTGTAAATGTGTAAAATTAACATAGGATACTTAACTGCCTAATATGCGAAATGCGAATGTACAATCAACCGGCCTCGCCGGATTGCATAAAGATTGAATGGTAGACCGGCCTCGCCGGATTAACGTGAATGAACGGACGAAAGGGATAGAATCTATGAGCAAAGCTGCAGATAACATTCTTCAACAGGAAGTGGACAAACGCCGGACGTTTGCCATTATCTCTCACCCGGATGCGGGTAAAACGACATTGACCGAGAAACTGTTGCTGTTCGGGGGCGCGATTCGTCTTGCCGGTACAGTAAAAGCTCGGAAAGCAAGCAAACATGCAACAAGTGACTGGATGGAGATTGAGAAACAGCGGGGGATCTCGGTAACTTCTTCCGTAATGCAGTTTGATTACCTGGGTCATCGCATCAATATCTTAGATACACCGGGTCACCAAGACTTCAGTGAAGATACGTATCGTACACTGACAGCTGCCGATAGCGCAGTAATGTTGATTGACGTGGCCAAAGGTGTCGAGGCACAGACCATTAAATTGTTCCAGGTTTGTGCGAAGCGCGGTATTCCGATCTTTACATTCATTAATAAGCTGGACCGTGAAGGACAAAGCCCGTTTGATCTGATGGAAGAACTCGAAAACGTACTGGGGATTCGCTCCGTACCGATGAACTGGCCGATTGGTACAGGTCGTGAACTTTGTGGCGTGTATGATCGAATGAAAAATCAGGTAGAATTGTTCCAAGGGGACGATCACTCGACGATTAAAGTACAAAAAGTGGATGGATACGAAGATCCGATCATTCGTGAGATGGCAGGAGATTATCTGCATGATCAGCTGTGTCAGGACCTAGAGCTTCTGGATGTTGCAGGAGACCAGTTCGACATGGAGAAGGTACAACGTGGTGAACTGACACCTGTATTCTTCGGTAGTGCCATCAATAACTTCGGCGTGCAGACGTTCCTCGAGAACTTCTTGCAGCTCGCACCGAAGCCGGAACCACGTCGCAGTACAGCAGGTGAGATTGAGCCAACGAATGAGAAGTTCAGCGGTTATGTCTTCAAAATCCAGGCGAATATGAACCCAGCACACCGGGATCGTATCGCATTCCTGCGGATTGTATCCGGTAAGTTCCAGCGCGGTATGAGCGTGAAGCATAATCGTGTGGGCAAAGAGATCAAACTGTCTCAGCCTCAGCAATTCCTGGCACAGGATCGGGACATTGTAGAAGAGGCTTACGCAGGCGATATTATTGGTCTGTTCGATCCGGGTATCTTCCGAATTGGCGATTCATTGAGCCAAGGTAGCGAGGTTATTTTTGATGAACTGCCAACGTTCTCACCAGAGATTTTTGCCAAAGTTACGGTTAAAAATGCATTGAAACATAAGCAGTACCAAAAAGGGATTGACCAGTTGACCGAGGAAGGAACAATTCAGGTGTTCAACACCGTTAGCTTCGACGAGACATTGCTCGGCGTAGTGGGTCAGCTCCAATTCGAGGTATTTGAATACCGGATGAAAGGCGAGTACGGGGTAGACGTGCAGCTACAGCGTATGCCATATCAATTTGCACGCTGGATCGTGGACGAGAATCTGGACCCAAGTAAATTCCGGATCAACTCTGCTCTGGTGAAAGATAAAAAAGGAAATCATGTAGTACTGTTCGAAAATGAATACGCGATGAGAACCGCAATGGACAAAAACCCAACGGCGAAATTCCTGGAGACAGCTCCATAAGTCGTTTTTTCCTAAAATAGCAAATACAACAGACAAAAATGACCTAAATCCCTGATCAGAGGGGTTTAGGTTTTTTTTGTCGTTCCCAGCGTTTATAGCTCATTAAGGATTTCGCCTTATGGGGGAAATGAGAATAACATTCAGTCATTATTCAGTCTGCTTCAGCAGCAACGGACGAGGATATCTCCGATCTGTTTGACCAGGTAGCTGAAATCATTCAAAGCCAACGCCCCGAACCTCCGCCTGCAAAGGATTCATCGCGTTCGGATCGCAATGGAACACCTCCAATGACGCAAGCCATGGGTCGAATAATGCCGTCATTTGTATGGAATAATCAAAAAAATTCTAAAGAACAGAACCAAGATAACACAATGAACAATGAGCTTACTGTTGATGAAAAGAAATCCTTGCTGAGTGAGTTGCAAAGTCTTATTTCCAGCTCGGGATTAGAGGCAGACGGCTTTTTTCTTTTCTAAAACACGGGTATACACAAACAAGGTACAGCCTCCTGAGTTATGCTCAGTGGCTGTACCTTGTTTGGTTGGGGAGCCTAATTAGTCTACAGGGATATAACTGCCTTGCTCTTGGAGCAAGGTATCATCCAGACCAATGAGCCAAATTCTTTCTTTGCAGACAGAACAACGTGATGATGGTACCTTTCCCTCCAAGGCTTCAGTTATCTGATGGGTTGAACGGGAATGGTGTGCAGATGCTCCTGCGCGATTTGAATTAATTCTTCCTGCTTGGCAGGTTCCGTGTTCTTCCAGATCATTTCGAAAATGGCACCAAGTCCGGGTAATGCTGCTTCCGGTCCATCTACAGAACCTTCAATCATCTCCCGGAGCTGATCATCACTTTTATCATGAACCTTATGAACAATGGCTTCACGCAGGCTTAATGTAATTGGCATCGCAAGTCCCTCCTCGTATATTCGGCTGCTCTAATACTGTTCCCTGGGAAGCGTGAGCGCATTCAAGTTTATTGGGCTTTGTGGTATACTACGAAGGATATTTACATTTACCCTTTAATTGAAAAATGGACTACCAATAGATGCGTAATGCTGAAGTGCAGCGGGAGGTTAGACCCTAATGGCAAAAAAACAATATGCCGTCATTGGCATGGGACGGTTCGGATCAAGTGTAGCCAATGCGCTGAGCGGCATGGGATTCGACGTACTGGCAATTGATGCAGACGAGCAGCGGACCCAGGAAATGTCCAATGTGGTGACTCATGCCGTATCGGCAGATTCGACGGACGAAGAAGCGTTGCGTGCGCTGGGCATACGAAATTTTGATGTCGTCGTTGTGGCGATTGGTGAAGACATTCAGTCGAGTATTCTCACGACCCTTATTCTGAAGGATATGGGTGTACCTGTTCTGATTGTAAAAGCACAAAATGAGCTTCATGGTAAAGTATTGCAGAAGATCGGAGCGGACAAGGTCATTTATCCTGAGCGGGATATGGGACTTCGTGTAGCCCATCATCTGACATCTCCAAACATTCTCGATTACATCGAGTTATCTGAGGATTACAGCATTTTGGAGATGAGAGCGTCTGAGCAAATGATCGGTAAAAATCTGCTGGAGCTAAATATTCGTGCGCGTTTCGGTTGCAACGTGATGGCGATTCGCAGTGGGAATTCGATGAATATATCTCCGTATGCCGAGGATCGGATTGCGGACGGCGATGTGCTGATCATTGTTGGCCACAAGGACCATTTGACGAAAATGGAGCTTGCATATCCAAAGTGATAAGTACGTTGATGGGATGATGGAACATTCTTTGGTCGGATAATTTCAATTCGTCATGTAACATGTTGATAAAAAATCCCGCAGACGGGAAGGATGGAAAGATGGATATTGTATCACCGCAAAATACACGTGTGAAGGAATGGGCACAGCTGCTGGAGAAAAAGCACCGTACCCGTCAACATAAATATATTATTGAAGGCATTCATCTCGTACAGGAAGCGCTGCGCGCCGGGGCGGATCTGGATTGCATCGTTTACGATGGGGAGCAGGGTGTACCCAAGGAACTGGCTGGACTGGAGGCTCCACTTCAGCGTGTGGAATGGATCAGTGTATCCCCTGCGGTTATCGCCAAGTGTACGGATACAATGACACCCCAACCTGTTTTTGCCGTTGTACATAAAGGTCGTGAGCCGCTTCAAAGCTTGTTGTCTTCCTCCAAGGGGCTGGTCGTTGTTTTGGACAATGTTCAGGACCCTGGTAATGTGGGGACGATTATTCGCAGTGCGGATGCAGCGGGAGCGGCAGGTGTTGTGCTCGGTGCGGGTTGTGCCGATGTCTATAATCCGAAAACGATCCGTTCGACGATGGGGTCATTGTTTCATTTGCCGATTGTAGAAGGGCAGTTGGAATCGTTACTGCCTGAAGCAAAGGCTGCGGGTGTAAAGTTGGTTAGTACGTCTTTGCAGGCAGAGTATTCGTGCTACAGTTATGATTTTACACAATCGGTGTGGCTTGTGATCGGTAATGAGGGCAAGGGCATATCGGAGTCTACTGCACAACTGGTGGACGATGCGATTACAATTCCAATGCAGGGACAGGCTGAGTCACTTAATGCCGCGATGGCGGCAACGATCTTGTTGTTCGAGGCGATGAGGCAGCGGATGGTTTAGCCGTTATCATATGAAGTAAGAAATATAAGCTTATTCCAACTCGAACGATGAGTGAGGAATGGGCTTTTTTTGCATGGTCGGAGAAAGTGGAAATAAATAAATCGAACGATATGGAGCTGGTATGCCAATATATAGTGTAAGGAGGAAGGGGATGGATGATGAGTGAGGCAGAAGAGTACATAAAACTTGTGGAATTAACCCGGGCTGGCGACTACGAAGCATACGGAGAGTTATATGAGCTAACGGTGAGGGATGTGTATCGTACTGTTCGTTTTCTGATTCGTGACTCATCTGACGCGGAAGATCTGGTACAGGAAATTTATATTCAGGCATACAGGTCATTAGAGCGTTACGATTCGGAGAGAGCGTTTCGTCCATGGTTAATGGGTGTGACAATGCGGCAGGTCCGAAGTTACCGGCGCAGACGGTTGACACAATTTCGTTTTAGCAAGCGGATGGAAAAGTCTGATACGGGGCTGGTGTATGATTTTTCCGGAGACTTAATCAACAAATTGGCAAATCGCCCTCTGCTTGAACAGGTGTACAGATTGCCGTACAAGCTGCAGCAGGCGATCACTCTTCACTATTTGAACGAGTACACGCAAGAGGAGATTTCATGCATATTGGACATTCCGCTAGGAACGGTAAAATCGCGTATTCATGCGGCATTAAGCAAGTTGAGGCAGAATCAGAAGTTGGACCTAGGTATTCGGGGAAAGGTGGAGGATGTGCATGAATCTCGATGAACAGCTGCGAACAGACTACCAGGAAGAGACCAAAGAGTGGACAATTCCTGAGAGAACAAAACATAAAATCATGAATGCGATTCGAAGTGAATCACGTCTCAAAAGACATCGGAAAAAATGGCTGGTTACTGTGCTGCTGGCTGCTGTGCTCATCATTCCTACTGGAGCCTATGCGGGGTACACCTATTTGGCTAACGAGATGTATGGCTCACAGGAAAATATATCATCGGTGGGTGGAACATCGGAGGATTACATGAGACTGGAGGAGAAGCTCCAGACAGCCAAAGCACATTTAAGTGAAGAGGAATTCATTCAATTTATGGGTCTGATGAAGCAATTGGGGCAAATGGCTTTGAAGTATGCGGATCAACAGGGAGAGATGCACCCCGAGCAATGGAGTGCCACAGAACAGACGGAGTTTAATCGTCTTAATGCAGAACTGGAACCATTTTTCAAAAAGTTGGAAGCAGCAAGTGTAGACTCTCCAAAAGAACCTTTGGACCAGGAGCAATTCTGGGAGGAACAGCTAGCAATGGCAGAGACGAAGTTTTCAAAGGAGCAGTTTACCGAGTTCAAATCGTTATATGAACAGATGAAGCAGTATGAAGCCATGGTGATGGATCAGGATGGGAACATGCATGAAGAACGATTGTCTGCGGAGCAGAAAGAAGAACTGAAGCAGGTACGTGAGCAGATTTTTCCCTTCTTGGAGAAGTTGGGACTGGATGTACGCAAACCGGGTGAGTAGCTTAGGTAGTGTTCAGGGGCTGAGGAGCGAAAGGATGTCATTCCTTTTGCTCCTTTTTATTTTGTAGAAATGATCTTGTAGATGATCTTCTTATCTGCCCTGCACTTTCATCCGATACTGATGCGGCGTAGTGCCTGTTGCATTGCGGAAGACTTTGCAAAAATAAGATGGGCTGGACATGCCTACACGGTGGCCTATTTCCGGAACAGCGTGTGTAGTACTCGTGAGTAACACACAAGCATGACGAATACGGGTAGCCTGGGCGTAAGCAACGATGGTAGTTCCGGTAGCTTTTTTAAATATATGGGACAGATGATAAGGCGAGAGATGCAGTGTATCTGCGATATCCTCCAGACGAAATGCTTCATTGTAGTGCTCTTCAATCCAATGCATGACAGCCTCAGCATGAGGATGCAGAGCGGAAGAACCCACTGGGAGCGCAGTAGAGTTGGGAAACCGCGTGTCTTTCCAAAGGTAGCGAAGCTGTGCGAGAAGTCCAAGTAAAAAAAGTCGTGTATCCTCTTCCGCTTCATGTGGAAGCAACGTAGGCAGAATATTGGCAAATTGCTCAATCATCTGAACCAGTGGGGAAGAAGCGGAAAGACGGATCGGTTGAAGCGGAGATGTTTGCCCGAAAAGGTCCATTGTAAAACGATTCGATACGGCAAAAAGCCGAGAGTGCGAGTTCAGCAAGTGCTGCTCATACATCAGGACACTGCGAACAAAGGGATGTTCTGTCGTGACTTGAATCTGGATCTGATGCAGCTGAAAAGGGCGGAATATCATCAGTGTACCCGGTTCAAGGGGGAAAGCCTGACCCTCGGTTATTAGCTGTCCATATCCATCATGGATATACGTGATTTCCATCTGTGAATGAGTGTGAAAAACCTCTCGGAACGCAGTGGTGGAGGTGCGACGGCATGCCAGATTAAATTGATCCTCAGTGATGATGGGCATTAGGAATGCCTCCCCTTCAAGAGCGCAATATAGTTTCATTTTATCACAAGATGAACGCATAAAAGCGCTTTATTATTGTGTATTGTGAAGAGAATAAGGGAGGTATGCATTCATGTTAAAAATAGCCATTATTGGAGCAGGCGCGATCAGTGCAGCGCATATTACAGCGTATTTGGCATTTCCTGAACGATGCCAGATCGTAGCTGTGGTGGATATGTACACGGAAAAAGCACAGAAACGAATTAACGAATACGGATTGAAAGGAGCGCAAGCTGTTACCGATTACCATGAATTGCTGGATCAAAACATTGATTTGGTTTCCATCTGTACCCCTCCATATACCCACGCACCGATCACATGTGATTTTCTGCATGCAGGTACACATGTGCTTGTCGAAAAACCAATGGCCTCTTCTTTACAAGAGGCGGATATGATGCTGGAAGCGGCGCAAACGAGTGGTAAGCTGCTTTCGGTGGTGGCGCAGAATCGTTTTACAACACCGATGATGAAACTGAAAGATGTGCTGGATAGCAAACTTATGGGTCCCATTGTCCACGTACAGGTCGATTCGTTCTGGTGGCGGGGCCATAATTATTATGATCTGTGGTGGCGTGGCACATGGGAAAAGGAAGGCGGAGGCTGTACTCTTAATCATGCGGTACATCATATTGATGCGATGCTTTGGATGATGGGCCCTCCGGTGGAACTGCAGGCCATGATGGCGAATACGGCGCATGATAATGCTGAAGTAGAGGATATTTCCATGGCGATGCTTCGTTTCCAAGAAGGAGCACTTGGTATGATCACCTGCTCCGTGGTACACCACGGAGAGGAGCAGCAGTTGATTTTTCAGGGTAAAGAGGCCAGGGTATCTGCGCCTTGGAAGGTCGTTGCTTCTACGGCACGAACGAATGGATTCCCAGAACCCAATCCAGATATGGAACAACAGATTCAAAAACTCGTTGACGACTCACCGGATGTTATTCATGTGGGTCATGCCGGGCAAGTGGAAAATGTGCTAAACGCCATTGAGACAGGATCACCGCTTCTGGTGGATGGGAAGAGTGGACGGGATACATTGGAACTCATTATAGGTATCTATAAATCGGCCAGTACGGGGGAGAAGGTTACTTTTCCACTAGAGGCGGAGGATGCTTTTTATACAAGGGAAGGGATTATGCAACATGCGGTGCATTTTTATGAAAAAAAGACAGCCGTGGAGAACTTCGAGGATGTGGATATTACGTTAGGGAGAAAGTTGGAGTCATAGTTAAATAAACATGGAAAAGAGGCCAGTCCCACAGATATTGTGAGATCTGGCTTCATTTTATTGAAATCCTATTTACAAAACAAAATCAATATACCCGATGTTTCTATCCATTTAATTTTGCGATGGCTTCTCTAATTAACCCTAAAGAGGTAATGTCATGGCCAAGGCAGAATCTGACGTAACTACGACATACTGGCAGGAAGTCATGCAGAAGCTGGAAAACAAATTGCCAGAGATGAAAAAACATTGGAGATAAATGTCCTCATTTTGCCGGTGGTGATGGGAAGTATGATAACATCAACACCGATTGGAGGGTTTCAAGTTTCTGGACGGGTATGCTATGGATTATGTACAATATGACAGGAGAGGAAATCTACCGGCATATGGCATGGTCGTGGGATGAAACTTTGGAGCAATGGTTTATAAGACCAATCCTAGATATTCATCACGATGTTAGCTTCCAGTCATTGGCATCAATGCGGGGAAATCCTTTATGTCCATGAAGGGCAAAGCATTGTGGTTTTGAATAATCATATCCATCCCATTTGTAAAGGCATACTCTTCTTTTTTCAGCCATATCAGCTGCATCAGGTTTATGCCGAGGTTCCAGATACACCAAATGAAAAGAATATTTTCTATGTATATCCCATTGTAATGGACCGATATCTGGAAGCGTTCCCGCATCGCCGTGCTTTTTTTTCGGGGTTGGGGGAGAATGGGAGGAATCGGTGCTGTTTTTGCTTCAACTTTTGAATGTTTTGGATCAACAAAGTGATGGGGAACAGGAGAGACAACCATACTTGGTCGAATCATGTCAATTAAGACATGCGGAGAAGATGATGCATTGGATTGAAGAGCACTATATAGATGAAATCAGATTGGATCATATGGCGAACGATATCCATTTATCCAAGTCTTATGCTTCCTGTATCTTTCAGCAAGAAACAGGAAGCGGTATTACGGACTACGTCACAGCCCGAAGACTCAAGCAGGCTTATCTTCTGCTGGAAACGACAACTCTTTCCGTTGAAGAGGTTGGCAGACGGGCGGGATTTCCCAATGGATCTTATTTCATTCAATTATTTCGCAAGTCGGCGGGAACCACTCCGCTACAGTATCGACAGCATTTTGAACGCAGCAGCAGACATTAAATCACATGAGTGTAACTGCTGATGTTAATAAAAGTAGCGTCAGTACATTATCGTGATGAAATTTAAAGTGCTATTTTAAAATTGAAATTGCAATGTATTCGGAAGTTAAAGCGAAAATGAAGTTTTCTCCTCTAAAATAGAATGAGTTTCTATACTTTCCTCAAAAGTACGTGCTACAGCCACTTATCGGCCCACCGTTCCACGGAGCTTAATGCGCGCCCCAGCTCTGTGCCTTTGCGGGACAACATATATTCTGTCCGAACAGGGCGCTCCGTAACCACATGACGCACGACCAGTCCCTCTTCCTCCAGTTCCTTCATCCGTTCATTAAGTACCCGTTTGCTCAGGTCCGGAATATAAGCGTGAATTTCACTGAATCGTTTGGGTTCTTCCATCAATGTATGAATAATGAGGGCTACCCATTTCCGGCCAATGATCTGATAAGACTGTTCCACCTTTTCGCATATTTGCTTGGCATTCTCATCATCGCTCATAATAGTACTCCTTTGATTTAGTTATGCTTATTATAGCATTAGTATACTTATTGTAACCTGAGTGTCCACAAGCCCTATGTGTAAAATGTCACATACCAATTGTTCTTAATGTTACCACATAAAGCGTTAACATTAAATAAAAACCCTATAAACACTGGTGTTCACAGGTTGGACACGATTGTTGACGAATTGTGACGACAGGTGTAAGATGGGTAACGTCAATTCAATTGGTTACAATTTATAACCTTGATTAAGGTTGTGGAGAGAAGGAATGTTCCATGTTTAATTCAGGTCAGATACACAAGCGGAGGTAAGGCGGGGAACTCCCCCACTAATTCCGTCTTTTGTCATGCTTGGATTTGAACATTTTGCATCATCATATACTATACTGCACAGATCATAGGAGGCACTCCAATGGACGCAATGACATTTGTCCTCTTCGGGGCAACAGGCGATTTAGCCAAACGTAAGATTTACCCTGCATTATATAATTTGTACATTGATTCAAAAATGCCGAAATCCTTCTCCGTTATCGGTCTTGGACGGCGTGAATTGTCGGATGCTGACTTCCAGTCGAATGTTGAAAAGTCACTTCATACCTTCTCCCGTCAAACACCGGAAGAAGAAGCTCAGGTTCGCGACTTCATTGGGGCTTTCCGTTATTGTTCTTTAAATAATACGAAGCTTGAAGATTACACCAAATTGCTGGAACTGGTTCAGAAACGTGAACAAGAGCTCAATATTCCCGAAAATCGCATGTTCTACATGTCGGTTGCACCGGAATTCTTTGAGCCAATTGCACTGAACATTCAAGAAAGCGGCTTGGGTAACACCAAAGGCTGGAAAAAACTTATCATCGAAAAACCATTCGGACACGATCTGCAATCTGCTCGTGAACTGAATGAGAAACTCAGCAATACCTTTGCAGAAGAAGAAATTTACCGTATTGACCATTTCCTTGGTAAACCGATGGTTCAAAATATTGAAACCCTCACTTACGCGAATCCGGTCATTCAGGCTTTGTGGTCCAATCGATACATTGCCAATGTACAGATTACGGCGAGTGAAACGGTTGGTGTTGAAGAACGTGCTGCATATTATGATCAAAGTGGTGCCCTTCGTGACATGTTCCAAAACCATATGCTCCAGTTACTGATGATGATTGGTTTGCACTTGCCAAAACGCTGCACACCGGAAGAAATTCAATTCAAAAAACAGAAGATCGCTGAAGCTCTTCGTCCATTGACGAAAGAGAATATCGCTTCCGAAGTCGTTCGTGCCCAATATGGAGCAGGCGAACTGCAAGGTGCTTCTGTTGTTGGATACTTGGACGAGCCTGACATTCCAGCTGGTTCTCAGAATGAGACATATGTTGCCGCGAGACTGTGGATCGATGATCCATTCTGGAGTGAAGTTCCATTTTACATTCGTACAGGTAAACGCCTGGCTGAAAAATCAACCAGAATTGTTGTTGAATTTAAGGCTCCATTGAAAACAGGTCATGAATCCGAAAATACAACAGAGCCTAACCTGCTGACAATTGAAATTGGACCGAAAGAAAGCATCTCGCTTCAATTGAATGCGAAAAACCCACTCAACCAAGGTGAAGTGGAACCGATGCATATGAACTTCAACTCAGGTGAACGCAACATTCCGGAAGCTTACGAAAACCTAATCTTTGACGCGATGCGTGGAGATTCTACATTCTTTGCTCACTGGAACGAAGTTGAACTGGCTTGGCAATGGGTACAGCCGATCTTGGAAGCATTCCAGGAGGGCAGTGTGCCACTCGACACGTACAGCGCTGGTTCGCAAGGACCTGAGTCAGCAGATCGTCTGATTGCAGAGAATGGCTACCGTTGGTGGTAAAAGTAGTGTAAGAGCAGCATCAGAGAAGAAAACACTACAGTCTGTTCTGCTCAATAATATACAAATTTTTATGAATTACACCGTTCCAATTTTGCATAAGTCCTTCCGGTAATACTCGGAAGGCCGCGAAAATTTTTGAATATAGATTAGCGGTTCAATTCAAATCAGTTCATAACAATTACGCGTGAGTAGTGAAGGGGACGAAATCGATTCTGAAGAAGCGAAGCGTGCGCCTTTATCCCCGGATTTCCCCCTTGAGGGTAATGAAAAGAAATCTGGGGGTAAGAGCGATCGAAAGAACGATTCGTAACCGGAACGGCTACTGCGCCAAGGTTAAGCACTTATTTTGGAATTGGCCAGATAAAAATTAGAAATGTTCATAACAGGAGGAACTAGCAATGAAACTTGGACTTATTGGATTAGGTAAAATGGGATTGAACCTGGGTAGAAACTTGATTGACCACAAACATGAAGTGGTTGCTTTTGACCTGAACGCTGAAGCTGTTAATGAAATGAAAGAATACGGCGCAACAGGCGTATCTTCTTATGCAGAAATGGTGGCTTCCCTTGAATCCCCACGTGTATTGTGGATCATGGTTCCTCACAACGTGGTTGACGCTGTATTGGCTGAAGTAAGCCCACTGTTGTCCAAAGGCGACATCATCATCGAAGCCGGTAACTCGCACTACAAAGAGTCCATCCGTCGTTACGAAGAAATGAAACCTAAAGGCATTCACTACATGGATGCTGGTACATCAGGCGGTATGGAAGGCGCACGTAATGGCGCATGTTACATGATCGGTGGCGATCCTGAAGCTTGGGCAGTAGTTGAGCCAGCGTTCAAGGATACTTCAGTTGAAAATGGTTACCTGTATGCAGGTAAAGCGGGTAGCGGTCACTTCCTGAAAATGGTTCACAACGGTATTGAGTACGGTATGATGGCTTCCATCGGTGAAGGCTTCGACGTATTGGAGAAAAGCGGCTTCGATTTCGACTTCGAACAAGTTGCTCGTGTATGGAACAACGGTTCCGTTATCCGTTCTTGGTTGATGGAATTGACAGAGCGTGCATTCTCCAAAGATGCTAACCTGGATGAAATCAAAGGGGTTATGCATTCTTCCGGTGAAGGACGTTGGACAGTTGAAACAGCATTTGACCTGCAAACTGCTACGCCAGTTATCGCGTTGTCCCTGTTGATGCGTTACCGCTCCCTGGAAACAGACACGTTCACAGGTAAAGTTGTCGCAGCATTGCGTAATGAATTTGGCGGTCACGCTGTAGAAAAAAATTAATTCATATATAACTGTTAACATATACGAATAATCGGGTAATGATGAGTATAGTTGTTTACAAAATTCATCAAGTGGAGGGAACATATCATGAAATTTTTCTTAGATACAGGTAATGTTGAAGAAATCAAACGGATCGAACGTCTTGGTCTGGTGGATGGAGTCACGACCAACCCGTCTTTGATTGCCAAAGAAGGTCGCGTATTTAAAGAAGTGATTCAGGAGATCTGTGGCGTTGTTAAAGGCCCGGTCAGTGCTGAAGTAATCGGACTTAAAGCCGAGGATATGTTGAAGGAAGCTTATGAAATTGCAGAGTGGGCACCGAATGTAGTGATTAAACTACCGATGACCGAAGATGGACTCTATGCTTGTCATGAACTGACGCAAAAAGGAATTAAAACCAATGTGACGCTGATCTTCTCTGCAGCACAGGGCCTGATGGCAGCGAAAGCTGGCGCAACTTACATCAGTCCATTTGTTGGTCGTCTGGATGATATTGCGGTGGATGGCATGAAGCTGATTCGCGATCTGCGTCTCATTCTGGATACGTATGATTTGCCTTCCGAAATTATTGCAGCAAGCATCCGTAATATCAAACATGTCGAGGATGCAGCTCTTTCTGGTGCGCATATCGCGACCATTCCGGGTTCGCTCCTGCCAACATTGTGGAAACACCCGCTGACAGACAGCGGCATTGAGCGTTTCCTGAAAGATTGGGAGTCCGTTCCGAAATAATAAAATGTGGATAGGATCTGATGATTCCTCAGAGCCATATTCCATTAAAAAGCCTTTCGCCTTGCAGATAAACAAAATCTGCTGGCGAAAGGCTTTTTTAGTTGGAAGTGATGAGATCCCCGTACGAGCAGGTGCTGTCCTTCTTTTTCGGGACAACAGTGCATAAGGATAGTATATAGCCTATAGCTCATCCCGCAGGGGAGGGACGCCCGATGATGAGAAGACGATGGCGAAGCCGAAGACGGCGCAAGCCGCCAAGTGGCAGGCGCAAAATGTGGTTGATTATTTTATTGGTAACAGCATTTTGTTTGATGCAGGGTTTTGCCTATGTGGATAAGAAAATGAAACCGCCCATCATGCATCTGGCCAAAATTAGAGTGAAGCAAATTGCAACGGAAGCGATCAACAAGGCGATTACAGCGCAGGTTTCCGAAGGCAAATCCACCGAAGGATTGATTGACTGGAAAACTGATACGGCTGGGAAAGTGTCCGGATTCATGCTGAATTACGATGAGCATATGCGGATCACTGCGAGTACGATGAACATCGTGCAATCCACTTTGCAGAACGTGCATATGTTAAAAGAAAAAATTCCGCTGGGGCAGGCGTTGGGCAGCCCCGTACTGGCATCCTTTGGTCCAAGTATACCGGTTCGTATTGAGCCTCAGGGAGCCGTCAAGGTGGATCTGAACACCCGTCAGCAGAACGCCGGTATAAACATGATTCTGGTTGAAGTGTACATTCACATCATTGCCGAAGTCGCGGTGGTGGTGCCCTTTGACATGGAACCCGAGACCGTTGATACGGAAATTCCGATATCTTACCTGTTGGTGGTCGGGGATGTGCCGATGTATTACTATGATAATCAGGGCAAGCCGGTGGGCAGCAACGGTAGCAACGCACCCGCGATTGCACTGCCATCCGGTCAGACGGGTGTTTCGAGTGGTCATGGAGGAACGCCTAATGCAACCTCTCCCAATCAGCAGCAGGCTCCAGCAAACGGTCTGAACGGAAATGGACTGGAGGTTGAGCCGGATTTGTCTGATCCGAATGGGGGATTGCAGCTTGACGTAGATGTAAACCACTGATGAGTCAAAGGCAATATCGAATAAAAAAACGGGGCCTCAATGTGAGGTCCCGCTTTGCATTAAAAATCATCTCAATACTAAATAGATACTTCTTATCCTTCGTTCCAACCTCATTTTGCCTCAATTGCTTTTGGCTTTCTTCTGTTTGCGTTCTTCCTGCTCCCAATGCTTCAGATTAGGGTAAGGGTCAAACGACCATTCATTCAGCCCGCTATCACGATAAATTCCATAGTGCAGATGAGGAGGAAACTTACCTTGTGTACCCGGTTTACCATACCCTGAACTACCCACCCAGCCCAATACCTGACCTGGGGTAACCACTTCGCCGATATGGGCGTTTTTGTCGAAGCCGGATAGATGGGCGTAATAGTGGTAATGGTTGTTCAGATCACGAATACCGATACGCCAGCCGCCAAACGGATTCCAGCCTTTGATCTCCACGACACCGTAACAGGTACTGCGCACAGGCAGGCCATGTGGTGCAAAAATATCCGTGCCTTCATGAATACGATACCCACCCCAGCTGCGTTTGGTCCCCCAGGTGCTGCGGTAAGAGTAGTTGGTTCCAAGAGGGACGGGGAAGGCGTGATCAAAGAGATCGAGGTTGTCAAAATGCTCATATAATTTCGCGAATTGCTGAATGCGCTGCACCGCACGGGAGTTATGATAATATTCCCATAGAGCGATGTTGAAGTCCTCCGGCTTGTTCCCATAATTCTTAATAATGGAAGCCATGCTGTAGAGTACGTCCAGGTCATTATTGGCATCTGCTACACCATCACCAGAACCGTCACGACCATAACCATTGAAAAAGACAATGGAGCCCGGATGTTGATCCGTCTCATCTGGATTGAGCCAGCCTCTCCAGGCTGGGGAGGTCATGAATATGCCGGTCAGCCGTTCCGGATGTTTACGATCTTTCGGATGTGCACGCGAGATGGTTCGTTCGTATTGATCAATCGCTGCGAGCCTGTACCAGGGAATTTGGGTCATCTGACCAATGCTTTCATATAGATGTCGGCGTGAAGCGAAAATTTCCGCTGGTTTTTGCTTTACAGCCTGTGGTTTGGAATCAACGGCGGTGGGTTCACCGTAAACATCAACAGGCAAGAATGGGAGAAGCAGTGTGCCTGCAAGCAATGTTTTGATCCAAAAGGAATACGTTAACCGCGATGTAAAGCGATCTTGCACAGGGAAGCAGCCCCCTTTCCAATGAGATGATGCACATGGTGCCCGGTGAACCAAGCTATAACCTAGCGTTCTTCAAAAGTCTTCATTTTATCCATGTAAGCATTTTGCATAAATCCAAAAAGCGACTTTCAATCAGCGAGAGGTAGATCGAAATGGGTTTATTCGTCTACCTCTCGTACTCGGGAGCGAAGGAATCGAATTATGCAAAATGCGGATGTAAGACATGAATGCACAAGATGTGACAAATGGGGGTTTTTCCAGCGCTTTCATGGTATAATATGTTCCGAGCAACAGCCTAACTTCAGTAGAAAGAAGGTTTATGCATTGGCTAAACGTGTTAAAGAACCGAAACCGGACTGGATTCGGATCAAATTGACAACCGGCGATAACTATCAGGAAATGAAAACGATGATGCGTTCCAAAACGCTGCATACAGTATGTGAGGAAGCACGGTGCCCAAATATTTACGAATGTTGGGCCAATCGGACGGCTACTTTTATGATTTTGGGCGACATTTGCACACGGGCATGCCGTTTTTGCGCGGTGAATACTGGCTTGCCGACGGAACTTGATTTGCAGGAACCAGAACGCGTGGCAGAGGCGGCAGAACAGATGAATCTGCAGCACTGCGTAATTACGAGCGTGGCGCGTGACGACCTGAAGGATGGAGGAGCGACGATTTTTGCGGAGACGGTGAAAGCCGTTCGTCGTCGTTTGCCTTTATGTAGCGTAGAAGTGCTGATTCCAGACTTTTTGGGTGACCGGGATTCCTTGCAGATTGTCATGGATGCCAAACCGGACATCTTGAATCATAACATTGAGACAGTAGAGCGGCTATCGGACAAAGTTCGTGCCAAAGCAAAATACAAGCGTTCACTCGAACTGCTTGCTCGTGCCAAGGAAATGCAGCCAAATATCCCGACGAAATCGAGCATCATGCTTGGTGTAGGTGAGGAATATCATGAAATTTTGCAAACGATGGATGATCTGCGCGCTGTGGATTGTGACATTATGACGATTGGTCAATACTTGCAGCCATCTGAGAAACATCTGTTTGTGGAGAAGTATTATCCGCCAGAGGAGTTCGCATCATTGAAGCAGGAAGGACTGAAGCGTGGATTCAGCCACGTGGAATCCGGACCTATGGTCCGCAGCTCCTACCATGCCCATGAACAAGTGAAATCTGCTGCGAAAAATAGTGAAAAGGCGGCATCTCACGCATGATGGAGGAGACAGGTTTGGAAGAAGAAAAAAGTTCAGAACAGATTCAGGAATCGGTTCAGGAGCCTGTACAGGACAAACCTAAAGAACCGGTTATTGTTCAAATCGGCGGAAAAAATTATGAAATCGTGCAGAATCACAAAGAAGGCTGGAATCCTGAAGTGTTCCGTGACCGTTACAGCGAAGTGCTGGAGCGGTACGATTACATTATTGGGGACTGGGGTTACAGCCAGTTGCGGTTGAAGGGTTTTTACCGGGACAACCATCCCAAAGCAACGAAGGATTCCACGATCTCTAGCATGGTGGACTATATCAATGAATATTGCAATTTTGGCTGTGCGTACTTTGTGCTTCAGAAGAGCAAAGATCAGCCTCAAGCCAAAGCAAAAAGCGGTTCCTGAGAAGGACCGCTTTTTTTGTTGCATGTATTTAGTCCAAAAAAGCTGTGCGAACCCTGTTCCAAAACGGATATGGCCGGAAACGGGCAAAGCTGACCTTGTGACGAGCCACTTGGCAGCGTACGGATATGAGATCTTCCACCATAACATTTACGTGGTCAATGGTAAGCAGCAACCGCTGATCCTTGCGTGAGAAGATATCACAGTGATGGTGCTTGGGCAAAATAACCGGTGAACCCAGCGTCCGATAGACGCGGTTATTAATCGAAGCAATCTCGGCGATCTGAATGGCCTCGATCGTTGGATGCACCATGGCGCCGCCAAGCGCCTTGTTGTATGCCGTACTGCCTGAAGGTGTCGATACACAGATACCGTCACCCCGGAACATCTCAAACGTCACGTCATTAATGTCGACCTGAGCCACGACTGTACCGTCCACACCTTTTAACGTAAATTCGTTCAGTGCAATATAAGAGGTATTGCCCGACTTTTTACGAATCTCAAGCTCCAATAGCGGGTACTCGACAATCCGGGGTTTGAGTCGTTCCGGGTCGCCTTTGCCGCTCATCAATCGAACCAATTCCCGTAATTCTTCCTTTTTCCAATCGGCATAAAAGCCGAGATGGCCTGTATGAACCCCAACAAAAGCAATGTCCGGGATGCGGTCGATGAAATTGTGAAATGCTTGCAGCATCGTACCATCGCCTCCGATGGAGATGACAATCTCCGGCGATTCTGCATCCAGCTTAAACCCTTCCTCTTTTGCCAGCGCATGAAACTGCTGACTGAGATCAATCGATAACTGGTCTCCGCGGTCTTGAACATAGTATCTCAAGATGAAAGCTCCTTTGTGGTCATTATACTACCGATGATAATCAATTCCAGGGAAGAACACAACGTTGGATTGATATTCAGTTGAATATAAACGCACAGGATGGCTTATTTTTTCATACGTCGAGGTAAGAAAAAGGGACTCATCAGAGAAAGTATCAGTAGTAAAAGTAATACGACTCCAAGTACACCAATTCCCGAAAACAGGATCTGTCCCCAATCTGGTGTATACGAAAATAATTCTGGCTTGGCACCGGTTTGGAACAAAACAGGCCATTCTGAACCACCCATCATCGGCATCCATAACAAAAGTACAAGTATGGGTGCAATGAGAGCGTGGATTGCTCTCGCAAACAGAAAGGGGCCATATCTCATGGGTGTGTTGCTCAGGACACTCATAATCTGGGCATGGACGGATAATCCTCCCCAGGAGAGGACAAATGCAGCAGCAGCAGCTTTGTACACGAGCGGAATGGAAATGCCCGCCCCTCCTGCTTCCTTGGCTCCCAAAGTGACTTCGAATAATCCGCCTACGAGACTGTGAGATAAGGCAGGGGGGAATCCTGTATATAGAAGTAGTTGTTCCGTAATGGCGTATAACCCGCCCAGCCATCCAGTTTGAACGAGTAACTCCATCATAACGGAGAAGAATACAACTAACCCTCCTACGATAATAATAAGGCGAAGGGATGAGGAGATTGCCTGGCGCAGCAATTCACCAAATGCCCGTCCATCAGCCTTTCTTGCCTCGTGCATTGCATAAATGGCTCGGAGCAGTCTGTTTCTGTGTACCTCTTCAGAGGCGGAGGGAGAGTCGTTGATCGACTGTTTATCCATTACGGAGACATTTCCATGGAAGCGCATGAGCAAGCCCACAAGAAATGCAGCACCATAATGTGATGTGACCAGTATGGGAGCGATAGCTACATTATGAAAAAAACCGACCGATACGGCTCCAATCATGAAGATGGGATCGGATGATGTGGTGAAAGCAACGAGGCGTTCACCTTCTTCCCGAGTAACCAATTTTTGCTCCCACAATTGTGCAGTCAATTTGGCTCCAGTGGGATAACCGGAAGCGCAGCTGACAGCAAACACAAAGCCGCCGCTTCCAGGAACACGAAATAGCGGACGCATCAATGGATTTAAGAGTGTACCCAAAAAATGAACAATGCCAAAGCCAAGAAGCAGCTCGGAAAGCACTAGAAAGGGAAAAAGGGAGGGAAACAGCACGTCCCACCAAATGGATAGTCCTCGTACACCTGCATGCCAGGTTTCCGCAGGAAACAGCACCATCAACACACACAGGATCAGAAGAGCTAATGGGATCAGGACATGGGTGATTCGTTGTGAAGCGGCCATGAATTCTTCTCCTTTATTTTTGGAATGGTCAGTGTGCAGCAAAGCGATGGTGCTTTTGCCATCAATATATGAGACAAAGCGGACAAACAGTACAATTTAATGTTTAGAAAGCGCTTGCAAAAGTGGCTGTGTTTTTAATAGATGTATGCTAAAATGATAAAAACGCCTGGACTTCACCTATTTACCTAGAAGGTGGAATTAAATCGGATGGAGTGATGATTATGAGTCTTGTCACCGGAATCCTGGTTTGTGCTTTTGTTTATGTTATACGTGCCTCGCTTGCGCGCTCTGAAGAAGAGGACTGGCGAAGTTATTAATGAAATATTTGGTGCGCCAAACCTCATGTTTGGCGCTTTTTTTGTGCATTCCGTACGAGATAGACCTGTATGAGTCATGGCTGTGTGGGACCATAAGCCTTTCATGTTATATAGGACTTTTGGGATTTTTTTGATAGAATGAAGATAAAGGTGTTCGTGGCCTTGTTCTTCAATCTCCTTTCACAATTAAGCATGGGAGTGTAATATATGTCAAAATTCGACACCTGAAAGGAGGGAAAAGCGGAATGAATCCTAGTTTGAGCATCTACGACAATCTTGGTGGAGAGTCAGGCGTTCGCGCACTGGTCGAAGCTTTTTATCCGATTGTTCAGCAGAATGAGAAGTTGGCACCTCTTTTTCCGGAGGATATTCAGCCGGTAATCGACAAGCAATACATGTTTTTATCTCAGTTCTTCGGTGGTCCTGCATTGTTTTCCGAGGCTTTTGGTCATCCGATGATGCGTGCCCGTCATATGCACTTTGAAGTGACGGTTGAACGGGCAGAAGCCTGGCTTGCATGTATGGATCAGGCGTTGACACAAGTTGGTGTGGAAGAGCCGTTGCATTCTTTCGTCCTGCAGCGATTGTCGGGGCCAGCACATCATTTTGTGAATACACCTTAGTTCCAATTACAAGCTTATGGGAGAGGGATGGAATGAGTGGAATTAGAGCCTCTGTATAAGGTAAAGGTGAAGTGTCATTACTGCGAGACTGAGTATGATACCTCACGCGTAAGACCAAGCTTAAAACGGCCCTATCGGACGGATTCCGATTTTTGCGCGTATTACAAGCGGGAAAATCCGGATTTCTATGTTGTTCGAATTTGTCCTGAGTGTGGATTTGCTTCGACAGAGAATTCGACGGAACAATTAAACGATAAACAGCGCAAGGCTTTTAAGGAGCAGATCGGCAATCGTTGGGTGAAACGAGACTATAGCGGAGCGCGGACACTGGAACAGGCAATGGATTCGTACAAGCTTGGACTACTGGTTGCGCAGGTTATTCAGGAGAAAGATCGTGTCGTTGCAGGTCTGCTGCATCATATTGCCTGGCTTTATCGGTACATGGAGGATCATACCCAGGAAAACCGTTTTCTTGAATTTAGCCTTGAGGCTTATGTAAAGGTTTATGAACGGGAAGGTACTGGCGGGAATGAAGCCAAGCTTCTTTATCTTTTGGGAGAGTTGAACCGCAGGGTAGGTCGATTCCATGAGGCTGTAAAATGGTTCGGCAGGGTTATTCATGACAAGCGCATTACCGATGCAGCCATGATTCGTGCTTCGCGAGAGCAGTGGGCATTACTGCGGGAACAGATGATTTCGAGCAAGGTGGAATTGCCAGATGAAATGATTGAAGCAGACAAAGAGGCTGCGAAACGCAGCCCCATTTGATAAGTGAGAGTTGTTCTCTAATTGCGGACAGGACGACTGGACAGCAGGTAATCACTATCGTTGTCGATCACAGTCATGCTGGCATTACAACAAGGAAAGACCAGTAATTTCTTTTTGCCTTCGCGAATGCGTACAAGCTCCTTTGGTTTGAGTGGCAGCAGTACATTGTTTGCATGGCAGTACGGACATTGCTGTACATAAATGTCCCCCATTACAATATCGTAAGGCCAGCTGTTCTCAAAGGGGATCATTCTTGCTCGCCTTCCGTAGAGGCAGGTTTAGCCGCTTCTTCTTTGGCCAACTCGGCGATTTTCTGCATCAGGATATGCTGCGGCATATGCATCAGATGTTCGAGGGGAACACCCAGAGATTCTGCTAATTTGACGGCTGTGTCAGCCGAGACTTGTAAAGGTTTCATACGATTACCTCCTGAAAATAGCTTAAACTATTTCTCTAGTATAGAGATATAGCGCTTATAAAACCAGTTCTAATTCAAGGTTAATTATCCATTCTACTGAGAGAGGTGCCTTATTTAAATGAAAACACCATTACAACCCGTCTGGGATCTGGAGTCCATTTTTAGTGGAGGTTCTGCCTCAGAGTCATTCGCTGCGTATCTGATTGAGCTGGAGCAGGATGTACGTAAGCTGCAAGCCCTTTTGAAAGATACACCTGCACCCAAGTCTCTGGAAGAAACGAATGCGTTTGATCCGATCCTAGAACTGCTGCAGAGCTGTTATATCCGAATTTCGGAAGGGTCGGCATTTGTGTCCTGTCTTTCTTCACAAAACCAAAAGGATAAAAAAGCAGTTCAGCTTCAGGGAACCATTAGTTCTCTTGCCGCGATGTTGAACAGTACCAAGTCCCAATTCGACAATACGCTTAGCCAGACGACAGACTCTGTATGGGAAGCATGGATTGCTCGGGAAGATATTCAGCCGCTTGCCTTTGCACTGAACGAGAGCCGCACGCTAGCTCGTGAGAAACTGTCACCTGAACTTGAAGGTCTTGCGCTGGATCTCGGCGTAGATGGTTACCATGGGTGGGGAAAATTCTATAACACCATTGTAAGCAAGGTTAACATCCCATTTGAACAAAATGGTGAAACGGTGATGTTATCCGCAGGTCAGGCTGCGAATAAGCTGAGCGACAGTGACCGAAATGTGCGCGAGACTGTATTCGCTAACTGGGAACAGGCTTGGACGGATGTCGAAGACTTCTGCGCAGATACATTAAACCATCTTGCCGGTTTCCGTCTCAAATTGTATGAGAAGCGCGGCTGGGATGATATTCTCAAGGAACCTTTGGCGATTAACCGGATGTCGCGTCAGACGCTTGATACGATGTGGGACGTAATTAACGGTGCCAAACCTGCGTTGGTTCGATATTTGGAGCGCAAGGCGAAACTGCTTGGTGTAGAGAAACTCAGCTGGAGTGACGTAGATGCACCCGTAGGCAAGTCGGGTGGAAAAGTCACATATGACGAGGCGGCTATCAATATTGTTGATCAATTCGCCAAGTTCAGTCCCAAACTTTCCAAATTTGCAGAGATGGCGTTTGAGAAACGTTGGATCGAAGCAGAGGACCGCGCTGGCAAGCGTCCAGGGGGATTCTGTACGTCCTTGCCACTCAGCAAAGCAACACGTATTTTCATGACCTTCTCTGGGACGCCGTCGAATGTGTCGACACTTGCCCATGAACTTGGTCACGGATATCATCAGCACATTATGGAAGAACTGCCAGCCTTGAATCAACGCTACGCCATGAATGTGGCGGAGACGGCATCAACCTTTGCCGAGCTGATTGTAGCGGATGCTCTGGTTCAAGCAGCAACGGATGAGCAAGAGAAGCTAGCTCTGCTTGAAGACAAGATTCAACGAAGCGTTGCGTTCTTTATGAATATTCATGCTCGTTTCCTGTTCGAGAATCGATTCTATGAGCAACGCAAACAAGGTTTGGTGAATGCAGATGAGTTGTCCAGACTGATGGTGGAAGCACAGCAAGAAGCGTTCTGTGGTGCGCTTGCATCCGATCATCCGCATTTCTGGGCATCCAAGCTGCATTTCTATCTGACAGGTGTACCATTCTACAATTTCCCGTATACGTTCGGGTATATGTTCAGTGCAGGCATATACGCCAGAGCGCAGGAGGAAGGTACGGCATTTGCCGATAAATACGATGATTTGCTGCGAGATACGGGCCGAATGACGGTAGAAGAACTGGCTCAGAAACATCTGGGTACAGATCTTACACAACCTGATTTCTGGCAAAATGCAGCGAACCTGGTCATTGCCGATATTGATCAATTTCTTGAGATGACAGAATCCGCAAAATAGTATTCCTATATATGTAATGAGGCTGCAATCCTGTGTAAATGTACACGGGATTGCGGCCTTTTTTAGTGTTTTTTAAAGCTAAGCTCTCGTTAAATATTTTGTCGCAATTGAGAGAAATAACTCGCTAAAAGCACGCAAAATGGCAATTAATTGTGCAAATTATAGTCATAATTACCCAAGTTTGTTTGACTTTGTTGAATGACCACATTTGTTGTCATATAATGAGTCGTAAGTCCTTGTTTTGTAGGATGAAGTGCATAAAGGAGGAGCGTTATGGTAAAAATTGACCAGCTTTCATTAGCACGACAGTTGGATCTGGTGTTCAAAGAGCTTGATCATGAATTATCAGGGTTAGATTCAGGTGTAGTTTTTGTGCAAATACGAAATAATGTAATTGGAAAGTTTGGGATTCGACATAATCCGATAACCGGACGTGACGGTCAAATGGAAGTGGAGGACGGTGGACTAAACGAAACCCAACGCTCTTCTTTCCGCGCAATGGCACTGGAAACTTTGAAATTCAAGCGAAATTGGACTCATGGAGAAATTGCATATGATTTTACAGTAAGACAAGGTATGATTCTGGTTGATGCCACGATGGAGTCCAACTATAATATGGCGAACCTGATGATTCGTTATCCAAGAACCAATACATACATGGATTCAGGCATGGAGTCGTCTTCATAATTGTGAAGAGCACACAGGAAAGCGGCACTTCCGAGGAAGGCCGCTTTTTGTTATTGCATATGCGAGCACGAATTACGAGCTTACGAACGACCCGATAATTGCTGCTCAGCGATTTGGACCAGACGTTTAGTGATGTAACCACCCAGTGAACCTGTCTCACGGGAAGTGTAGTTACCATAGTAACCGTCTTGGGGAATTGTTACACCCAGCTCTTGTGCAGCTTCAATTTTCAATTGTTGCAAAGCTGCAGTTGCTTGAGGAACAACCAGATTGTTTGAAGAATTTCTGCTTCCTTGGTTTTGACCTCCGTACATGTGTGTCACCTCCTTATGGCTTGGTGATGTTAGTATGGTTAGAGAATGAGGAAATATGCATGATATGGCGTAAGGGAAAATTTGGATATAAAAGATAAGATATAACATGAAAAAAGCCGACCCAGTATGGATCGGCTACGTAGAATAAAAGGAAAAAGTAGGAGCTGTGTCCCATAGAAGTCGCCTGAGAGTACAAGATTCTACTCAGTTGGGGGTACAATCTCAATACGTGTAAAAAGTTCAACGGGCTGTTCTGGTTCCAGACGAATCAGTCCCGTTTGCTCGTCTGTTAAATTCAAATTGGGAGCATCAGGAAGCCAGGTATAAGGTTCAATGCATAGAAATTGATCGGATTCTCCCTTTGTAAAGAGGACCCAATGTTTGAAATATGCTTCATCCGCTGAATATTTAAGCGTGTATCCATCCTGCCTGCGCAAGTGAGCTACTGCTGGTTGCCCTTCGGCAGCTTTCAAAATAGTATCCCAGTTTCGTCCTTGCATGTTCATGCCTTCGTTCAAAGAAGACCATTCTCCAAGAGATTCAATCTCACCTGTAGGCAGTTGTTCTTCATTCTGAGCGTAAATTCCGGACACAGGAAGTTGAAGTGACCATTCAGCGGGTTTACCGTCAAGCAGAAACCATGTATGATATCCCATTCCAAAAGGAGCAGGAGTAGAGCTCAGATTGGTCACACGCAGACGCTGGCTTAACACCGCGTTTTGAAGTCTGAACGTCATCTCAAGCTTCAAAGGAATTGGAAATTGAGCCATCCAATGCTCTTCATTTTCAGTTAATAATTCCATTGTAATTGCACAGCCATCTTCATCTTCTTCGATGTCGCTGACACACCAGGACTGGCTGCGGTGGAGGCCGTGAATATGGTTGTCATTGGCCGTATTCTGATCGAATTGGTAATGAACTCCCTCATATTCGAATTGTCCTCGATGAATGCGGCCTGGCGGAACAAGAAGCGGAACGCCGAAGTGATACGGCTTCTGCAAATAAAAGGCTAGTTCATCTTCTTCTGGACTGCGAACGACATCGCGGCCCTGCACCAGATCGCGAATCGAGATAATATTATTTCCAAGACGCGGCAGCAGGGTAATCTCCAATTCACGGCTATGTAGGATATACGTGTCGTAACCATTCCATTGGCCTTTGGTCACTTGTTTCATATCGATGCTCCTTTTCCCACTTGAAATCTGTCTGCAAACGGCCTTTCCTATATGCCGTTGCAGGCGTGTCATTGTGTACATGCCATTTATCCCATTAGCATACCGAATGAATGCTGGTGATTAGGATAAGCAATTCCATCATAACAGATTTCTGTGAAGTGGGTAAAAAAAGCTATTCCCATTTTGACATTCTGGTCCGCGCGGATTAAGATGGTATTCTGAACGATGCGTTTTATCCAATGAATGATAATCAAAGCGATGACAGGGACAAGTAAGCCAAGAGAACTCTCTTCAGAAAGCCGGTGGATGATGTGAACCGGTGTGAACTCTTTACCGAATGGACCCTTGAGTGCTGGCTTGAACAGGCGATGTCTGAAGTTTGGACTACCCTTAGTAGAATCGGACGTATACTCCACGTTACGGAGAAATGAAGGCATTTCTTCTACATGATCTAATCAGGTCTAGAGGAATGGAGAAATGCGAATAAGGGTGGCACCACGGTCTCACGTCCCTTGCGGATGTGGGGCCTTTTTGCGTTCGCGGAGAATTAGGAACAAACAAATAGGGAGGCGTTATGTGAAATGAAAACAGTACTTTCGGGAATTCAGCCGAGTGGCAAGCTCACATTGGGCAACTACATCGGAGCAATTAAAAACTTTGTCAAATTGCAGCATGACTACCAATGTCACTTCATGGTGGTTGATCTTCACGCTGTAACGGTAGCTCAAGAGCCAGCAGCACTGCGTGAGCAATCTGAGGCGGTAGCTGCCTTGTTTATCGCAGCTGGAATCGATCCTACGAAATCCAATGTGTTTCTGCAATCCCATGTACCGCAGCACGCGGAATTGGGCTGGTTGATGACTACACTGACATCGATGGGCGAGCTCGAACGCATGACTCAGTTCAAGGACAAATCATCTGGTAAAGATTCCGTTGGCGCTGGGCTGTTTGTCTATCCTTCATTAATGGCTGCTGATATTTTGCTGTATAATGCTGATCTTGTGCCAGTAGGCGAAGACCAAAAGCAGCATCTGGAACTGACACGTGATCTGGCGGGACGCTTTAACCATCGTTATGGTGAGTATTTCACGATTCCAGACCCGTATATTCCACAGGTGGGTGCTCGTGTAATGTCACTGGATGATGCTTCTTCCAAAATGAGCAAAAGTAATCCAAATGCAGGCAGCTACATTGCCTTGCTTGATCCACCAGATGTGATTCGCAAAAAAATTAGCCGTGCCACAACCGATTCCGGTCGTGAGGTTGTATATGATCCGGCAAACAAACCTGAAGTCAGCAACCTGATGAGTATCTATGCTGAATGCGCAGGTCTGTCATTGAAAGAAGTAGCGGAGCGCTATGAAGGCAAAATGTATGGTCCATTTAAAAAAGAACTGGCTGAAGTGGTCGTATCTGTTATTGAACCTTTACAGGAACGGTATCGTGAGATTCGTGAGTCTGGCGAATTAACTGACATCCTGGAAACTTCAGCTCGTCGCGCAGAAGCGGTGGCTTCCCAGACACTTAATGCGGTTAAAGAACGTATGGGGTTTGTTCCTAGACGTACGTTGTAGTAGGACGAGGCAAGTAACTTAAAGTAAATGAATTGTTCACATAATAAAGAGGAGCCCTGATGGGGGCTCCTCTTTATTATCGTTTCGTACTAACCTATGAAGTTTACCGGGTCAAGAGGCTGTTTCCGAGGTGGTACGTGCTTCACGACGCTCTTTCTTTGCGCGAATAACAAATCCCCATCCGATGTTGGCAACGGACAAGACAAACAGCAGCGTAGCCAACCAGCCGGAGTAAGAGATCATAATCGCCGTAACCGCTAACAACATAATCGAAGAGAATGCAAACCATAGCGATAAACCTTTGCTCATTGGGAAAAACCTCCATATAGAAATTTGATGGAATTCCGTATAACCTGAAGCGCACGAGCCATAATAATCTTGCAAGCTTGCAATTACATTACAGACACAGATTGAAGGGAGATTTTAAATATGGCTCAAGGATCTCGTTCTAACAACTTGGTGGTACCTCAAGCAAACTCAGCACTGCAACAATTGAAAATCGAAGCTGCACAAGAACTGGGTGTAACTATCCCACAAGACGGTTACTACGGTAACTACACTTCCCGTGAGACAGGATCTCTGGGTGGGTACATCACCAAACGTCTGGTACAAATCGCTGAGCAGTCTCTGGCTGGGTCTGGCAAATAATTATTATAACCAAAAAGCAACAAGCAGAAGCCCGGAGCGGAAACGCTCCGGGCTTTCTCGCGCATTCGTTCCTATGTCTGATTGTGCCCTTCCATGCACCTTTCGTCAAGAGCGTGCGGATAAAAGTTTTTTATCCATTTTCTCGTCACTTAACCAGCCGACATACGTATCAATCGTTTCGAAATTTCGATCCATAACGACTACAGCGACAAATGGATATTGTTTGCGGTGTCGATAACGCACATCTGCCCAGCGAACCTTGTATCCTGCTGGTAATTCTTCCACCTCTGCAACAGCATAGGAGGTGAAGTAAAGAAACGCAGTGACTTCAGGAGAGTTGCGTGAGGCAGCGACAGCCGCGTGAGTGGACGATGAAGCATGGAGATTCCAGGTTAAGACGGAATGGTCCATTTTGCCAATCTCATAACTGCCGTCTTCAAATCTTTTCACCACATGCCATCGGTTCCAGGATATTGTTGGGATGACCATGTAATGAGCCTCAGAATTATTTTTGTCGAGTCGCTTCACCTGTCTAACAGCCATAGCACGTGCTATTGTCCGCCATACATAATACAAGCCAATCAAAATATACAGTGAAACAAAGAGTGGAGCAGGGGCGATCAGATCAAAAGCCCATAACAATATGGCCAGCACATGTGTGGTAAACAGAAACGGATCAAAAATATGAATGATGTTCCAGGCAATCCAGCGTTCAGTAAAAGGCCGCGCTGCCTGAGTTCCATAGGTATTGAACAAATCGGTAAAAACGTGAACGCCTACGGCGACAGCAGTCCAAGCCGCGACGTGTCCAACAGCGACACCCGGGAAGATCAGTGCAATGACACCAGTGATGAGCAGAACCCATAACAGGAGAAATGGCAGTGAATGGGACATACCCCGGTGATTCCGGATGTAGAGCGAGTTGCTTTTGAGACGTAACGCAGTATCGATGTCAGGAGCCTGCGAGCCTGCAATGGTTCCAACCATGACCGCAGCTGCGAGCATGGGACTCGTCGCGACAACAGGATCGACATAAGCCAGACCGGCCAAACCAATCCCCATGACAAAATGTGTAGAAGTATCCATAAACGTCTCCTTTGTGTGGTGTATCGTTAATGCGAGTTGCTTCTCTATCTAGGTGATACCCATATATAGTGTATATTATCCGCCTACCGGGAAGCAAAACACCCTAATTTCCAAAGATATGACAAGAACCTGCTCAATTGACAGCAATTGTACGAGCATTGTCAAACTCTTTTTCCTTTTCCTGTGATAAACTTTATATCGGAGGCAGAGAGAGAAACCTCCATGAGATCAAGAAGAAGGGGGATTCACAAGCGTGGACAATCCATTGAGATACCAGGCTTCTTCCGATTCGGCAACACGATCTGCGCCTCCGATGAAGTCAGGGACGTGGAAAGATTTTATCCATATTACGAAACCGGGCATTCTTCGAACCAACCTTATTGCGGTTTTTGGTGGCTTTTGGCTTGCATCCCAGTGGGACGTCAACTACGGCAAAATGCTGCTGACCCTGCTTGGAACGGTACTGATTATGGCTTCTTCTTGTGTATTTAACAATTACTTTGACCGTGAACTTGATCTCAAAATGGAACGTACCCGCAACAGGTCCTTGCCAACAGGACGTTTAACACCCAAAGTCGTTTTATCCTATGCCATTATTTTGGGTGTGATTGGATTATCCGTACTCTTTTCCTTCTCCGGGGTACTTGCCGGATTATGCGGCATTTTTGGCATGTTTGTCTATGTGATTATGTACACCCTTTGGTTAAAACGTTCGTCGACATGGAGCACCTCCATTGGCGGTCTGTCTGGTGCAATGCCGCCAGTCATCGGTTATGTCGCAGTAACTGGACGGATGGATCTTGGTGCATGGCTGCTTCTGGCCATGTTGTTTTTATGGCAGCCTCCACACTTCTGGGCGCTCGCGATCCGCAGGGTGGAAGATTATCGGGCTGGTGGATTTCCGCTATTACCGGTGGTAAAGGGTATTGAACGAACCAAGATTCAGATGATTCCTTATCTGGTTTTGCAAATCTTTGTCCCGGTCCTCATGTATGCTTACGGGTATGCAGGAATCTTCTATCTTACGGTCTCACTGATACTTTCCGTGCTGTGGCTGTACTACGCACTTAAAGGCTTTCGTGCACAAAATACAGATGCCTGGGCCAAAAAGGTATTCCTTTACTCCATTAACTATCTATCTTTGAGTTTTATAATGATGATTCTGGATACAGTGCACAAATGAGCAGCTTGAAATGCTTTAATAAACATTAGATGGGCACGGGTTCGTGGAACAGCTACAATAACAAGGGGGCCCATTGTCGGTTGGGTTCTTGGTATACATATGCAACAAAGTGGTATCGGAATGAGGAAATGTCATTCAAAATATGATCCAGAGTCCATGAATTTTATAGAGAACTGCTTCAACTTTTATGTATGCGTATTCATATGATCTGATATCGGAAGGGACGATAATGATGTTGAAAAAGTATAAATGGACATGGATGCTGTTAGGGCTTGCACTAATTATGGCGGTGTATTTAATGTGGGGCACCGTATTTGCCAGCAAGGAAAAATTACCCGAAATTCGGGAGATTCAATCCTTTTCGATGGAAAATGTGGATGGAAGCACAGTATCTCTGGATGATACCAAAGGCAAGGTGCGTTTGTTCTACTTTTATTTCACCAGTTGTCCGGATGTGTGCCCAATTACGACGTTTACGTTATCTCAGGTGCAGGATCTGTTGAAAGAGGACGATACCTTTGGCAAGGATGCCTCATTTGTGTCCATCTCGTTTGATCCGAAAGTGGATACCAAGGAGAAGATTAAGGAATTTGCAGATCGATTCCACGCGGATTATGAAGGCTGGTACTTCCTGCGGGGGGATATGGATCAAACGAAGCAGCTCGCCAGAGATTCATTCCAGATCCTCATTGAGGGTGAAAACAAGGACGATTTTGCCCATATGAACATGATTGGATTGGTGGATCGGAATAACCAGTTGCGCAAAGTATACAATGCGTTTAATACAGAGGATGTTGAACCAGCAGTCATTGCGGAAGACATTCGCAATCTGATCAAGGAATAAAGATGCGTTCATTATAATCGCCAAATAAAGAGGCTGCTTCCTGGGTTGAATGAATACCCCGGCGAGCAGCCTCTTACGGTTTAAAACGATGGGAATTCAGGATATTGGATATACGATTCCAATCCGGCTTTCTCCAGCTGGGCGATGATGTATTCATCGGGAGTTCCCTCTACACCCGCATAACCGCGTCGTGTATACATCTGTACTGCATCCGGGAAGGCATCTCGCAGCACACCCCTGATTTTTTTGCCCGAACTGTCATTATCCATAAATAAGTAGACCTCATCGTAACCAACCTGTTTGCGCAGCGACTCAAGCTTGAGGGAATTCAGTGTTCCAAACGTGCACAAAATGTTGATTTCGGGTCCTACAAGACGTTTTAGTTTGCTGCGGTCGTTTTTACCTTCCACAATGACATGAATAGGCATCATATTCACCTCTTGATCGAGAGCTTATGTCGACATTCCCCGGGAAATGTTGCAGCGGAAATCGACTGGATTATATAAAATGGACTTTCTAATTTTTACACGAGCGACTACATTGACAGAAACATCTTTGATTTCTAACTTTCAGCAACAGTGGCCGTTCCGTTTACGAATATTTAAGAAGAGATCTTGAAGATGAAGAAGTCACCTCGTTCGTGTGTAAAACATCAGTCCATTTTATATAGTTTAGCTGTAAATGGGGGAATGATGCAAAACCAAGAAAAATACAAGCCTTTCTGTTGTCAAAGAGTACGGATAGTAGATCATTCTGATACGGTTAACCCAGTATGCTTTTAGGATCAGATAGTGAAGCTTCGCGTCTGGCTGTGAAATAAGGGAGCAGCATAATGCCGATCATCAATAATACAAAAGCAATGAAATATGGCGATAAACCCACACGAAGCTGTCCTGCTGTGATTGGGCCGATGAAAGAACCGATGGAGGTAGCAATGGATTGCAATGAGAAGATTCGACCCAGCTTGTTTCCGCCGCTTAAATGAATAAAGAGTGTTGCCATGGCTGGGAAAATAATGCCTTTGGACATCCCCAGAACGAAAAGCACGGAAGACAACGGAATTTGTGGTATCGCCGCCATAGCAAAGAAACATAAAGACATCAGCAGCACACCTGCAATCAACCGCAGTTTGGGAGAATAACGGTTGAGAAATAGCATGCTCAGGGTAAATAGTGCTCCAATACTGATAATGGAAAACAAAAGTCCGGTAGACATCATGGACGAATGTCCGCCTCCACGCAGTGGCAGTTCAAAAAACAGAATTCCTTGGGCACAGGCAATGACAAGAGGCAGAGCAAAGTACCGCCAGGATACGGGCAGGAATTTTCTTTTTTCTTCAACCGGGTTGCTAGGCATGGCGGGCTCGGTCACTTTTTCGTGCTGAACTTCAACGAGGCCTTTGGGCATGGATAACCATGCGATAACACCAGACAGAATGAGCAGATAACCGAGACTTGCAAAGGTGGCCGAAAATCCTAAAGCTCCCACGATCAATGCGCCTGCGGCGGGGGACACCACGGATGCCAGCGTATGTACGACGCCATGGCCTGACATGTACTTACCTTGCTTGATTGGATCACTTGACAGCTGCGCAAGCAGTGCGAGACAGGCCGGAGAGAGAAAAGCAAGTACAAACCCGCTGATGGAGCGCAGGGCGAGCAGCTGCCATGGCGTATGGATTTGTGCCTGGATAAGCAAAATGATGCCTGCACCCAGCAAACTGAATACAATGTAACGACGACTGCCATGTTTGTCGATTTGGGTTCCGGCAATCAGATTGCCTGGGAGATGAGTCAAGGAATAGATGCCCATCATCCAGCCGATGAAGGTCGGGGCCGCCCCGAGCGAGATAGCGAAAGGGGTCAAGATTGGATACTGCGCGTGCAGATCAAAAACAGCAAGGAACAAAAATAGATATAGCCAGATGGCCGTTTTCACATAAGCCCCTCCTTGTTAAGCGATGCATGTTCAATAACTGGTCATGATGTGTTCCCCGTTCCCTTGGACAGAACCTCATGGTACTACTTGTACGCCCGGCGGGACGAACTTAGACCGTTTATTTTTACATAGGAGGGCTTAGCTGACAGCAGCTTCGGAAATCATGTATAATATTCGGGAAGTGTTAATAATCAACTCTAATACGGAAGGTGTAGTCATGAACATAGAAGTAATCAAAGAGTTTGTGATGCAGAACTGGCTGGTGATTGTGGTTGCGTTGATCATTTTGTTCTTTGTTCTGAACGTGGTCAAAACCGTATTGAAATGGGCGATTGCCATCATCATTATTGCGGCTCTACTGATATACAGCGGCATCTCCATTGATCAGATCAAACAGACAGTTACTGACGTTCAATCGAGTACGATGGACACATTGAAGAAGGAAGCGACCAGCATGATGCTCAAAGAAGCTTCCAAAGCAACATACACTAAGGGACAGGATGGAGCATTTACCATCACAAGCCCCAATGTGGAGATTAAGGGTAGAACGAATTCGGATAAAGTCGATGTTACATTCCGGGGGATCTCAGTGGGTGAATGGAAGGTCGACAATGAAACGATACGAACTTTTGTCAAACAGGCACAGGAGAACGGAACAGCACCGGCTTCGTAGTAAAGGAGGAATGGATACGTGCTGCAAAGTTGGCTGGATAGTCTGAAAGAATTCAACGGCATAACGATTATGCTGCTGCTGATTGTGGCCGCTTCATTGCTTCAGGGGTGGTCCAGAGGTGCTTCGCGTTCGGCAGGAAGACTCTTTGGATTCCTCATGGATGGCATTATGGCGGTCATTGGTATTCTGTTATCCATCGGTTTAACATTATGGCTTGCGCCATATGTTCAGCAATGGTTGTCTGTGCATGCGGCAGGCATGCCAAACCGTGAATTGAACCGATGGGAGCAGATGTATTATACATTGATTACGGCGATTGCTGATTTTCCGCTGATGCGGTTTGCCGTGTTGTTTGTGATTAGTTATGGCTTCATCCGATTGGTTCTCGGATTGCTCTCTTCCCTTATTTTCAGCAGAAGATACAGTTCGGCAGAGCAAGAGAGCAGACCAAAAGGATTTTTCAGCCGTTTTACGGGTGCTGTGATTGGTACAGTTATTGGCTCCGTCCGCGGGATGATTGTGATTGCCGTGTTGTTCATGATTGTCAGTCTCTATCCTGGCAGCATGTTTAGTCGCTATGTAGAGGCTTCACCCATTTATATGCAAGGGGCCAAATCTGTCATAGAGCCATTATCAGGTACTTTCATCAAAGACAAGCTACCCGTATTTACACAAGCCGTGCAAAAGGAACTTGGAGCGATTCTGCAACGCAAATATGAAGTCATTGACCATAACATTCCGGCGGATATTGAATCTGCGGCAAAAGAAATTGTGAAAGGTCAAACGACAGATGAAGCCAAAGCCAGGGCATTATATGACTGGGTAGGTTCTCGCATTCAATATGACTATGGTAAAGTGGATGACTATGAGCAAAAGGGCATATGGCACGAGCAGACGCCACAAAATACATTTGATACACGTCAAGGTGTATGTATTGATTACGCTCGTCTATATGCGGTCATGGCTCGTTCACAGGGGCTGGAAGTCAAAGTGGTTACAGGGCTTGGTTATAACGGGCAGGGTGGATATGGTCCACATGCTTGGAATGAAATATATTTAAGTGATTCGGAAAGCTGGATTCCGCTTGACCCCACTTGGGCGATCAGTGGCGATTGGTTCAATCCTCCTAACTTTGCCGATACCCATCTGAAAGATCAATCAGCTTAACATTACGCCGGACATGGGTCCGGGAGATGACGACGTTGCCAGGTTATCATGCCGAGGCTGTAAAGTCTGGACGGTATGCATCAAGTCATGAAAGAGGTAGGATGAATGAACAATCATTCAAAAGAGAAGGACGAACTTACGGACAAGCGGCGCTTCAGTTACCGGATGAACGTATTTTTCTTCGCATCCTTTGTTATTTTTAGCGTTATTATTGTACGGCTGGCATTTTTGCAATTCGTGGAAGGGCCTGAGCTCAGTCAGGAGGAAGCGAGCAATATTACCAAAGATGTACCGCTCGCTCCCGTGAGAGGAACCATCTATGATTCCACGGGCGAGGTGAAGCTGGCTTACTCCAAGCCGATTCAATCCTTGTATCTGACTTTATACAAAAACTATGGAGATGTGGATGGCAAGCCTAATCCGAATATAGCGGAAGTGGAGGACATCGCCACCCGGCTGCATGATGTTTTTGAGCAGTATAAGAAAAAGGATTCCGAGGCCCTTACGGTCGATAACATCTTAGAAGCAATGGACCTCAACTCGCGTAAAGCAAACGGGTTCATGCCACGTCTGATCAAGAGTGATCTGTCCGATGAGGAAGTGGCCTATTTCCTGCAGCACAAGGATGAATTCAAGGGAATTCAGATTGTAGAGGAAAGTGTGCGTTACTATGATCCGGATACGGTAGCCGTTCAGACGATTGGTTATCTCAAAAAGTTCAAAAGCTCCAAAACATTGGATAAATACAAAGAGGTTGATGAGGCCAATAAAAAGCAAACGGACCCAGGTCTTGTATATACCGAGAATGAGTTTGTTGGCTTTGATGGACTGGAACTGCAATATCAGGATGTTCTGCGGGGAAAAAGTGGGTATAACTCCGTTGATGTTGACTTGCGGAATTTGCCTGAAGGTGTAGCAGGCTCTACCCCACCCGAAAAAGGGTATGACCTGATTACAACGATTAACAAAAATGTTCAGGTGAAGACAGAACAGGCGATACTGGATCAACTAAGCTGGCTGCATACACATCCAGTTTCAGGTAAGCTGCACCCGAATGCCAAAACAGGTTTTGCGGTAGCTATGGAAGTGGATACAGGTAAGATTGTTTCGATTGCCAGTATGCCAGATTATGATACGAATATCTGGAGAACGGGTAGTATTAGCAACGATCAATATGATGACATCAAGTATGTATACCAAAATGGTACAATTCGCTCGTTCCCGCCCGACGATTCTAAAAAACGAGCTGAATCTATCGTATTACTTGGTTCAACGATTAAACCACTTAGTGTATTGATCGGTTTGAAAGAAGGATTTTTCACAACAAATACGGTGTATTCAGACAGAGGTTCAACGACTTTCGGTGGAGATAACCGTAGAGTTCAGAACTCATCGGGACACGTGTATGGGTCGTTAACTCCCCATGATGCGATTCGACATTCCTCGAACGTGTTCATGATTGATGAGATTGGCAAGAAACTTTACTCTCAATATGGCGCAGAGGGAATCAATGTTTGGGATAAATACATGAAGCAGTTCGGTTTGGGTGTATCTACTGGGGTTGATCTGCCGAATGAATTCTTGGGGATTAGGGATTATATGAACACCAATGAAAGTTCACTAACACGACTTGTTTATGGCTCCTTTGGACAACAAGGGAAATATACAACGATGCAGCTGGCACAGTATGCTACGATGCTAGCGAATAAAGGAAAACGTATGGAACCACAATTAGTCAGTGAGTTCCGTGATTCGCAAGGCAATGTGGTTGAGAAAATGAAACCGAAAGTGCTTAGCACAGTCGATTTTAATGATGCTTACTGGAATGAAGTACAGCGAGGCATGGCAACCGAAGTAACGGCGTTTAGTGGATTCCCTTATGACTTTGCAAGAAAAACAGGTACATCCACACAGTTAGTCGGAGGCAAATTGGTGGATAACGGGGTGTTTATTGCTTACGCTCCACGCAACAATCCGAAGCTGGCTGTAGCTGTGGTCATTCCGGAAGGGGGCTTCGGTTCGAACAGTGCGGCTCCGGTAGCACGTGCGATCTTCGACGCGTATGACGAGGAGTTTGGTCTGGACGGTGTACCGAAAAAAGATAAAAATAAGGAATCAGATACACAGTAATGTGAGTCTTTGATTCAAAGAGGGGACCCTTTCGAGGGTCCTTTTTACGTTTGCCAGGAGACTGAGAGGCCACTTTCCCACAAGCTGCTGCAAATCAGTATGTAACAAACATCGTTTATGACACGTTTATATAAGAGAATGAAAAATTATTTCAAAAGTAAAGAGATTAACGATATGTCTGTATTGACATCATTTCGAAAGAATGGCCATATGTCTCTTCTGTTTACGAAAATGTAACCAAAATCTGGAGGACATGGCAGCTGACCTTTGATAGACTTGTAGAAGGAAAGGTATGTTACTTGAACCGAATGATGCAATATGCGTGATAGATGAATCTACTTTTACATAAGAACGGAGAGGCTTATCCCATGTTTAACCGATTGAGGAAAAAGAAAATAACCAACGAAGATACACCAGTCAACAACAAGCCGTCTAGTGTAAGAATGAATGTGTTTTTTTTCGCTGCGTTTGTGATATTCAGTATCCTAATTTTTAGATTGGCCTTTGTGCAATTTGTTGAGGGACCTGAACTGACCTATATGGAAACTAGCCGTAATACCAAAGATATTCCGCTCGCCCCTGTTCGTGGGCCAATCTACGATGCGACAGGGGAAGTTGCGCTGGCTTATTCGGAGCCTGTGCAGTCCCTCTATGTATTGTTGTATGAGGATTATAGAAATGATGATCACAAGCAGGAGGCGCAGGAACTTGCTGATGAACTGGCGGCTGTGTTTAAGCAGTTTAATCCGGGGGACAAAGAACAACCAGATGCAGAAGAGATTATGAAGCGACTGGATCTGGAATCTCAGAAGGCACATGGGTATACTCCTCGTCTGGTGAAATCGGATCTCAACATGAAAGAAATTGCTTATTTTATGGAGAAAAAGTCTGAATATCCAGGTGCTATGGTACTTGAGGAAAATGTAAGAAAGTATGATCCCGATAGGGTCGCAGTTCAGGTGATCGGATATACAAGAGAGTTCAAGGGCCAACAGGACAACTTGGACAAGTATAGAGAAATCAGCAAATCGGAAGCAACAGAACGCGATCCAGGATTGCGCTATACCCAGCAGGAAAAAGTTGGAGTTGATGGCCTTGAATTTCAATATCAGGAGGAGCTTCGTGGGCGTAGCGGCTACCAATCGATCGATATTAATTTGCGTAATTTGCCAGAGGGTACGATGCAACAGACTCCGCCGGAGAAGGGATACAGTCTGGTCTCCACAATCAATAAGGAAATTCAGATGGCAGCGCAGCAGGCAATAACGGATGAATTGCGTAAACTTCCGAACGCCGTTACGGGATATGCGGTAGCCATGGAAGTGGATACAGGCAATGTAGTGGCTATGGCGAGTATGCCTGATTATGATCCGAATGACTGGGATTATGACAAGATCAAGTACGTTTATCGCAACGGAACAATGGCTTCCTTCCCGCCGGACGATTCGAAAAAACATACGGAATCCGTTGTTTTGTTGGGTTCCGTAATCAAGCCACTCAGTGTATTGATTGGATTGAAAGAAGGACTATTTACGACGGGGCAGACCTATCCCGATCAGGGATATGCCATTTTGGGGAAAGACGGGAGAAAAGTGAGGAACTCCCATTCTGCATATAATGGCAATATTACAGCGAGACGGGCTATTGAGAAATCTTCCAATGCCTTTATGATTGATATGGTTGGCAAAAGACTTCTAAATAAGTATGGCTCGGATAAAGGGCTTGATGTTTGGCACGAGCACATGCAGGAGTTTGGCTTGGGTGTATCGACTGGTGTTGACTTGCCTGGTGAATTCTTGGGCAGACTTGAGTATAAAAACAAAGATGAATCGGCTCTTACACGTCTGGCTTTTGCCTCATTTGGTCAGCAAGGTAAATATACAACGCTTCAACTCGCACAATATACCACGATGCTTGCGAATAAAGGCAAACGGATGGAGCCTCATTTAGTAAAGGAAATCCGTGACGCAGAAGGCAATGTGGTGAAGAAAATTAAACCAAAAGTGTTAAACGAGGTTGATTTTGCTGATGCATACTGGAATGAAGTGCACAAGGGTATGGTCACCAAAGTAAGTTCGTTTGAAGGGTTCCCCTACGATTATGCGAGAAAAACAGGAACCTCGGAGCAGGGAACAGGACCAAACAAAAAGGAAAACGGTGTATTTATCGCATTTGCACCACGGGATAATCCGAAGTTGGCTATAGCGGTTGTTGTGCCCGAAGGTGGCTTTGGATCGGTCAGTGCGTCTCCGATTGCACGTAAAATTTTCGATGCTTACGATGAAGTGTATGGCCTTGATGGGACTCCAAAAGGGAAGAAAAATCAGGGGAAAGATACAGAGTAACGTGAAGAAACGAAAATGAATTAGCACAGATAAGCGAAAAAAGACAAACAATCTAATTAAATCGCCAATATACTCATTTGGACAGGCAGGGGAAATTATCCCTTGCCTTTTTATTTTGCATCGGCTAAAATTTGCACAAGGGAAACATTATTAGTCTTGTATAAATTTTAATACCTTGTACAACAAAATTAGATGAGGACAATTATGTTAGGAGAGGGAAAGGGGCGGTTTGAATTGTTGATGGTGAAGATGAGGAGCATTCAGAGAGGGTTAATGACGCTGACAGCTCTTGTTCTGGTTATCGTGCTAACAGCGTGCTCAGGTGCAGCGGAAACAGGAGGTAGTGAAGGGAAGGTACAGGTCACAGCCACAACAGGCATGATTGCGGATGTAGCGAGGGAAGTCGGCGGGTCATATGTTGACGTGACCGGGCTGATGGGCCCAGGGGTAGATCCTCACTTGTACAAAGCTTCGCAGGGAGATATTCGGAAGCTGGAGCAAGCGAAGGTTATCTTCTATAACGGGCTGCATCTCGAAGGAAAAATGACAGACATCTTGGAGAAAATGTCCAAGAGCAAAATAGTAACAGCTGTCACGGAGAACATTCCGGTGGATGAATTGCGATCAGGGAAAGATACAGGCGGAACAGAATACGATCCACACGTCTGGTTTGATGTTAGCCATTGGATGCATGCCGCAGAAGCTGTACGCGATACACTCGTGGAAGCAGACCCTGAACACGCAGAAGAATACAAGGTACAAGCGGAGCAGTATTTAACGAAACTGGAGGCATTGGATACTGAGGTGCGGGAAAAAATCCAGGAGATTCCGGAAGCCAGCCGGGTACTGGTCACGGCGCATGATGCCTTTGGATACTTCGGCCAAGCTTATGACATGAAAGTGATGGGGCTCCAAGGAATCAGTACAGCAGCAGAGTATGGTGCGAGGGATGTCAGTGAGTTGCGAGATTACCTTGTGGAAAACAATATCAAAGCGGTATTTGTAGAATCCAGCGTACCGGCAAAAGCGATGGAAGCGATTATTGCGGGGGCAGCGGAAAAAGGACATACCGTAAGCATTGGTGGTGAACTGTTCTCGGATGCGATGGGTGCTGAGGGAACAGAAGAAGGAACGTATATCGGTATGATCCGCCATAACACTCAGACAATTGTAGAAGCATTAAAATGATAAACGATATGAAGAGAGGAGTGGACAGAGTATGAGCGATACAATTTTATCCGAAAAATCTCAATCACAACCAAATGCTAACCATCTGAAAGGAACACAGCCTACATCAGCTCCGCTTAGTGTTCGGGACCTGGCGGTGGCTTACCATAAAAAGCCGGTTCTCAGTGGGGTGTCTTTTGACATCCCGGAAGGTCAGCTGATTGGTATTCTTGGCCCCAATGGGGCAGGTAAATCAACCTTGATCAAAGCCGTTCTAGGACTAGTGCCAAAAATGCACGGCGAAGTGAAAATCTTTGGTCAGTCCTACCGAGAACAGCGTCGCCGAATCGGCTACGTACCTCAGCGTGAATCTGTTGATTGGGATTTCCCGACTCACGCCCTCGATGTTGTCATGATGGGGCGTTATGGACATCTGGGCTGGTTCCGCCGTCCTGGCAAAAAAGAACGGGATCTGGCAGCTCACTGCCTGGAGCAAGTGGGCATGGGTGATTATATGTACCGTCAGATCAGTCAGCTTTCTGGAGGACAGCAGCAGCGTGTCTTTCTGGCAAGAGCATTGGTACAGGATGCGGAATTGTATTTTATGGATGAGCCGTTTGCAGGTGTGGACGCCACAACGGAGAAAGCTATCATTTCACTGTTGGAACAGTTAAAGAAGCAAGGGAAGACCGTACTGGTTGTTCACCATGATCTGGCGACAGTAGAGGAATATTTCGACCATGTGCTGTTGCTTAATGGACGGCTGGTTGCAGGTGGACCGACGAATGAAGTATTTGTACCGGATACTTTGCAAGAGACGTACGGAGGCCGGATAGCGATGATCGGAAACCGGTCGGAGAAAGGCCAGGTGTAGTGCATGTGGAACTGGATAGTAGCCATTTTGTCCGATCCCAATACACGCTGGATATTGCTTGGCTGCTTGTTGCTCGGATTCAGTAGTGGAATTATTGGCTCTTTTACATTTTTGCGTCGTCAGAGTCTCATGGGAGATACGCTGGCGCATGCAGCTCTACCAGGAATTTGTATCGCTTTTATGTTGACTGAAACCAAATCAGTAGGATTATTTCTGTTCGGTGCGCTTGTGGCTGGAATCATTGCGACCTTCGGAATTTCGTGGATTACACGGTATTCCCGGATCAAGCAGGATGCGGCAATGGGGATTGTGCTAACTGTATTTTTCGGTATTGGCGTAGTGCTGCTTACTCGAATTCAGCACGGTGCAAGCGGCAGTCAGAGTGGACTTGATAAATATTTGTTTGGGCAGGCCGCGTCCATGGTGATGACGGATGTGTATGTCATGGGCGGTGTCTGTCTTGTATTATTGGTCGCTTGTCTGGCATGGTTCAAAGAATTCAAGCTGGTGAGCTTTGACCCGGGATTTGCACGAGGTATGGGACTGCCGGTTGGCATGCTGGAACAACTGATTCTGCTCTTGACCGTTATTGCGGTTGTCGCAGGGATTCAGGCGGTTGGCGTGGTGCTGGTCGCCGCTTTGCTGGTGACCCCTGCAGCAGCAGCTCGCTGCTGGACGGACTCGCTCTCGCTTATGGTACTGTTGGCCGGCGTATTTGGAGCACTGAGCGGTGCGACAGGTACAATCTTCAGCACCCTGGTGCCTAATCTGCCGACAGGGCCAGTAACGGTACTGGCAGCAACAGTGCTATTTGCGGGTTCCGCATTGCTTGCTCCACGACGCGGACTGTTAGCACGACGTTTGCGAAGTATGCAGGCGAAATCCGCCTATTTGAGAGAAGAACATGCCACGCTACAGACACTCTCTGCACAGCGAGCACAGCAGGAACGGGGTGAGTTGTAATGGCAACGTTTTGGATTATATTAACGGCTATCCTGGTATCCTCCGCCTGCGCCATTCTTGGCTGTTTTCTCATATTAAGACGGATGGCTCTGGTTGGAGATGCGATCAGTCATGCGGTTCTCCCAGGTATTGCGATTGCTTTCCTGTGGAGCGGTTCACGTGATTCGTTATGGATGCTGCTTGGGGCAACCGTATTTGGATTACTGACGGTGTTCTTCATTCAAAGCTTGCAGGCTGGAGGACTATCATCGGATGCTTCCATCGGAATAGTGTTTACGGCACTCTTCGCAGTGGGTGTGATTTTGATCAGTTTGAATGCCGGGCATATTGATCTGGATCTCGATTGTGTCTTGTTCGGTGAGATCGCTTATGTCCAGTGGGATACCTTAACGCTTGGAGGGACGGATGTAGGCCCAAGGGCGGTCTGGATGCTGGGCATCACCTTGCTGGTCATCCTCCTTGTAATCGGCCTGTTCTACAAGCAGTTCAAGTTGTGTGCTTTTGATCCGGCGCTGGCTGCGGCCTGCGGTATTCCGGTGGTGTTGTTCCACTATTTGCTTATGGGGCTCGTTTCCATGACATCTGTGGCTTCATTTGAGAGCGTAGGGTCTATTCTCGTGGTAGGCATGTTGATTGTACCTGCAGCGACGGCTTACTTACTTACGGATCGATTGGGTAAAATGATTCTGTACAGCGTGCTCGTAGGAGCAGCTTCCTCGGTAGGAGGCTACATCATGGCTTACGCGTTGGATGCTTCCATTGCAGGTTGTATGGTGGCCGTAGCAGGAATTCTGTTTGTGCTGGCCTTGCTGCTGTCTCCGAAGCATGGTATTGTCTTCCGGTATGCTCGTCGCAAATTTGCGGCACGTTAATGGATAAAAAAGTAGCAGCCGCCTGCATTGCAGGCGGTTTTTTCATGGATTTGAGTAAGTTTTATCTCGTACCAGACTCCTACACGAATTGGAACAGACACCTGTTGTCATGTTGCAAAGGTTCACCCGTATCGCGGGTTACTTTGTTGCAGGCCGACGATCTGTGGTAAAATGTCGTTAGCTGTGACGTCCGGAGCATCCGCCTACGCGAATGCCGGGCGATCTTTTTGTGAGAGTATGTTAGATAAGATATAAAGAGCATATAAGTTGAACTGGAGATACATTGGGAAACGGAGTGGACAGAAAAGTCCTGAAGAAGCGATTACTTGGTTTTATAAATTTTGTTTTTCCAAACAGGTATATGGGGTTTTATAAATAACAGGCGTAGTGGAGGGAACGGAATCGATCTGAAGAAGCGAAGCGTTCGCCTTTGTATCCAAATTACAACTATTAGAAAGTTGTTCAAGAAAATTTGGATACAACAGCGATCGGAAGACGATCCGTCCCCGTAACGTTCACCCTGCAGACCCTTAGGAATACCAATGTTGTAGCTATAAAGGAAATATATAAAATCAAAGATAACAGCGATCGAAAGGTTTTCTGGCCACGTAGTGTCTATATGTATATCCATGAGTTCAACTTGGAGAGAGACAACTGAGGAGGAAATACGGCATGAGTGAACTAAAATACAAATTGCTTGCATTGGATATGGATGGAACATTGCTTAACGATAATCATGAGATCACACAGGAAACCGCCAAATGGATTCAGATCGCCATTCGACGGGGCGTGCATGTGTGCCTTTCGACGGGAAGAGCTGTTTTTCATGCGATGCCTTATGCGGTACAGCTTGGGCTGGAGACCCCGATGGTAACGGTCAATGGCAGTGAAGTCTGGAAAGCTCCGCATGATCTGCATATGCGCCATCTAATGGACCCGGCATTGATCCGCAAAATGCAGGAGATTGGCGAAAAATATAATAGCTGGTACTGGGCATACTCCGTGGAAGAGCTGTTCAACCGGGATCGCTGGACGGACAATATTGAAGGTCTGGAATGGCTGAAATTCGGATTCAATACCGAAGTAGATGAAGTCCGTCACCAGATTATGATGGAGCTGCAACAAATGGGCGGCTTGCAAATGACGAACTCCTCACCTGTTAATATTGAGATTAACCCTGGTGGTGTATCCAAAGCGAGTGGCGTAGCTGAAGTCTGCAAGCTTCTGGGCATAGAGATGTCCGAAGTGGTTGCTGTTGGAGACAGCTTGAATGATCTGGCTGTTATTGAAGCTGTGGGTCTTGGTGTTGCCATGGGCAACGCGCAGGAGCAAGTGATGGAAGCGGCTGACCTGATCGTAGCGAGCAACAACGAAGATGGCATTGTTGAAGTCATCCGTGATCATATTTTGAAGGGGGAGTAACCTTTGCTCGCAACTGTTGGCTGGATTTTAATTGTACTGCTGTTTGCAGTGGGGATGGCCGGAACGGTATATCCCATACTGCCTGGTGCTGTAGCGATTTTCTTCGCGTTTCTGGTCTATGGCTGGTTCTTCAGCTTTGTTCCGTTCGGTGTATGGTTCTGGATTATCCAGATTTTGATCGTAGTGGTGCTGTTTGTGGCTGATTATGTCGTCAGTGCCTGGGGTGTGAAGAAATTCGGCGGCTCCAAATTATCGACGACTCTCAGTACGATTGGTGTCATCATTGGCCCATTTGTCATTCCGGCATTCGGACTTGTACTGGGGCCATTTATCGGTGCTTTTATCGGGGAACTGATCGGAGGTTCTTCACCAGCCAAAGCTTCTAAAGTCGGATTTGGTTCCGTGGTGGGGCTGTTTACGAGCACCGTAATGAAAATTATTTTGCAAATCGTCATGATTGTTCTGTTTATTATCTGGGTGGTAAGATTCGCATAGACGTTCGGGAGCGGCTTCATCTGGATGTACGTCGGTGTGGGGGAAAGAAGGGGAATTGGCTTGTCTAAGAAGGAAACATTCATTAGAGGTACGCTCATCTTGGCGGCAGCTGCGCTGATTGCGAGGGTACTCGGATTGGTTCAACGGGTGCCGCTGGAGCATATCCTCGGCGATATCGGTAACGCATCGTTTACCATCTCCAACACGGTATATTTAATGCTGTTAACCGTTGCTACAGCAGGCATACCGAGTACACTTAGTAAAATGGTCTCGGAACGTTATGCACTGGGACGCGCAGGTGAAGCTCAACAAATCTACCGTGCAGCCCTGATCTTTGCGGCTGTAGCCGGGGTAGTTATGTCTGCTTTATTATGGTTCGCAGCACCTTATTATGCGACGTACGTATCCAAAGTACCGGAATCGGTGAGCGCCATTCGGGCCTTGGCTCCAGCGCTGCTTCTCTTCCCGGCCATCGCAATGATGCGTGGATATTTCCAGGGTCGTGGCAATATGACGGCAGGCGGCATTTCACAGATTGTGGAGCAGTTTGCACGTGTAGGTACAGCGATCATCGTGGCGTTTGTTATGCTGCAATGGAATTATGATGATCAAACCATTGCGGCAGGGGCTTCATTTGGGGGCGTATTCGGAAGTATTGGCGCTTTTGCTGTCATGTTGTACTTCACCTTGAAGCTTCGCAAAAATGACCGTGCAGCGCAATTGAATTACGAGCGTGCGGAGCAATTGCCCATGCGGGGCATTTACAGCGATATATTCAAACTTTCGATTCCAATCGTATTATCTTCACTCGCTGTTCCGGCGATTAACTTTATCGATTCATCGCTAGTAGTTCCACTGCTTAGCGGACGAATCGGACTGGAAGAAGCGACAGGAGTTCTTGCCATTCTCGGTGCCAAGGCCCAAAGTATTGCAGGCATTCCTCCAATTTTGGCTATCGCACTGAGTCAATCACTTGTGCCAGTCATTTCGGCAGCTTTTGCACGCAAGGATGAAGTTCATCTGAAAAATCAGGTGACGCTTGCTTTGCGTATTTCGATTCTGACGGGAATGCCAATCGTTATCGCTCTGTGTGCGGCAGCGTATTCCGTTAACGGCTTGCTGTTTACCAGCCCAGACGGGACACCAATCATTACATTGCTGACGTTCGGTACTATTTTCCAAATTACGATGATGACCACGAACTCCATTTTGCTTGGGGTGGGTAAACCACGGATTACAATGATCAGTGTAGCTGCGGGTATCGTAGTCAAACTCATAGCGAGTTTAATCCTGGCTCCGATTTTTGGCATTTACGGAATCATTATTGCGACCGCATTGTGTTTCCTGGTTATTACGTACCTCAATCTGCGGGTACTTCGCAAAATTGTTGATTTCTCGATCATGGGTGATCGTTGGAAAGGATTCATCATTACCGTGCTGCTTGCAGCAGGTGTTGGTTTTGCAGCGAACTGGGCTGGGAACTCCATCTTTGATTTATTCCTGCCAGCACGTGTATCATTCCTCGTTACCTGTCTGTTTGTGGGTGCGCTTGTGGTTGTCGTGTATCTGGTACTCATGGTTGTTCTACGTGTACTTCGTAAAGACGAACTGGGCAGTTACCCTCGTATTTTGCAAAAAATACTCCGTCCGCTCATGCGTCTACAACGTGGAGCCGGGCAACGTGGATAATCGATTCAACACACAATACACACTTCGTTATATTGTTTGAAATAAGTACAAGCTCTGTCTGCTTTCATAGCGGACAGGGCTTTTTTATTTATACCAATAAAGGTAGTGCATTATTTTCTTCTAGACGAGTCCTCGACAAAGCCTCTGTCCTTAATGCGTCAAGGTTTTTGCATCATGGGCCAATGCAGTTTTCAGCATGCCGTACCGATGTTCATGGCTCATCTCAAACAGCCAGGGGCGGCGCGGGGCAGTGAGATGACCGAGGCAATCACGATTTTGCAGCCAATCCTGCCTTGTTATCGGTTCATACGGCGTATCACCCCATACAGCCAGCAATTCAGGACTATATAACCGTTGTCCTTCTGCTAGCCATTCTTGATCCAGCAGCTCCTGACTATAGAGCTCATTTTTTCCGGGTTCATCTTTATGTGCGGTGAACAGACCAGGCCAGTATTCAGCACGTGAGCCACGGTGGGGAACCGAGCGTGCAAACTCCAATGCTTGAGTAAACACTTGTTCCACGCCAAACAGCATCGCATATAAACCTTTGCCAAACATAATCCGCTCATCCAGCTTGCCAAAATGTTCAATAACCCGGCCTGCAAGACCTTTTTCCCGTCCGAGTGGAAATACGATATGATTCAGCCCAGCCAGATTATGCAGATGAAATGCGGGTTTGGACAGCACTTGTTTTTGAAAATAGGGATGCTGCACGACCCGGCTCTCGATATAGTTCTGCTCATTAATAATTAATGCCACACTAAGCAGCGAGCTGCATCGCTCCAGCCAAAATCGTTCCCAGAACGGCGTCATGAACGCCGATACATGAAAATGGGGCAACAAATGAAAACAGCTCCGGCCGATCCGACGGCTGTTCATATATAACAGAAGCTGGGGATATGCGTCCTGAAAAATGAGGGCATTGCATCGCTCCAGTAGTCGATACATATGCTCACGGTCTGTTTGATTTTGAAGATTGTGCATAAGGTCACTCTGGAGATCGGTCATGTGATATCCGCCGTTGCGAGATACCATATGGGCAAGCAGGGCCCAATGCAGCTCTGGATACTGTTCGTAACATTCCAGGTATGCTGCTGTCCGAGTGATATTACTCCGGTTGTTTTCCTGCGTTAATGTCTTGATCTCTTCCAGAATAATGCAGTCCTCTTCACAGACCAGTGCACTGAGCGTATTTCGGGCAAAAGCATTCTCGTTTCCAGGCAATAGGCGCTCCACCTCTGTTTGTACGGAAGCAGCCATGTCAGAGTCCCAAGCCATATCACGCAAGGGGTGACGAAGCTGTGCAGAGGCCTGCCAAGCCGCCTGTTTGCCCCTCCACACTTCCCGGGCCGCACCTGGTATGGATCGAACCATCTGTAATATTGACCCATGATGGGCAGGCTCGGAGGAATCCGTTTTAACGGAAGTCATGACATGACCTCCTTTCCTGATATTCTGATTACGCTTTTAGTTTAAGAAGCTATTGATGTCAGTATGCGCCGAATATTTGACTTCCACTCCGCAATTTGCTTCACTTAGAGGATAAGACAAGGTATAGAAAGGAAGATGTTGTAATGGAAAAGATTACATCGAAACCAGAATTTGATGTGGCAATCCAATCTCCGCGTTTGACTGTAGCTGTATTTAAGGCAGATTGGTGTGGCGATTGCAAGTACATCGATCCGTTTATGCCTGAAGTTGAAGAGAAGTTTGCTCGTGAGCTGAAGTTGGTTGAGGTCGACGTAGATCAGGTGGGTACAGTGAGCGAAGAGCAAAATATTCTCGGCATCCCCAGCTTTGTAGCTTACACAGATGGCCGGGAACTTGTTCGTTATGTGAACAAACTGCGCAAGTCGAGAGAAGAGATTGAGCAATTCCTGCAGCGTGCAGTTGAGGTGTATAATACGATTCATAAATAAAGCATGACAGGTTAACCATGTTAAAGGTTATAATTAAAGGAACGCCATTTCTCTTGAAATAGGGAAGTGGCGTTTGTATTTTCCGAGTTTTCGGGAAAAACTAACGTTGTAATAATGTACATATTTGCCGATGACCTGCGGGTCAACTTCTCGACAGACGTTAACATTTTGTCACAAAGCGCGGCGTCAATGACACATTTATCCGGTATAATGAATTTAGTTGTGAAATAAGTGTCAAAGTACCGAATCAAGCGGAGGATGTAGTTCTTCGCCATCTTAAACCAACAGCGGGTGAGAAAAAATTGAAACACTTAACCTTGTTTAAATGGTTAACCGTATTAACCTGTCTTGTCATGTTTCTGGCCACATTTGGTGGAGGCGTTGTGACCCGAACGGAATCGGGCCTCGGCTGCGGCGCGGAATGGCCTTTATGTAACGGAAAACTTGTGCCTGCACACACTGTTGCCTCACTAATTGAATTTTCCCATCGCGCCGTCAGCGCACTGGCAGGGCTTTTGTCCATAGCCTCTTTTGTAGCATTTTTGCGTTTTGGCAAATCACGCCGTGATCTGCAATTGTTTTCATTGTTAACACTGATATTTGTTATTGTCCAGGGAATTATGGGGGCTTTTGCCGTCGTATTCTCCCAATCTTCCGCAGTCATGGCACTGCATTTCGGATTTGCCTTAATTGCTTTTGCCAGCTCCTTGATGATGGCGCTAGGTATTCGGCAGGAAGCTCGCCATGGTGGATTGGAACGACTGAATCGATATCCGCGAGTTAGCAAAGGCTTCCGAAATCTGGTGTGGTTTTCCACGATTTATACGTACCTCGTGGTATATACTGGAGCATTTGTGAGCCATACGGATTCTGCTGGAGGCTGTTCAGGCTTTCCGCTCTGTAACGGGCAGATTATTCCTGAGCTCTCGGGAGGAGTAGCTGTTGCTTTTGCTCACCGGGTGGCGGCTGTTTCATTAGTAATTGTCATTGCAATTCTCGGTCATTTTGCGTATCGCAAACATCCGGATAACACGGAATTAAGAGCGTTAGGAGTCATTTCTGTTGTTCTGGTTTTGTTGCAAGTGGTTATTGGTTTTGGACTGATGCTCACGATGAACCGCCCGGAAGTGTATATGTTTGTAGCGCTGGCGCATATGCTTGATATTGCCATTTTATTCGGGGTATTAACCTATATGAGTTTCCTGGTGTACAAGCTGCATCGGCCCGTTAACCGGTTCTAATATATCCGAATTATTGTAGTTCAGGGGATGAATCCAGTGAAGTTCACCATCCGATGATGTACATCATTGGACAGGTGAACTTTGTTTGATGTCAGGCGTGTCAGGGCACCCTATTGTAAGCAGCGGTCACACGTTTACTCTGATTCCGATTTTGTTTAATATGATGAATTATTATTAATTTGATGATCTGCAGAGTGGAAAGAGGAGGCTATATATGCTGCGAACGTTGCTGGGTGAAAAGCCGCGTAAGAATGAAGGCATACTAAAGGACGCGATGGAAGCGATGGCGGATACGCTTGAGCTATTTCAGCGACAGATGCATGTGGACCATGATCCTACCCATGATTTTCGTAAACTGTATATATGGACCCAGGGATTGATCTCTTCGCTGGATGAATTGGAGCAAAGCTGTTTTGCAGCTTCCCATTTCCGTCAGAAAGTCAAAGCGGGCTCTACGGATGATATGACATTACCAGAAAAAGCAGAGTATGCCCGTTACGTCTATTTCTATAAGGATGGCTTCATCCGATGTTTTGCCATTCTGGATAAATTAGGTACAGTGTTGAATGAAATATTTGAGCTGAACACAACCAATGTTAAAACTCATTATTCTTATTTCACCGTATTAAGACAGTTCGGATATGATAAGCTGCATTATGTTCTTGCCAACGAACTAATTCGGATCAAGGACTCTTACCGTGAGCCAATGAGCAAATTGCGCAAACGGCGAAACATGGAGATTCATTACATGAACTCCGAAATGCAGGATGATCTGTGGCAGCTGCACCAGACTTTGCAAGGGAAAGTGAAGCTGGAGGATCTGGATCAGCATCTCGTGGAACTCCGCAAAGGTGTGGATATGGTCTGTGAGACGTTAAAAGCAGCGTATGGCTACATCAATGAGAAGTGGCATAAACAGGGAATGAATCAACCGGCGAACTGATTGGATAGTAATATTTGCCTTTGACAAATCGGAATACTTGGATTATACTGAGTTCCTGATCGACAGTTAGATGGAATTAACATTTATGACATTAACATTATAACTACTACTGAACTTATAAATTAAATATTTCTTATCGAGAGCGGCGGAGGGACAGGCCCGATGAAGCCCGGCAACCGATTTATAACTGCATGACAGCTGTGTCATACTTTATAGATGTTAGGTGCTAATTCCTACAAAATGGTGCAAGGCACGATTTTGGCAGATGAGAAGGTATAATCTTTCACGTGAAGAGCCCTTTTTGTTTCTGCAAAAGGGGCTCTTTTTTTGTACGATGAAGGGGAGTTTTCCTTTCATTCGGGTAAAGATACATGTAGGCAGTGGGAAGGAGCAGTAATTTTGATTGAATTAAAAGGTTTAACCAAGACGTACGGTAAAGGTTCAAAAAGTACGACGGCCTTATCCGATCTAAATTTGAATATCCGCAAGGGTGAAATATTTGGGGTTATCGGTCATTCCGGTGCAGGCAAGAGTACATTGATTCGTTGTATCAATTTGCTCGAACGCCCCACGGCAGGCGAGGTTTGGGTTGATGGAATCAACCTAACCGATCTTAATAAGTCCGATCTGCAACAACAACGGCGTAAGATCGGCATGATTTTTCAACACTTTAATCTGTTATCCTCAGCTACGGTGTATGACAATGTGGCTTTTCCTTTGAAGCTCGTTAATACGCCCAAAGCTGCAATTGATCGCAAAGTGAAGGAAATGCTTGCATTGGTTGGACTGGAGGACCACAGCAATAAATATCCGGCCCAGCTGTCAGGCGGACAGAAGCAAAGGGTTGGTATTGCAAGAGCGCTCGCGAGTGATCCGAACGTGCTGCTGTGTGATGAGGCCACATCGGCACTTGATCCCCAGACAACCGATTCGATTCTGAAGTTATTGCTGGATATCAATAAAAAGTATAACCTGACGATTGTTCTAATTACCCATGAGATGCACGTGATCCAGAATATCTGTGATCAGGTGGCGGTTATCCATCAGGGAGGCATCGTGGAGCAAGGCCCAGTGACGGAAGTATTCCTTAAGCCGCAGCATGCCATTACGCGTGACTTTATGATGCGGGATCATGAGGTTGGAATTGCATTAGAAGAGACCGCTCTGGCGAGTGCAGATGTCTCATTACAGACGAACGGAGCTTCTAAGCTTGTGAAAATATCCTTCCTGGGCAATAAAACCTATGAGGCGATTTTGTCCAGAACGGTTCGTAAAACAGGAGTGGATTTCGCCATATTGCAAGGCACCATTTCAACGATCAAACAAGTTCCCTATGGACAGCTGACCGTTCGGTTTGAGGGGCAGTTAGATGAGATTAATCTCACCATTAAAGAGTTAGTGGATCAGGGACTTGATGTGGAGGTGCTTCGTTAAATGGATTTTTCAACGGTACGTTGGGAAGAAATCGGTAAGGCTTCAATTGAAACGCTGCAAATCCTGGGAGCATCGGGCCTGTTCACGATCATCATTGGTCTACCGTTAGGCGTATTGCTGTTTATGACGGCAAGGTCGACTTCGATTCAGTCTCAAGTGGTGTACACGATACTATCGTTTATTGTAAACATTCTGCGATCAGTGCCATTTATCATTCTGATTGTTGCACTCATTCCGTTTACGCGTTCACTGGTTGGCACAGCTACAGGGGTGCTGGGTGTTATACCTCCGCTCGTCATTGCCGCAGCTCCATACTTTGCCCGGTTGGTGGAAACTACACTGCGTGAAGTGGATCGTGGCGTCATTGAAGCGGCACAGGCGATGGGGGCTTCAACCGGACAGATTGTAAGGCGTGTGCTTCTGCCAGAGGCATTGCCGGGTCTGCTAGCCGGGATCACCATTACAATCGTTACCCTTGTTTCCTACACGGCGATGGCGGGAATGGTTGGTGGTGGAGGTCTGGGAACATTGGCAATCAACTACGGATACTTCCGTTATCAGAATGAAATTATGATTATATCCGTTGTATTTATGATCATTCTGGTGCAAGTGCTTCAGATGGCTGGCGATCGTTTGGTTAAATGGTTCACCAGGAAATAACACATATATAGCATTTGCCTGATTCGGTATCGATTTGGGGCAAAATGCAAAAAAAATTTATTGGAGAAGGGGTTTTACACATGAAAAAATGGTCTTTTGCTCTACTTAGTATTATGCTGATTGCGGTTCTAGCGGCTTGCGGAAACAACAAGGATTCCGACAGCGGCGCTGACAATGCTGGAGGCGCACCGCGCACCGTAGAATTGAAAGTGGGAGCATCACCTACACCACATGCGGAAATTTTGGAAAGCATCAAGCCTGAACTCGAAGCTGAAGGCATTCGCTTGCAAATCGTGACTTTCAATGATTATGTTCAACCTAACCAACAGCTTGAAGATAAACAACTGGACGCGAACTTTTTCCAACACCAACCTTACCTGGATACAGAGAACAAAGAACGTGGTTTCCACCTCGTTGCTGTAACACCTGTGCATGTTGAGCCATTTGCTGGCTATTCCAAAAAAATCAAATCATTGGATGAGTTGAAAGACGGCGCAAAAGTAGCCATCCCTAATGACCCATCCAACGGCGGTCGTGGACTGTTGTTGCTCGCAAAAGAAGGACTTATCACGCTGAAAGACAACACAAATATCACTTCTACGATTCAGGATATTACAGCTAATCCGAAAAACCTGAATATCATCGAGCTGGATGCAGCCATGATGCCTCGTCAACTGGATGAAGCAGACCTGGTATTCATCAACGCCAACTACGCGCTGGAAGCCAATCTGAACCCAGAGAAGGATGCGCTGCTGATCGAGGACCTGCAAGGTAACCCTTATGCAAACATCCTCGTATCCCGTGAAGATAACAAAGATGCAGATGCCATCCAAAAACTGGCTGCAGCTCTGCATTCCGAAGAGGTTAAAAAATTCATCAAAGATCGTTATCAAGGTGCTGTAGAACCTGCGTTTTAAACTGAACGTTTAAGCTGAAAATAAATTGTACTCGGCGCCACTTCTTACGGCGCTACTAAAGAAAGCCCTGCATCCTCTTTATAGAGAATGCAGGGCTTTTTGTTTTGTACATCATGTTAAAGAGCGTTTTGATGTAAGGGCACTTCGATGTAGTACTTATTATTATAAGTACTTTACTTATAAGCTTAACGTTTATTCGGATCAGTATCTGAATGTCCATCTGTCTGTTGGACATCAGGACCTGCGGACTCCTGTCCAGCAGCATGCTGTTGGTAAGCTTCCTCTGCAGGAGATAGCGAATTCTGATCTCCTGGGTCAGCATTCTTTTTGCGTCCAGTCAGCTTGCGACGAATCCATCCGAAAGCACCAACAATGGCGGCCACGATGACAAACCACCCTTTTTTGAGCAAAAGCAATAATCCGACTTTCTTAGCTACAGCTACACCAGCACCACCGAGAATCAGACTGGTCAGGCCGAGTTCTGATTTTTTGTCTACGGATGCATCAAACTCTTCATAGGTGTTTCCTTTGATCACGTTGAGCTGGTTAAGCACGGAGTTTTCAAACTGTTTGCGGTTTTCTTCAAAATTGGCACTATCCGTAACGAGGATAACACCGATGTATCCTTCACGGGTGAGTACATTCACATTGTAATTGACGAGTTTTTCCCGCTCTGCATCCTCAAGACCAAGAGAATAGATCAATTGATGTTTGCTGCTGTCATAGGCGGGCTCAATTTCCCATCCGTTGATAAACAGCTGATTTTCGGGTGTCGTTTTCTCATTTTGTTCTTCTGTACCTCTTTTGTAGCTATCGAGCAGTTCATCGGCGTCCAGATCGTCTTTTTCACTGTCATCGACATGACCGGTATCGTTATATTCAAAGATAACATACCAGTTGGAGTTTTCGCCGGCGCCATAGATACTTCCGATTTCTGTTCCATTGGGGAAGGAGTCGGTGTCCTCCAAAAACCTTTGGGTGTTAGCTGCATCGAGATAGGAGAGATTTTCAGCTACGTTTAATGTTGCTTTGTTATCAAGTACTACGTTTGAAGGCCCGTCAATCCATTGATAATCTTCCGTGGAGCTATTACTTTCACTTTCTGCAGATGCTGTGGTCGAGAATGGAGCTTGAAATGAGGCGATAAGCAAAATTGCGAGTAGAGAGGCTAACCATCTTTTCATTTACGCTGTATTCCTTTCGAAGTTGTCATGCAATGTTGTCATTTACATGAACATATGTATTGTGTCGTTATATTCATAAGAAAATAAGGACTTATCGACAGTACCATAGGTACTCAAACCCGACAAGGGGAATCTGGATATAAAGGGTTAATTTTCCTACAAAAGACCTAATTCATTTTATTTCAGTGCTTTGAAAGCTAAGTATTTAGTCCTTATTTTACACTTTCTTGCAAATGGTACAGATTGGTGGGAAACGCGAGTTGTGGGGGGATGATAAATCTTTTATACTGGATGAGTGACTGCTCTTTGAAGAGGGGGATGAACGTGAAGGGAAAGATTGCCCTCATAACGGGAAGTGCCAAAGGGCTTGGTAAAATGACGGCCCTCAGTCTGGCGGATCAGGGTTGTCATATTGCTCTGAATTACGTACATAGCCGTACGGAAGCTGAGGCATTACAGGCTCAGATTATCGCCAAAGGAGTGCGGTGTATTGCCATTCAGGCCGATATTTCCAAGACAGAAGAGATCACCATGCTCGTTGCACAGGTTGAAGAGGAACTGGGCAGCATTGATATTCTTGTGAACAACGCAGGCCCTTTTGTCCGTGAACGACGACTGTTTGCCGAGTATTCCGAAGATGAGGTTCAGATGCTTGTACAAGGAAACCTGCTTGGACCGATGTTGCTGGATCAGCGTGTATTGCCGGAGATGCGGCGCAAGCAGTGGGGACGAATTATACATTTTGGCTTCAGTCATGCGGGAGAAGCGAGGTCATGGCCTCATCGGGCGGTTTATGCTGCTGCGAAGGTAGGTCTGGTTTCATTTACAAAGACACTTGCTGTGGAGGAAGCTCCCTACGGCATTACGGTTAATATGGTCTGTCCAGGTGATATTCGTGGTGCCAACAAAGAGAAAACGATTGATGAGATGGCAGGGATAACCGACGAGGAAACGCCGAGAGGACGTCCTGGGAGCGGTGAAGATATTGCGCGGGTGATCACTTATCTGTGTCTGGATCATTCCGATTTTATAACAGGTAACATTATGGATGTATCTGGAGGACTTGATCCGATTCGTCCTAACATACAGCGTGAGGATGCATAGCACAAAAAAAGAGCCCTCCGCTTCATGCGAAGCGAAAGGTTCTTGAGGTTTATTTCGTGAAGGATTGATTAGAATACTTGTACGACTTCTTCGACACCCTCAACTTCTTCGAGAAGGGCGCGTTCAATCCCGGCTTTTAAGGTAATGGTGGAGCTTGGGCAGCTGCCGCAGGCACCGACCAGTTTCAGCTTAATAATGCCGTCCTCCACGTCGACCAGTTCCACGTCACCGCCATCGCGTTGCAGGAACGGACGAAGTTTGTCAAGCACTTCAGATACCTCATCATACATGGTGCTTTGTGCGTTTTCGCTCATTTTTTTCAACTCCTTTCCTCACTATAGTATATTACAATTGGCCACAAATTAAAATGGTCAAACAAAGCAGGTGAACCTACATGAGACCGATTATTGAATTTTGTGCCAATAATATGCATTTTGGCACAGATGAAGTCATGGATCAACTGGAAGAAAATCCAGACTATGATGTGATAGAATACGGCTGCCTCAGCAATTGCGGCCAATGTTACATGAATCCATTTGCACTGGTGAATGGTGAGTTAGTTATCACCGACAAAGTGGAGGATTTATATAACGCCATCTTGGCCAAAATTGCCGAAGCCGATGCCTGGGATGAGTTGGATCTCGATTAACCGAGATGACGCTTGGACATCCAGAGCACACCGCTTTTTAGAATACGTGGCACACGTCCCATCATGGACGTTTTGCCCATCAGCCCAAATCCAGCCTTTTTGCCGAGTGCACCGAGTGTGCCACGAAGCTTGAGTGGCTGCGGATTGGGCTTTTCGCCTTTCCAGAGGGCATGCTGAATATGGGCGATTTGTTCACCCTGTACTTCGGCAGCCTGACCGCTTGGTGCATAAGGCACGCTGGCGCAGTCACCTACTACATAAACATCGGTATATTCTGGAATTTGATAATATTCGTTCAGTACGACACGACCTTGTGGATCCTTGGTCACATCGAGATCCTGTACGACTTTTACGGGCTGAATGCCGGCTGTCCAGACTACCGCATCCGTTAGAATTTCTTCATCCCGGTTGAAAATGGCGTTCGGTTCAAGTCGGGAAATGGCAATATGCCCACGTGTCTCGACCTGATGTTCACCAAACCATTCATGAACATAAGCGGACAAGCGCTGCGGAAAAGCGGATAATACACGTTCTCCACGGTCCAGGATGCTGATGTTCAGATCCGGTCTGCTCTCACGAAGCTCGGCAGCGATCTCGACGCCGCTCAATCCACCGCCGACGATATGCACGTTACCATAAGCTTTGACTTCGTTAAGACGAAGGTAGGTTTCCCGTGTTTTGCTAAAGCTTTGAATTGTACAGCTATATTCCTCGGCTCCCGGCGTATTGTGGAATCGGTCTGTACATCCAAGTCCAATCACGAGCTTGTCATACTCCAACGGGTCCTGGCCTTCAAATTCAATCTGACGCTGTTCCAAGTCAATCGAAGTTACTTCTCCGTAACGATAAGTGACTTTGTCGCTGACTGGGAATTGGATACGCAGGTCATAATCGGATACGGTCCCTGCTGCGAGTGCGTAATATTCAGTTTTCAATCCTTGGAAGGGACTGCGGTCCACCAACACGATTTGTGTATCTGACGGGATCTTGCCTTCCAGAAGTTCCTTGATAATCGTGAGGCCACCGTAGCCGCCTCCGAGAATGACGAAATTTTTCATGACTCGGCTTCCTTTCTGCATCAGTCCCGTGTGAACGGGGCTGTAACCTGTGGAGCAGCTATGCAATAACATAGCTGCTCCTGTTTTTTTAATCTGGATTTGAAATGATTGAAAATGGGCATTTAAAATTACAGATATGCTTCAGCAATCTGCACCACTCCATGCCAAACGCTCCCGGGTAGAATGAAAGTCGCTTATGGGAATGATGCCTCATACTACATGCTATTCGTACACTTGAATTTCATTGTAGAACGTATCACGTTCAACCGGAATGCGTCCAGCACCCTTAATTAACCAAATAAGCTCTTTGCGGGTAAGGCCTTCAGGCGTTAGTGCACCTGCTGCATGACTAATCCGTTCGCGAACGATCGTGCCGTGTGCATCCGAAGCACCGAATCCCAGAGCGACTTGAGTCAGCTGTGGACCGATGTTGATGAAGTAGGCTTTGATATGATCAATGTTATCCAGCATCAGACGGCTAATCGCAATCGTTTTGAGATCCTCGTATGCAGAGTTACGCCGCATGATGCTGGCGTTTTTGCTTTTCGGCTGCATGGAAAGTGGGATAAAGACCATAAATCCGTTGGTTTCATCTTGCAATTCACGAATCTGTACCATATGGTTCACACGATCTTCATAGGACTCAATGGATCCATAAAGCATCGTGGTATGGGTACGCATGCCCAAATTATGAGCAGTACGGTGCACTTCCAGATAACGGTCAACGTTTGCTTTGTTTACGCGCATTTTTTTGCGGTATTCATCGGACAGGATCTCAGCGCCGCCACCAGTCAGTGATTTCAGACCTGCTTTTTGCAGTTCTTGTAGTACTTCCTTGATGCTCAGTCCGCTGATGCGAGTGAAGAAATCAATCTCGGCCGCCGTGTAGGCTTTCAGCGTAACGTCCGGATATTTCTCGTTTAAAGCACGCAAGGAATCGACATAATATTGAAAAGGAACATGGTTGTTATGTCCGCCTACAATATGGAACTCGCGTACACCTGGGTGAATATGCTGTTCTACGTAATCAATCATTTCCTGACCAGACAATGTGTAAGAGCCATCTTCGCCCTGATCTTTGCGGAAGTTACAGAAGGCACAATGAGCTTCACATACGTTGGTAAAATAAAGGCTCATGTTTTCAATAAAATAAACTTTCTTGCCATTCTTACGCAGGTTGGCCTCATTGGCCAGTTGGCCCAAAGTCAGCAGATCATCCGATTCATACAGATAAACGCCGTCTTCTACGGTCAGCCTTACGCCGTTCTGCACTTTCTCAACGATTTCAGCCATTCTTTTGTCTGTGAACGGTGTTACCAATGTAGACATTTTGTATCCTCCTATTCTTAACCGGAAACGAGTTGTGTGTAGGACTTACTTACAGAACTACATAGAAAAGATGCGGTCATCTGCCGCTTCTTATATGGACTAACTCTTATTTACCCGGTGCAGCCTGTGCTGCGTACGTAAAGCTAATTTTTTCAATAAAGTGAGTCTTGTGACTCTATATGCATTGGGGACTGCGTACAGTCTCGAAATGTGAAAAAAATTACAACTCTATATATGATCATCACTCGAATAAGTCATGACAAAATATCGACATTTCAAAGCGATCACCTACTCATTATAAACCTCGTGTCCCGGGGGTTCAATACACTGGGAAGAAAAAGGAGTTAAGGGGGAACGCGGAAACAGGCAAAGATGACTTGAGCCCCTTGACGGGGTGGAGTATAATTTAAAGAAGAGTTAACGAAAGGTTGTTCAAAAAGTACGCTTTTGATTACGAAGGATGCCTAGCGGCATCTCAGCGTCGAATATGGGATTCAGCCGAAATGTCCGTTGCTCACGTAGTTTTGCCTACGCTCCGCTACTCCATTTCTATCTTCATCCCATCTTCTTGGTACTGAAAAGCGCCCTTTTTGAACATGATTTTATATGAAAAAGGAGAGTGACCTGGCATGATTAACATCAGCGAAACGGCTGCTGACAGATTGAAAGAAATGCTTGCACAGCAAGAGACACCTGGTATGTTCTTGCGTCTTGGCGTAGCACCGGGCGGTTGTACCGGCTTTTCGTACGCCATGGGCTTTGATGATAAAGAGTCCGATGAGGACCTCTATATGGATATTCAGAATATGAAGGTTGTTGTAGAGAAGGAAAACCTGAAATATTTGAATGGACTCGAAATTGATTTTGAAGAATCCGGCATGTCCGGCGGTTTCACCATTCACAACCCGAATGCAGTGGCAACATGCGGCTGTGGATCATCCTTCCGTACGAGGGAAGAAGCAGGCGTACCGGATAAAGATTGTTAATAGTTGCGAATCACGACCTCTATAGCGGATTAGTCTTGTACTAATTACGTTATGGAGGTCTTTTTTTGCGTGGTGGTTTGGTATGTACTTTGGTTGTTCATATTAAGGTGTGCACCTGGACGCTTTTTTAGAGAGGTGAAGTTGACAACTTATGTTGTAACTAATATAGTTACATTATGAGATTTAACAGAGCCTAATCACAAAGGAGAGATTATGATGAAGATTGGAATTATTGGCGCGACAGGCAAAGCAGGGAATTTAATTTTGAGAGAAGCGTTGGATAGAGGGCATGAAGTGACAGCGATCGTTCGTAGCGCATCTAAGGTAGAAGATAAAAGTCTGAATGTACTTGAAAAAGATGTATTTGACCTCACGGCAGAGGATGCCAAATCATTCGACGTGATCGTCAATGCATTTGGTGCACCAGCTGGTAAAGAGAATCTGCATGTGGAAGCAGGACAAGCCCTGATTAACATACTGAAAGAGGCGCCGAATACTCGTCTGATCGTTGTTGGTGGTGCAGGCAGTCTGTTCACAGATGAAACCCAAACCTTGCGGGTTGTAGACTCCCCTGGATTCCCTGATGCATACAAAGCAACAGCAACCAACCAGGGTAAAAACTTGCAGGATCTGCAAGCTTCCTCAGGTATCCAATGGACGTTCCTGAGCCCGGCGGGATTCTTTAATCCAGAGGGTATACGCACAGGCAAATACCAATCGGGTAAAGATCAGATTCTGGTGAACAGTGAAGGCAACAGCTACATCAGCTATGCTGACTATGCCATCGCTTTGGTCGATGAGATCGAAAACCCCCAGCATAAGAACGAACGCTTTACGGTTGTAGGCGAAGCGAAGTAATTGAATTGAACTTGAAGATGAAAAATGGACGCCAATCATTATACTGATTAGCGTCCATTTTTTCTTATGAAGTTGAAGCTCTAAAATCCTCGATGCTAGTGAGGTGTAACGTCATCTGTATTTGGATTTTCTATCAATTCTACGGACTCTGCCGACTCCATACTTTCAACACTATCTACAACCTCAACGAGTCCTACAGCCAATGTAGTGACTGCCGCAGCGGCAATTAGATTCTTGGCCCCGAGCTTACTCTCTCCATGTCCTCGTCTTTCATGCCGACAACCACATCTTTGCCGCCGTTATACACATACTTAGCTGATACCACTACGCCTTTAGCTGTATTAGAAACAGCACCTCCAATATCGGCAAGTCCCGCATCTAACGTTGTATTGTCTTTTCTGATCACACCACTCGCCATATCATATGTACCGCTGGCAAGTTGTCCTACCGTTTTCCCTGTATTAATCGTAGCTTTTTCTACGCCATTACCAATTTCTTTAATAAATGGACTTCCTGTAAGTTCTCCGGCCACTCGGACGGTGCCGCCCAGTACTTTTCCGGTCACTTCTCCTGCAAACTGACCCAGTTCTTTTAAAAATCCCATATATATTCCCCACCTTTTAAATAAGGTTGCACATGTGCTGTCTGAATCTTTTGTCTTAATTATATAAGTATATGAACGATAAGACTATTTACGTTCAGATTCATCAAGCGTTCCTAATTAACATGAACCAATTCAACGAATTCGATCTAACCTATCTACCCAAACTGAAGAAGCAAACCAACTAGCCTAGCTTATACTCACTACAACCCCCAAAAAAAGGCTCTACTCCCCCACGGAAGTAGCGCCTTTTTCTTTTTCCTACCCCAAATTCCTACTTAACACATTTTAGAAGTATCTCATAAGCAGCAAACATAGTGGAGGGGAAGGAATCGATTCTGTAGAAGCGAAGCGTGCGCCTTTGTATCCAAATTTCAACTAATAAAAATTTGATTCAAGAAAATTTGGATACAACAGCGATCGAAAGAACGATCCGTACCCGTAACGCCACCTACTGCTCAACAGTAACTTATCCCCGTGTTTAGTCGATAAATCCTTCCAACATTACAGTCGGCAAGCCGTTAGACTGCCATGCACCTTTGCTGTAACCGCCGTTGTAGCCCGGCGTTGCTTCAGGCTCCCAATAGAATACACCTTTACCTTTGCTGCTCGGCAGGTTGCGGAATTGCGTTTTCATCGCTGCGACGAAACTTTTACCGGCTGCCGGTTGGGTATTATCCATCCCGATTTCCGATACGATAATCTCCTTACCATACCGGTTGATCAGATCCTTGGCATTATTCACAGCATTGGTGACAGCCGTGTTCCAGCCGGAAGCGGAAGGATAGAGGGACATGGCAATCATGTCAAAGTTGGCACCGTTATCGATCAGACCACCGATATTCCATACATAGAGGGCGTTATCGTCCCCACCTGCGAGGTGAACAATTGTTTTGGTGTTGGTGCTGATGGATTTTACGGCATTATGGCCCGTGTTCACCAGCCACGCATAGTTTTTCATGTTGGTGGATGCTTTTCCATCCTCCCATAACATACCGTTGCTTGTTTCGTTACCGATTTGTACCCAGTCCGGGGTTACGCCTTTGCTCTGCATGGCTGTCATGACTTCACGCGTGTGATTCCATACGGCATCCATCAGCTGTTGGAACGTGTAGTTTTTCCAGGCCGCAGGTTTCGTTTGTTGACCAGGGTCAGCCCAGGAATCGCTATAGTGCAGGGTCAACATGACACTCATGCCTGCATTTTTGGCACGCAGGGCCAGAGCAGCTGCACGATCTTTGTTCATGTAACCGTTACCATAATCATTCGAAGGATTAACAAAGACACGAATACGAACGGAGTTGATCTGGTAATCATTTTTCAAAATATCAATAATATCACGCTGCACGCCGTTTTTGTCTTTCCATTTGTAACCTTGCGCTTCCATCCCGGGCACCCAACTGATGTCGGCCCCTTTGGCGAAGCTCGGTGCAGCACTGGCATGCTGGCCTGCTGGCAGCATAATGGAGGTGAATAACAAAACAAAGACCAGAGCGATGGATGTTTTGAAACCCCTTACATTTTTGAACATTACAATATGCCTCCTCGAATATGGGTTGAGTTGCAACCTAATTATATCGAGCATCATTTACTCAGCTACAGGGTCCATTTCCAATATTTTGGTTGTTTTTTCAACCTCTCCCGAAAAAAGACAAAACAAAAAGCCGTCCGAAGACGGCTTTTCTACCCGTGGCGCTTTTTGAAACCTTGATCCGTATCCCGCGCCTCCACCAGAACAGTTTATTTTGAGCTAGTGGATCGGGTAAGGGACACGTTCAACATGTGATTAGATATGTTGACGCACCTCCTTTCCTTGTGGCAAGAGTATACAACACTCTTTTCTGGAAAGCTAGTCTTTTTTTCATATATACGCAAAATTATTTTTCGGTTTGGAACATCGTGATATCCCGATCATAATGACTCTTCGTACCGTTGTCGTTGCGAATTCTAACGCTGTCTTCGCTGATCTGTTCTACGATGCCACGGCCCACTTCACAATATACGCCAGCCGGATCTTCCTGCCATGCGGTTACCGTGCATTGGGATAGTGCAGCTGTGAAAAACTCTATATTTTTTTGTAACGTTCTAGGTTTGTTCGATTTCATTATATACTCCTTTAACAAAAACAATTTTAGAATGTGGACAGCAACCGGACATTTTACACTGTAGATCACTTTACTCTGTCTCCTGCTCTTTGTAAAGGGATGGAAAAAGTTATCGTCATGAGGTATCATTTACATAAATTTTACATTGCGTTTACACTACGCTGACGCTTGTAGCCAATCACGAATAGTACAATTAGTTGAGAACATCTAACCAAGAATAGATATGTAACAAATTCGGAGGCCATACATGCATAGAGATGTTAAAACAGGTAACTACGTTAACCGTGATTTGAGTTGGGTAGAATTCAATCGTCGTGTGCTTCAGGAGGCGCAAGATCCAACAACACCTCTGCTGGAACGTATGAGGTTTCTTGGTATTGTCGCCAGTAATCTGGACGAGTTCGTAAGTGTAAGGGTAGCGGAGACGAAAGAGAAGATCAAGGCTGGATTTACGCAAAAGGATTTTACGGGCTACACCCCTGCCGGTTTGTACCGTAGATTAATTAAACGAACGGGGACCATGGTCGCCGAGCAATATAAAACGTATCGGGAACTGATTCGTCTTCTCGCCAAGAAAGGTGTCCATTTTCAGGAATATACAGATCTAAATATGACCCAACAGCGAGCAATGGACCAGTACTTTCATGAGATCATTTTTCCCGTATTAACACCGATGGCTATCGATTCGAGCCGGCCATTCCCACTGGTACACAATAAGTCTGTATATCTGTCCGTGATGCTGCAGAAGGAAGAAGAGCAGGAGGGAGAGCCATTTTTGGCTATTGTGCAGGTTCCCTCTAATCTGCCGCGGGTCGTTCAGGTGCCTTTAAGGGCTAATAGTAAAAAGAAAACGTTCATTCTCATCGAGGATCTCATTAAGCATCATATTCATACCTTATTCAGCGGATATGTGCCGCTGGCTGTTCAGGAGTTCAGAGTGACCCGCAATGCGGATCTTTCCATTAATGAAGAAGAAGCTGAGGATTTACTTGAGGCGATCGAGAAGGAGCTGCGGCGCAGACGCCGGGGAGCACCGGTACGGTTGGAAATTTGCAAGGATTTCCGCCCGGATGCGTTGCTAGAGTTGCAGGAAGAGTTCGATATTCAAGACCCTGTGTACGAGATCGATGGACCGCTGGATTTGAGCTTTCTGGCCGGGTTCGTAGATAGTTTGGATGGCTTCTCTCATCTGAAATATAGTCCGGTGCAGCCTGTGTATCCCCTGGAGTTCCTTCCTCGAGAAAGTCACTTCGAATTGCTGCGTAAACGGGACGTGCTCGTTCATCATCCATACGAATCGTTCGAACCGGTAACGGATTTTATTGTGGAAGCTTCGGAAGATCCGCGCGTGATGGCGATCAAAATGACGTTATATCGGGTGAATGGTGATTCCCGTCTCATCCCCGCACTGGCTCATGCAGCCGAGAGCGGCAAACAGGTGACGGTTGTTGTTGAATTGAAAGCCAGATTTGATGAAGAACGTAATATTGCATGGGCCCGCACGCTGGAGAAGGCAGGTTGTCATGTCGTATATGGATTGGTCGGATTAAAGACCCATGCCAAGATTATTCTCGTCGTACGCAGGGAACAGAGTGGTCTGAGAAGGTACGTGCATGTTGGAACAGGTAACTATAATGAAAGTACGGCCAAAGTGTACACCGATGTAGGACTGTTTACCTCCAATCCGATCATTGGTGAAGACGCATCGGAATTGTTTAATGAGATTACCGGTTATTCAGGACCCAAAGCCTTGCAGGCATTCCGCGTCGCCCCTGACGGCATGAAGGATGAACTGTTCGCGCTCATTCGTCGGGAAAGGGAACATGCCTTCAAGGGAAGACCGTCCAGGATTATTGCCAAAATCAATTCTTTATCCCATCAGGATATCATTGATGAATTGTATCTGGCATCTCAAGCTGGAGTACAGATCGATCTGATCGTGCGCGGTGTATGCTGCTTGCGTCCGGGGGTAGAGGGACTTAGCGAGAATATTCGGGTGATTAGCATCGTGGACCGGTTCCTGGAACATTCCAGACTGTTTTATTTTGAAAATAGCGGGAACCCGGATGTGTATCTATCCAGTGCAGACTGGATGACCCGTAATTTGAAGCGGAGAATAGAACTGATGTGTCCCGTGTTTGATCCAGAGCTGAAAAAGATGTTGGTCGACATATTGAATCTGTCACTCATGGATAATGTGAAGGCAAGAGAGCTCATGCCTGGCGGTAATTATGTTTTTGTACAAAATGAAAAGCCCCCGCTGAGAAGTCAGACGGAGGCGATGGGCATTATTCCTTGGAAGCCTGCTGAATGGAGTGCGTTAACGTAACTCCCCAAGCTTCCTGTAAATCCTTGACGGCATCGTCAAGGCCGCTCAGTTCCAGTAACGGCTCGGCTGTACAGATGAATTGCATCTGCAGCGAGTCGTTTTCTTTTGTTGCCTTTATGGCGGTTATACTTTCAGATCGATTAATTGCTTCAGTCACGCGCAGTAGAGAGCCCAAACGATGGGCATGCCGTTCGTCCGAATCCTTTAGAATGTCCCTGTGCTTATGCAGCAGCTGGGGCGTTCTTTTTTTTGGATGATAATCGGCTGCAATGGCACTCAGGATGGTCTCCCGGTGAGATAGTCCGTAGATGCTTGCATTCATGATCCAATAAGCCGAGTGCTGCGGATACCGGAAGTAGTTAATCTGTTTTCCAGCCATGTGCAGCATGGAGACCGTGTACAAAATCCGGGCATCCGCTGGATCGGGAGCACTACCTTGTAAGGCGGTATACAGGGTAAGTGCATCATGGTGAATCCGATTCAGACGTTTCTCCGGAATGGGTGGACCAAAATGAATGAAGTTGCGAATGCTGTCTCGCAGCGCATCTGGCACGACTGGCTTACCTTCAGCCAGGAGATCCCTTAGCAAACCATCCCGTAATCCCGCTCCGCTCACGACATAACGATCCCCCTGGATGATTCGGAAGACCGTCCGCAATATAAGTACACCTGGAACAATAATGTCGGCACGATCCTTGGCAAGTCCGGGAACTTTCTTGCGTTGTGCCGAGGTTAGATGTGGCAAAGAACGAGCGATATTATCCATCTCTTCTGCACCGATTTCATAATGATGCGTAACTGGTAGTGAGTATTGTGTTCTCTTCTGCTCCACTTTGGCCAGTGTACGCATGGTGCCACCAAGTCCAATGAGAGGTAGTCCGGGATGCTGTGTAACCCAATCCTGATCGCTTAATGCCTGTATAACTTCATTACATAGTGCAGCCGCATTTGCCTCAGTCCACTGATCTTCCCCACCATAACGGGCATGTGAGTTAACCGCACCAATAGGCAGAGAGATGCTGTGCAGTCTTTTTCGATCACGGAATACAGTGATCTCGGTACTGCCGCCGCCAATATCCACGACGTAACCATCTGCAATATCAATCGATTGAGTGACACCTAGGAAACCGTAATAGGCTTCCTGATCACCGGATACACATTCGATGGTAAGTCCCGTCTCGGCTTCCAACCAACCTATAATTTCTGGGGCATTGCCTGCATTCCGAATGGCTGCCGTAGCTGCAGCCCGGATAAGCTTGGTTTGATATGCTTCGCAAGTAGCCCTGAATTGTCGCAAAATCGTAATGGCCTTGTCAAGTGAATGTCGCAGGATGGTTCCGTCTTGTTCAACCACATTGCTTAGACGAGCGGCATATTTGTCTTCATGAATGATGCGATAGGCTCCATCCTGGTCGAGTTCATAAATAACCAGACGAATGGAATTGGAACCGATATCGATGATTCCGAGTATTTCGTTATGTGTCATAAGCATCTCCTTCTACAGAGGTTAATCTACCCGACTTTCAGCAAGGCAGCCATGGCTTCCGGTGAACCCGGAGGCGTCGAGGAGAAGGGCGTGGTCAGCATGACCACAATGATGAAGACGATAAAGCAGGCAAACAGAATACAACTTACAGCAAAACCGCGATTGCTTTTCTTCATAAACAGTCGAATACCTGTAACGAATAGAAGTACCGTAATGGCTACCAGAACGATAGAAATTGCAAAATAGGCTACGCCATACAGTGATTTAAAAAATGATTCCATGTCTTCTGAACGCTCCTTAGATCCTCATATTTAAGCCTCTCCAAACCATTCCTTAGTAGCATACGATAGATTGATGCGTTTGAAAAGCAAACCAGGCGCCTGTTCCGGCCTTGAACCAAGCTGATGGACTATATCAAAGGAAAAGGGGCCCTAGCCTTGGACAGACATCCAAGAAAGCACGGCTTCTGTTGAGTATGTATAAGGAAGGACTATTGTTCACGAAAGGAGATCAACCCATGTCGAGACAGCTTGCAAGCAAATGGCTGAAGACAGCGGCGCTGTTGAAATATCCGGTAGCTGCTGTCCACATCCCACAGACGAAGGCGTTCAACTCGGGGAATCTGCTAAACATGCTTAGTCATTATGGAATGGTGTATATCAAACCTATTGTTGGTGGTGGAGGTTACGGTGTCATTAGAGTATCAGCAAGCGGAGGCGTCTATCGGTACACTCATATGAAAATAACCCGTTCTTTTACTCAGTTTAATCAGATGTACCGTTCTCTAATCCGTGTAAAAGCCAGACGGAGATACCTGATCCAGCAAGGCATTCATTTGGCCACCATTCAAGGCAGACCTGTCGATTACAGAGTCAAAGTCGTCAAGACGGAAAGAGGCTGGGTATTCCGTTCAATAGTGGGACGGCTCGCTCGTCCAGGACTGGTCGTGACCAATCTTAGCAAAGGAGGAACGATGCTGTCCGGTAGGAGAGCGCTCGGTTTGTCTCTTCCTCATATTTCTGGAAAACATAAACGTCGCGAGATGCGTTCACTGACACTTACCTGTACGCATATTATGGAAAGACAGTTCCCAGGTGTGGGACAGCTCGGCTTCGATTATGGACTGGATCATTCAGGAAAGATATGGATTTTGGAAGTGAACACCAGACCGCAATGAAAATGGTGACAAAAGCTAAAAAAATCCAAAGAAAATCCGATAGTAATATAGAAGGAAACTAGATGGAAAACGTTTGGAATTTAACAAAAAAGGGTAATTTACTCGCATCAACTCTTGAAACTATGAATTTATTCTAAAAAAAACGCTATGATAATCGTTCTGTTTGATAAGCTACGGTCCTGTGTATAAATACTGTCCACACTATCCACGTTGATCAGTCAACATTTTTACCATTTATCAACAAACTATACACAGGATTTCCACATGACGTTGTGGATAACAAGAACGCTTGTTCTCTTTATAAATCTCTGATATGATAGTTTTGAGGAAAAAAAAGGAAAGGTTGTGGCGGGAAATGGCTATGTTATCCGATGAGATGTTGTTGGATTCCTACCATAAGGCGATTGAGTTGAATCTCGAACGAGATTTCATCGCACTGCTGTTGGCAGAAATCCATAAGCGCAAACTGGGTACCGACGTATCTGCCATTCTTCACTAGAGATCCTCATTGCAGGCAATGTTACAGGTTTCCGGACATGTCCCATAGATTGACAGGCCACAGTGTGCTTGTTTGACAATGGTGACAGTACATCATATGATTGCAAACGTTTTCGGCTTCGTCTGCCGTGTCAGAGGAAGTGTGAATGACGTAGGGGCTGTATGGTCCGGTGTAATCGTCCAATTTGCCGCATTCTGACAGTCCCTGAAGGCAGTGGGGACAAGCCTGCTCCGGTACAACCAGACCGTTACACAGCGGGCATATATAAGACAAGGGTATCCCTCCTGATCTTCAATTCATTCAGGAGTAAGATACCCTTTTTTGTGTCTTTTATGTTCTATATGATTCCATTAGGAATTATCGCTTCATGTTACTGCTGTGTCCCGGGGACAACTTGGCGTCTGGATCGAAGTAAACCTTGGCATTGTTGACTGCGGTTGGTGCTTCACCGAATCCGACAGCAATCAGCTTCAGCTTGCCTGGATAAGTTGTAATATCTCCGGCAGCATAGATACCCGGAATCGAAGTTTCCATGCGGGAATCGACCACGATGGAATTGCTATCAATTTCGATGCCCCATTCTGCGATAGGTCCCAAGGAAGAGACAAAGCCGAAATTGACGATTACATCATCGACTTCAATTTCCTGTGTTTCCTTCGTTTTAACGTGAGCCAAAGTAACCTTGGTAATGCTGTCTTCACCGTGAAGTTCCGTAATTTCGGTAGGTGTAACGATGTTTACCTTGGAATTCATCAGGTTTTCGACACTGTGCTCATGCGCGCGGAATTTGTCGCGGCGATGGATCAGGGTTACTTGCTCAGCGATTGGCTCAAGCATAAGCGCCCAGTCTACAGCGGAGTCACCGCCACCACTGATCAGTACTCTTTTGCCTGCAAAGGCGTTCAGGTCACTGATGAAGTAGTGCAGATTGGTTTTTTCGAATTTGGCCGCGCCCTCAAGCTCCAGACGACGGGGTTCAAATGCACCCACACCTGCAGTGATAATTACGGCTTTGGCGTGATATTCATTCACATCGGTTTTTACAACGAAGTGACGTTCTTCTAATTTCTCTACGGATACGACCTTTTCCTCAAGACGGATGTTCGGGTTAAAATGGCTCATTTGCTCCACCAGATTATTCACCAGTTCCTGAGCGGTAACTTTCGGGAACCCGGCTACATCATAGATGAATTTTTCGGGATAGAGGGCGGCAAGTTGTCCACCAAGTTGTGGCATACTTTCAACCAAAGTAACAGATGCCTGACGCATCCCTCCGTAAAACGCGGCGAACAGACCCGCAGGGCCGCCACCAATAATAAGTAAATCGGTCATGTCATGACCGGCAGTTTGTGCAGTCAAGAATCAACAACACCTTTCTTATTTTAATAGGTAGTTAACAGAAATAATAAAGCCGGGTACGAATGGTAACCAGCGTTTGTTGCTGAACTGTCTTTTTCATTATAAACGGTGTAAACTGGGTTGCAAAGTTGGCAGTTTGATGAATCTGGGAACAATAGATGAAGATCAGGTGAGAATAGGATGAAATTGGAAATGAAAGGTTATGAAAAATAACAAAAAAAACCTTGATCTTTGCCAGAAATACAGATATCCTTGACCTGTACTATGTGTTTTTTTGTCTAATTTAGCCCCAATTTGTAATGTGAAGACAATACCCGCGTTTTGTTGAATCTTGTGTATAATTTCACAATTTTAATCGATAACTTGCATGCAAAAAGTTCAAATAAATTCGCGAAGTTAACATTTGTCGTCATAATGGATAAGACCTCATCAATATGGGTAAGTAAGAGCCTTTTTACAACAAAACAATCGAATGGCTGATGCGAGCGAAACTGGAAGGGGTATAGACATGAGCAGTATTCCCAAAATCGTCATCCTCGGCGCGGGCTATGGCGGGATTCTGACAGCCCAGCGGCTGCAGAAGGAATTGAACTATAACGAGGCCGATGTCACATTGGTGAACCGGCATGATTATCATTATATCACTACACATCTACATATGCCGGCAGCTGGCACAGATACCATTGAACATGCACGGGTCCCGATTTCGAAGCTGATTGACGAGTTCAAGATTGATCTGGTCAAATCTTCGGTGAAGGAGATCCGCCTGCAGGATCGGAAGATTATTCTGGAGGATGGCACGTTATCCTATGATTATCTGATTATTGGATTGGGTGGGGAACCGGAGACCTTTGGTATTCCAGGCATGCTCGATCATGCCATGACAATTCGCAGTATTAACTCGGTCAGAATGATTCGCGAGCATATCGAATATCAGTTTGCCATGTACAAAAACGATAATAAACGTAACCGCATTCGTTTTGTTGTGGGTGGGGCTGGCTTCAGTGGTGTCGAATTCGTGGCTGAACTTGCGGATCGCATTCCTCAGCTTTGCAAGGAATTCGACGTGAATCCCAAAAATGTGCACATCTATAATGTTGAAGCAGCGCCTTCAGCTCTGCCGGGCTTTGATCCGGAACTGGTTGAGCATGCAATGAACGTGTTGAAGAAAAAAGGCGTTACTTTCAAAATCGGTGTTCCGATCAAGCAATGTCTGCCAGACGGAGTCATTGTGGGTGAAGGAGAAAAACTCGATGCAGCAACGGTCGTATGGACCGGCGGTATTCGTGGAAATGCTTTGCTTGAACAGGCAGGCCTTGAAGTGATGCGCGGACGGGTGAAGGTCGATGAATTCCTTCGTGCCCCAGGGCATGAGCACGTCTATGTCATCGGTGACAATTCACTCGTGTTCAACAACGAAGGGCGTCCATATCCACCAACAGCTCAGATCGCGATGCAGCAAGGTGTTAACTGTGCCAAAAACGTTGTCGCTGCCATCCGCAAAAAGCAGCCGCAGCCTTTTGTATTTACAAGTAAAGGTACAGTTGCATCACTGGGGAAAGGTGAAGCTATCGCCGTCGTAGGCGGTAAGAAATACAAGGGTTGGAAGGCGGCTCAGCTGAAAAAGCTGGTGGATCTCCGGTATTTGTTTATCATCGGTGGCATTCCCTTGGTACTGAAGAAAGGGCGGTTTTTTGGATGAGACATTGCAGTGTTCAGGTCAGAGGACTACTCACACGCGAAGAACTGGATCGTTACAACGCCCTGATGCAGGTTGGCGGTTATCTGGAGGAACAGGATCAGTATGATCTGGCTTATATCGTTCAGAAGGAAGTGGATATTCTCATTTTGCCTGCCATTGAGCGGCTTAAGGAGAAGGGACGTGACCGTGACCGGGCAACGGCTGAGTTTTTGGAATCTCTGAAAGCGGTTGATGAAGAGGATCAGGATTAAGCAATCACGTTATCCAAAAGAACCTGAGGCATCCATTTATTATTGAACATTTCATATTCATTCGAAAACGTAAAAGCACCGCTGACCCTATCCTTAATGGAGGTGTCGCGGTGCTTTTTGTGATTTATCCGATTTACAGCTTGAGCATCTCTTCCAATGTTGCTTCGTTCAGCAGACTTCCCACATAGAAAGAGCCGAATTCGCCATAACGGGCACTGACTTCGTCAAAGCGCATCTCGTAAACGAGCTTCTTGAACTGAAGTGCATCATCCGCAAACAATGTAACGCCCCATTCCCAGTCGTCGAAACCAACGGAACCGGTAATGATTTGTTTCACTTTGCCAGCGTAACTGCGGCCAATCATGCCGTGGCTGCGCATCATCGTACGACGCTCGTCCATCGACAGCATGTACCAGTTGTCATTCAGCTCGCGTTTTTTGTTCATCGGGTAGAAACAGATGTATTGCCGCTGTGGCAGGACCGGTTTGAGACGAGCGATGATTTCCGGGTTCTGCATAGGGTCTTCGCCCTCTTTGCCAAGATAATTGCTCAGTTCCACTACACTGACATAAGAATATGATTTGGTGGTGTATTGGGCAAACATCGTTTTGTTGAACGCGTTCTCAACGGCTTTCAGATCTTCTAGCGTTTCACGCAAGTGCATCATGACAAGGTCAGCCTTCTGTCCCACAACGGTATATACGACAGTGCTTCCTTTGGATGAATCCTCTACAGCTTTCCATTCCTTCCAGAATGCCTGAAGCTCGTCCAGTGCTACGGCGCGTTCCTCATCATCTGCTGCTTTCCAGGCCGCCCAGTTAATCGAGCGGAAGTCATGCAGGGCGTACCAGCCCTCCAGTGTTGATGCGGCTTCGTTCATTGAATTGATTCCTCCTGCAGGTTATATTTCCAAATCCCGGTAAGGGACGGTTGAGTACTTTATCGTCTTCATTGTATCCCAACAGGAAGCAGAAGGGCAAATGAAGAGAAGGTGAATATAGGGAAATTTGTCCAGAAAGTTCGTTGCTTCGCCACATTTTTTGCGGTACACTATCTACTATCCGTAGTAAGAGAAACCGAGTCAGTGAAAGAAGAGGTGAACGTCACCCGATGCAGTTTATACCTGTGCTGGTATTGATGGTGTTATTTTTCGTTATGATGTTTGGTATCGGTTTCATTCTGAATATGCTGATGAAGACAACCTGGTTTCCTTCCTATCTGTTCATTATTGTCATTCTGCCTGTCGTCGTGTATTCCTTATGGGATCATACGGCATCGCTGATGTCGCATTTGGGATCTTTCCATATTGTAGACTATATGACGGGCGTAGCTGGACTTGCTGGAGCGCTCATCAGTGGCTGGGCCATTCGCAAACTTCGTCTGGGTGGGTACAAAATGTTTTGATCGGCTAGCCAAATGGCAGCAAACGCTGGACTGCATTTTCCGTAAAGGTCTTGCCTTTGTCGTAAACGCTTACGAGTGCAAAGGGAAGGCTTTTTGGCATGCAGTCCAAAAAATGTGCATGATTATTTGGACATGTCTCATATATATATGGATAACATTTCTCCATATGTTCACTTGTGTTCTAAGGCTGTAGCTTTTATAGTAATCTAGCAACTCTGCGAAAACGTGAATGCTGTCGACCTAGGACGAAACGGAGCGAGAACAGGTCCGTTTTTTACCTGTTTTTGAGCATTTGAGGATCGGACATTTATGATAGAATAGATAAACATACTTTTGGGGAGAAGGAGATCAAGCTATGCGCATGAAGAATTTGCACCATTATACTGAACATCATCGCTACTGCGTATACAGGGAGTTTGGACTTAGTGCCCTGGATGACCGCATGCTCACCGGAGCGTATCAGCCAATGGTAGGTGCCTTTGCGATAGGCTTGTATCGACTGCTGTTTCAGCATCTTCCCGGTGAACAGGTCGGTTACTCGCCGCTTGAACAGCAACGGAGGCTGTTCATGACGCTGGGACTCGAGCCTAGCGAGAAAGGGCGCAAATATTTGGTGGAGCAGGCATCCAAGCTTGAAGCCGTTGGTTTGCTTCAGACTTCACGACTGTATATTCCGGAAAATGACGACTACATTTATGAATATGAGCTGCAACCTCCGCTCTCTCCGGCAGAATTTTTCCGTACACAGCATTTGACACTGTTGCTTCGTGACAAAATCGGCAAGTTCGCCGTACTCTCACTACGTTCCGGTTTTTCGGCGATAGAGAGCGGTGACGCGCCTTACCCGGCAGCAAATAAAGAGAATATTTCCGTTCCTTTTTACGATATATTTGAATTGAATACGCATGTCATTGATTATGAGCTGGAACAGGCGTTGTCGGAAGTGTCAACTTCGGCTCAGCGCAGCGGGATAAGTGGTGCAGCGGAAGAGAATAGCCTGAATTATGCCGACATTATATTGCGTTTTCCGCGTGAGTCGGTCAATCGCCGTCATGTGGAGCAATTGCGGTTCGACCACGAACAGCTCGGCATTGTGAATTATGTGGTGAACAAGTTCAATCTCAGCGTACAGGATGTATGTCGATTGTTGGATGAAGATGATATCTTTAACCCTCAGGGGCAGCTCGTGCTGGATGATCTTCAACACAAGGCAAGCCTGCAGTTCAGACAGACCAAGAAGCGACATGAGCAGCAGACGGTGCAGGCAGCGAAGGTTGTTGCCCTCAGACAGCATATGGAGGAGCCTGAGCGGAAAGAGGATTCCGGTGAACCGCCTGTCGAACATGTGGTACAGATGGAATACTACGTCGAAGTGCCACCACAATTTTCGACCAAGTGTGATATTCATCAATACAACATGATGCTGCGTAATGAGCCCTACACACGATTGCTTCAGACGTTCTTCCCTGGTGCCGTACCGGACAACCTGGTGGACATTTTTGAGAAGATCGACCTCAGCTACAAGTTGCCTGGTGAAGTGATCAATGTGCTGATTCATTATTTGATGGCATTGCTTGTATCCGGTGGTGAGCAAAGAATTAACCGTAACTTTGTTGAGGCCATTGCCTCCAACATGCTGCTCAAACAGGTGAATTCCTATGAGAAGGCGGTACAATACATTCGTGACCAAGCCAAGGTCAAAGGCAAACAGGCTGCTGGTGCAGCTGGAACCCGTTCCCGTACATACGGCAAAGGAACCAAAGCCAAACCCGAAATTCCGATTGTACAAGACATAGGCGCCGACGGCGATGCCGTATCCGAAGAAGAGTTTGAAGAGATGATGAGGTTTGCCCAGCAGATGCAGGCAAGCAAACAAAAGGGAACCTCATAACTTTTATAATAATGACCCAAAAGACGAGTCACCTAAATCAAAGGAGACTCGTCTTTTATTCTTTCAAGGAAAAGAGGAGTGCTCCCGATGGCAAAATGGGATAACATGCTGTCCATGCTTTGGATGCTGCGATCTGGAAGAAAGCTCACCGCCGCTCAGATCGCGGACAGTTTGGAGATTAGCGTCCGCACCGTGTATCGATATATCGACGCATTATGCGCCAGTGGCGTTCCAGTCGTTGCGGAATCAGGCCATGATGGCGGTATTCGTATTCTGGAAAATTTCAAGGAAACGCCATTATTCTTCAACGCTGTAGAGTTGAAGGCACTTGTGGATGCGTTTAAATTTGCCCAAGGTGCTGGCTATCCGTATGTGCAGGAGCTGGAGTATGCGTTGAAGAAGGTGGAGAACGGACTGCACGAGGAGCAGCGCCACGATCTGTCTCGCCAGCAGAGCAGCTTGGATGTCGTTTCTTCAGCGCGTGCCCCTTCTGTTGTTCCGTTGTTGCGGGACTTGGAACAAGCCACGAAAGACGGGCAAACGGTCCGTATGGTCTATCGCAAAGCGAATGCGGAGCAGGCTGACGAACGTGAAGTCGATCCATATGGCCTAGCGTATGACCGAAACGAATGGTACGTTGTCGCGTTCTGCCATCGGTCGCAGGCGATGCGGACGTTTCGCGTCGAACGAATCGAACAGCTGGAGTCAACCGAAGCGAGGTTTGACAAGCCGGAGTCTTTCTCTGCATCCGCATTTTTCTGTGAGCAGTCCAACCAGAGACGGGAGGCAGATGGTCCGATGACGGTTATCCGTATTGAGGGACATCCTGACACGCTTAATGCGGTTTGCAACCACTGGCATCTGCGCCACTATTTGACGGAACGAACCGATCGGGAGGCACGGTTTCTGATCGATGCTCCGACGATGAACAAATACCTACCGACATATCTTCTGACGTTCGGCACGGCCATTCGCATCCGCGAACCACTGGAGTTGAAGCGGCGGATTCAGGAAAAGGCATACGGTATCGCCAAACATTATGAAAACGATCCGAATTGAAGTTTGTTGACAACATTTGTCAGCGAACTTGTTATATGATAAAGACACAGCTGCGGCAGCCAAACCATGTGAAGAAGGGGAAGGTGAATTTATCGATGCTTCAACAACCATACCGACTGTATGATTATCATGTTTGGGCAAATGATCGATTGTTTGCACACCTGGAGCAACTCCCGAAGGAAGTATTCCATGCGGAAGTGACGAGCGTGTTCCCATCCGTATCACAAACATGTGCACACATGTACTTGTTTGAACAGCTCTATATGCTCGTGCTCGCGGAAGTTCCGAACGAGGAGATTTTCCCGAAAATCTCGGGCTGGACAGAAGAAGCACTGGGCAAAACCGTGAATGAGATGCGTGAGCTGTTTGGCAGCGTTGCCGAACGTTTCCGCGATTTACTGCGGCATACGCCTGACCCGGACAAAAAAATGACAATCGAGCATCCGAAATACGGTAAAATGGAAACACATTTTTCGGACATTCTACAGCATGTTGTCAACCACGGGACGTATCACCGGGGCAATGTGACCGCGATGTTGAGACAGCAAGGTTATACCGGTGTGCCAACCGATTATATATTTTATTTGTTGGAACAGCAGAAAGTTCAAGGGTAGTGCCAAACATAAATTAGGCCCTTCCGGCTTCCTGTAGGGAAGCGAAAGGGCTGAATTGATTTCTTGTGAATCTTTTATCGCAGAATCGTCGTTGCTTTATTGCCAGCATAATCTTCGATAACGAGCTTCAGGGAGCTGGTGCTGGATGCAGGCGTGAATGTCAGTTCACTCAGCTTCGTTCTACCCCGAATGATATAAGGGAATTTCTGCGAAACGTAAGTTACTCCGAATTCGCGTGCTACCTCATTTTCATAGACATAGATTTTGTACCAATCCTCCAAATCAGGCAATGCGAGGGTATACTTTCCATCCTTTACCGTAACCTTTTCCTTGGCATATGGTGTAATCTGAGTATCTGCCAGTTGTCCGGTCGTAGTGACTGGATTCTGTTTGCCAATGGCAATATCCAGGACGTAATGTTCACCATTGGTCGGCAGGCCTGTCAGAATGGCAGACTGTTTTCCTTTTTTGACCTGAAGTGTCTTGGTGAAAGGTTCCTTCGTGTACTCCGTTTGGAGTGTAAGCTGGATCGGCTCTTTACCTGGGTTCTTCTTCGGGTTTTTCCAACTGACAATAGCATCGCCATTGTTCTTGAATTTCACATCAATGTCCTGAACAGCTGCATTAAGATCATAGGACAGGACGGTTGCTTCACTCTCGGTACCATCTGCGCCTACAGCACGAATGGACAATTCGCCAGCGGGATGTTTGAGCGTTTTAATATAAAATGTGGAGTCATACACGCCGCCGACATATGCGCCGTTCTCATACAGATTATATTGCTTAACCTTCGAATAGTCCTCGATATCCCATTCGACAACCAACTCATCGGTGTTGGTCAGTGCTTTGGCAATATGGAATCCGGTTGGAGCATTCGGTTTGGCGGCAGAACCGTCGGATATACGAATCTCACCAATGTTCATCTGATATTTTTCAATCGTAGTACCATTAGGATTGAAGGATAGACCAAAAGCTGCAACGGTCTTCCCTTGGTATGCACTCAGATCGAGTGAAGTAGTCTTCCAGTCTGCCGTGTGCTGACCTGAATCTGGCACTTTGACTTTGACCACTTTGGTTGGCTCATCCTCAAATATCAGTCCGACATACATGGAGGAAGCGTCGTTGACAGACGGTTTATTATAGGTGAGTTCCAATTTGGATTGGGCGTTGATCGACAGATCCGTCTTGTACAGACGTAGGAAATTGTCCGTATTCAGACTTCCATTTACGACAAGAGAACTGCCGCCAGTGAACGCACCAACGGAATCATAAGTATAACGAGCACCTTTTTCATAGGTTGGACCATAGTCAAAATCAACAGTGAGTTTGTCACCTTGACTATCCATCCACCACTGCCAGGTGACCGGGATATCCTGAATATTAATATTGGACCATTCGGTTGCATTGGAGACGGTTCCGCCCTCATAATATTTCAGACCGTGGCCTGTATTGAAGTTGGTCACAAAATTGGAGCCATGAATAACGGAGCGTTCGGTGAGGTAAGCGGCGATGCCGTCCCACTTTGCACCAGAAGCATACACGTCGGATAGATCAACGGATGTCGTACGGCGTGCATTGGTTGGGTCCTGATTCGGACCTGACCACCAAGCGCGGTCACGCACAAAGGTCATCCATTGGTACTTATCTTCGGCTCTATGATTCGTGCTGCCATCGCCCATTTCTTCATCCAGGGCATTATGGGTAAAGTCGGCACCAAGCGTTGCAATACTGTTCATCGGTTGACCGTTCTCATCCAGATTGTTACGCAGATCGTAGAGTTGCTTCCAACGGCCAAACTGGTCATTCCCACCTTCGATACCGGCAAATACCGTTTCCAGTGGGTCAAGACCTAAATCTAGGGCATGATCGCGCGAATCGCGCAGCATGTCATGGTTCCACACGTAATTCAGGAAGATCGAATCCGAGACTCTGCCTAATGCAGAATCTTGCACAAAAGGGCTGTTAAGTCCATTAAACTGGTTCTGGTATTGAATTTTGCCTGTTGTATTGATGGTGGAGTCATACCACTGAACATATAGTCCTTCGTCTCTTAAATACTTCATGAATTTCTTGTAGGAAGTAATGTCTTCAGGCGCAACGCCTTTGGCAACCTCCTCCTGATTGAAGAAGTATCCGTCGTAATTATAATACTTTGCCATCTCGACCAGCTTTGCAGCGACAGGGAAATTCCCTTGTTCATCTTGCACAAGCATTTGCTTGTAGGTTTGTGGTCCACGATCGTTGTCTGAGAAGAAGATGTTGGCGATGGAACGGACACCGTTTTTGTGTGCAGCATTGGTGTAGGCTGGATTCGGAATGTTTAAAATGCCAAACTCAAAGTACTTTTCCGTCCATTCCTTATTAGGGTCATACAATTCCTCAGGCACGCCAGCAGAAGCCATACCATGCCAATAGCTATAATAATCTGTGTACTGCCAATAATTAAAGAGGTATTCGCTGAATTCATTAGTGTACGGGGTGCTGTCAAAGAATGAATTGCCATAATCGCCACTCATCGTAAACAGCTGGGTGTCCGGGCTGAGTTCAGGATAAGCCTGCGTAGCCGCAAAGGCATCGTTACGTGGCTGCAAAGGTACATGAGCACGAAGCAGATCACCATGGATATCACTTTCGGGTGTCCAATTCAGAATCTGGGCAGCGGTGTAGCCATGCTGATATGGCTGATTTACTCCCTTGGCGCTGTCACCTGTGTAAGGAAGCGTGTCTCCGGCATAAACGGATGAGGCAATGACTTGTCCAAGCAGAGCCGAAGTGAGAACCATTGCGGTTACTTTGGGGATAAGGCCTTTGGGTTTGTGTTTGCGTGTCATGTTGTTCCTCCTTCAAGTCGAATGAATGTAAGGTATTCTTTTACACAAAAATAAACTTATGGTTAACGATAGGGCATGAAAGCATTTTCAAATAGGGCTAAATTAAAGAAAAACAGGTATAAACTAAAGAAAAGTTCGAGGTGACAAGTTAATGTTAGAAGGCAAATGATATAATTTAGACAGGAAAACAGCATCGGGGGGAACATGTGACTTGAAAATTGTTAGCGTTTACAAAAATTTCTTTAAAAATAATATGTTTATGAAGATGCTGTTCATCTTCTCCATGATTTCGATTGTAACGATTATTACCTTGTCCTATATCATTTTCCTGTCAGTGTCCGATGCCACGATTCGCCGAGAGCTGGCGATCCAGAAAGCGGCCATGGAGAGTGTTGACCGATATATTCATCAGCAGTATGAATCGGTGCAAAACATGGTGAGGGATATGCATCAGAATGAGGCCTTATCAGCCAATATCACCTATCTGATGAACCACACGTACGCCGAGTATGTACAGCATCTGACGAATGGCTATTATGCGAATCAGGATGATTATTCAGCTGATGTACTGAAACATTTTCAAAATATCATGGATCGCAATTCGGATATCAATCAAGTGATGTTATATAGTGCCGAGCGACAGGATCTGTCCAGCTTCAATCAACATAAGCAGTTCAGAAAGCTAAACACCAATGTGGCTCATTCCTATATTCCTGACGTGATGGCGATGGAGACACCGAATATCAGCGCACCTAACTATTGGATTCGTAAAGAAATTGATCAATGGGACCCGGCGCTGTATGCGATTCGTGTGCCTATCAACGATACACAGACCCTTCGAAATTTGGGCCAGTTCCTTGTGTTCTTTGACTCAGCAGGTATTGGCAACGCTTTGGATAGTTATGAAAGTAATCTCAAGGGAGAAATTGTGGTGCTGTCAGCCAAGGGTACAGTATTGTTCGATTCCAACAGTAACTATTACGGCAAGAAGTACCCGTATATCAATGTGGCTGATTCCCTGTTTGATCAGACAGATATGGATTCGATGAAAAAGGAACGAAATATGTATGTGAACAAGTTTGTCTCGGCGGATCAGGGATATGTGGTCGTTGGCACGGTTCCTGTGGATGAGATGGCTGAGGCCTATGCGGGTACACGCAATACAATCGTTTCGATTAGCATCATATGTATCCTGTTTGCAGTGCTGGTTCCGGCGTTTTTCATTATTAATTTTGCCAAACGCACTCGCAGAATCATTCGTTTCACCCAAAGGGTGAAATACGGCAACCTGACAGCACGCATCGATGATGCCCGTGATGATGAGCTTGGACAGATCTCGCACAGTTTCAACGATATGCTGGATGAACTTAATCAATATATTGAACGCGTCTACAAAGCCGAGATCAAACAAAAGGAGACAGAACTGGTCGCTCTCCAGGCACGGATTAATCCTCACTTTCTCTATAACACGCTGGAGGTCATCCGAATGAGGGCGATTTCGCAGGGGGCGAAGGATGTCGGTGAGATGATTTACAGTTTATCCGTGTTATTCAAGAGCCTTGTTCAACAGAAGAAAAATTATACGCTCAAGGATGAGATGGAAGCTTGCCGTTTGTATCTGGAATTGTTCCGGATCAGATATAAGGACATTTTCATGTATACAATTCAGTTGGACCCCGTTCATAACCAGCATCCTGTGGTCAAGCTGTCCCTGCAGCCGATTATTGAGAACTATGTGGTGCACGGCATTCAGACAGAACGTTCGGATAATCAATTAACGATCGTTGTTGAAGAACTGGGCGATGCTTTGCAGGTAGAGGTCAGAGATAACGGTAAAGGCATTGAGCCTGAGCGCCTGACTGAAATTTTAGAAGAACTAGAACGTCCGGAAGAGTCTGGTAAAATGTTCGGACTGCGCAGCGTTCACACCCGTTTGCGTTTCCTGTATGGACCGGAATTCGGCATCACGATAGAGAGTACACTCGGAGAAGGAACCCTGATCAGGGTTCGTTATCCTCATACAGAAGGGACAGGTATTTAATATGTACAAGGTATTTATTGTGGATGATGAACCGTTCATCATTGAAGGATTGTACGATATTTTGGATTGGTCGTCGTTCGATATGGAAATTGTAAGCCATGCTGGCAATGGACAGGCCGCATTAAACGCCTTGTCTGCGCAGCCTGTGGACATACTGATCACGGATATATCCATGCCATTCATGAATGGTCTGGATCTGATTCGGGAAGCAAGGCAATTGCAGCCTGACATCAAGGTAATTATTCTAAGTGGTTTTAATGAGTTTGAATATTTGAAAGAGGGCATGCAGCTGGGCATCGAAAATTACCTGCTCAAACCGATCAATGTGGAAGAACTGGAATCGACGCTTCGCAATACGGCTTCCAAGCTGGACCATGCGTTGTCTCCTCAAACAGATGATTCTTATGGTGTTCAGATTCTGAAAGACAACATCCTTCATCGATGGCTGACGGGGCAGATTGCGGCCACGGAATTCGAGGAACGTGCACAGTTCTTGAATCTTTCGCTGGATGCACCTGATGTTGCAGTAGCTATACTGCGCACTAAAGGGGAAGTATCTGGCATGTTCGAGCGAGTGGAGGGTATGCTCAAGGAAAAGTCCTATGTGAACGTATTTCATGATATCGATGGAGATATCGTCATTGTTGCCAATGTGCATGCAGGTGAGGATGAGAAAGAGAAGTTTATGGAGTGCCTTCAGGCATTATCCGCTGCGCTGTGTGAAACACATCCTGCTGTTCTGATTGGGGCAGGAAGTCTGATGCGTGGACTTCACCATGCTCCTGCAAGCTATCAGGAGGCGAAAAAGGCGCTCCAGTATGTGATGATCTATCCCGATCTCAAAGTGATTGATCATGCCATATTGGAGAAGGGTGGAAGCTCTGCTTCTTCCTTCTCGATCGATTGGAAGGAGTACGCGAAGCTCATTCTATCCCGTAATGCAGAGCTGCTTGCGGAGCGAATTCGGGTCGATTTTGAACAGCACCGCGACGGGGTTACTCCGGCTGAGTTGCAGAACATCGCATTGGAAGTGGTCATTCGCTTCAAGATGGAATTGGAGGGCATCAAACATTCGGATGAATCGGCTATTTACCAACGTGGACTTCGCCTTGTATTGGACAGCGGAACCTTTGATGAGCTCGTGCAGGCATTGCAGCAGGTTGGAACGGAGACAATTCAGTCTCTACTTCAGGATTTAAAGAATCCGATCGTCAACCAGGTGCTACAACATATTGACAAACATTACGCAGAAGAGCTTTCCCTGAAGCTGCTGGGTGCACACTACCATCTTCATCCGGTATATTTGGGACAACTGTTCCATAAGGAGACGGGGGAGACTTTTGCCGAATATATCAATAAATACCGGATTGAACGTGCCAAGGAACAGCTGCGCAATTCGAATCTGAAAGTGCATGAGATCGCAAGGAATGTTGGGTACTGGGAGACCGGATATTTCTATAAACAGTTCCGCAAGTATGTGGGAATTTCACCAACCGATTTTAAGGTTTTTGGATAATTTTCAGTGGATCACCGATGGGACCAGTGGACTGAAATAAATGAGACATTCTGGGGACAGGAGGGCATGCAATGGAGTTGATGCCAAATGTTACTCAGTATGTCTTTTTGATGTAAGCGATTTATTCAAATAGGTACAAATTAATGAATCATTACTGATTTCTCTTTAATTTGTACCTCGAAATATTAAGTTTATCTTCTTTTTGAAAATGCTTTCATTCGATAAGGTTAAAGCAGTTAGTTTGTAGAGCTAAAGGGAACACGAAAAGGGAGGATCAAGGAAATGAGTAAACAAAGAAAAAGTTTTTCTCTCGTACTTGCATTGTTGATGGCGGTTACACTCGTTCTTAGCGCCTGTGGAGGAAGCAAGGATGCTTCAGAATCAGGAGAAGCAGGAGAGGATCCTGTCGAGCTGATCTGGTACACGATCGGTACCCCTCAGAAAGATGTTAATAAAGTGATGGAAGAAGTCAGCAAGTACACGAAAGAAAAAATTAATGCCACAGTAACGATGAAAATGGTTGACTGGGGTGACTATCCGCAAAAAATGCAAGTTAACGTAGCATCCGGTGAGCCAATGGACATCCTGTTCACCTCTTCAGGCGGATTCGATTATGTTCAAAATGCCAGAAAGGGCGCATTCCTAGAGCTGGATGACTTGCTCCCGAAATACGGTCAGGATCTTATTAAAACCATTGATCCTGCATTCCTGAGCGGTTCGAAAGTAGACGGACACAATTACGGAATTCCGGCCAACAAGGAGCTGCCTCAACAAGAGGTATGGCGTTTCAACAAAACGCTGCTTGATAAATACAAAATGGACATCTCCAATATCCGTACGTTGGACAGTCTGGAGCCTTTGCTCAAAACGATCAAGGAAAATGAGCCAAGCGTGACTCCATTTGGAATGGATAAAAACTTTGTTCCTTATGTTCCTTACGACTACGTCATTCAGAACTTGCCAATGGCAATCAAGCTGGATACGACAGATTACAAGATTGTGAACATTCTGGATACTCCGGAAATGAAAGCAGCTCTCAAAACGATGAGCAAATACTACAAAGCTGGTTATGTATCGCCAGAGGCAGCAACAACAGGCTCCACCAATGACCTGACTACATCAGGCAACTGGTTCCTGGATCGTGCACAGACACAACCGCTCGCGGACAACCAGTGGTCAGCAAGCTACGGATACCCGGTAGTTTCCACACCAGCAAGTGACGCGATCATCACCAACACGTCTGTACAAGGTTCGATCATGGCCATCTCAGCCAACTCCGAATATCCGGAGAAAGCAATGGAGTTCCTGAACCTGTTGAATACAGATCCAGTGCTGCGCAATATGGTTGATTCCGGTATTGAGGGCGTTCACTACAAAAAAGTGGATGAAACGCACATGGAAAATCTGGCTGAATCCAAGAACTATGATATGCCTTCTTACTCCCTCGGTAACAACATGTTGTTGTATCTGAACAACAATGACCCGGATAACAAATGGGATGAGTTTAAGAAGTTTAATGCAGAGGGTGTAAATTCCCCAATTCTGAGCTTTAACTTTGACTCAAGCAAGGTGTCGTCGGAACTGACAGCAGTGCAGAATGTCAAAGAGCAATACTGGGCCGCATTGATGACAGGTACGCTGGACCCAGAGAACAATTTGGAGCAAGTGATTGAGAAGTTCAATCAAGCCGGACTTGAAAAAGTGATGGCTGAAGCCCAAACCCAGCTTGATGCCTGGAGAGCGGCAAATAAGTAAGGGTAAATTCAGGGATCGGGCCGCTGCTTGTTGCGCCCGATCCTTTTTCATTCAAGCCTGAAGGAGGATCTCCATATGACCGCATTTTTGAAAAATCTGATTAGAAACCGAGTCATGCTGTTCATGGTGCTGCCAGGCGCCATCTGGTTCTTCTTCTTCTCCTACTTGCCATTGGTTGGTACAGTAGCAGCATTCAAACAATATCGTTTCAGCCGCGAAGGCTTCTGGGCCAGTCTGATGAAGAGCGAATGGGTGGGTTGGGATAACTTTAAATTCCTGTTCAGCACCAACGATGCTTGGCTGATTACTCGAAACACGCTATTTTATAACCTTGCCATTATTATTCTGGGGCTGGTATTCGCTGTAGGTTTGGCAATTCTGCTCTCGGAGCTGGTCAATAAACGATTGGCCAAATTGTATCAAACAGGTATGTTCCTGCCGTATTTCCTATCATGGGTTATTGTCGGTTATTTCGCGTTCAGCTTCCTGAGCATGGACCGGGGGATGTTGAACCAGATTATTGGGTGGTTCGGTGTGGAACCGATTCAGTGGTATTCGGAAGCGAAGTATTGGCCGTATATCCTGGTGTTTGTAGCTTTGTGGAAAACGATCGGGTACAACAGCATTGTCTATCTCGCTTCCATTCTGGGGATTGATCGGTCGCTGTATGAGGCAGCGATGATCGATGGCGCCAATAAATGGCAGCAGATCCGCAACATTACGATTCCTTTGCTCTCACCTATCATTATTATTATGACGTTGCTGGCTGTGGGTCGCATCTTCTATGCCGACTTTGGTCTCTTCTATCAGGTTCCAAGGGATTCGGGTACGTTGTATGCCGTTACCAATGTTATTGATACGTATGTGTATCGTGGCTTGAAAACAAGTGGTGAGATTGGCATGAGTACCGCTGCCGGATTATATCAATCCGTTGTAGGCTTCGTGCTTGTTATCATTTCCAACTATGTTGTACGCAAAATCGATAAAGATAGCAGTCTATTCTAGGACAAGGGAAAGGAGTGAACCACTGTGGCTCAAATCGTAAAAAAACGCGACTTCCATCATGTATCCAATGGCTGGAACGTCATTATGAATATTTTGGCCGGACTATTCGCTTTAATCTGTGTATTTCCTTTCGTGTTTGTAGTGATCATCTCGTTCACGGACGAGAAAGCACTGGCCCGTGACGGGTATCGACTGATTCCGAAGGAATGGAGTCTTGCAGCCTATCAGTTTGTGTGGCAGAGTGGAGACACGCTGCTGCGTGCTTATGGGGTAACCATTCTGGTGACGGTGCTGGGTACCATCATCAGTCTGATTCTAATGTCGCTGTATGCTTATGCAATTTCCCGCAAGAGTTTCCGTTATCGGAGATTTTTCTCCATATTTGCCATTCTGACCATGTTGTTCAACGGCGGGATGATTCCGACCTATATGGTCGTATCCCAACTTCTTCATTTAAAAGATAGCATATGGGCACTGGTTCTGCCGCTCGCAATGAATGCCTTCTATATCATGATCCTGCGTACGTTCTATTCAACCAGTGTGCCGGATGCAGTCATTGAATCCGCGAAAATTGATGGAGCCGGAGAATTCTATACGTTTATGAAAATTGTCATTCCATTATCACTGCCAGGGCTGGCGACAATCGGATTGTTCAGTACGCTCGGTTACTGGAACGATTGGTTCAATGCACTGTTATATATCGATAATCCCAACCTCGTACCGCTGCAATCGATGCTGATGCGGATCGAGTCCAGCATCCAGTTCATCCAGCAGAACTCGGCGAACAGCTCGATGAGTCTGGCGGCGATGCAATCCATCCCGCAGGATACTTCACGGATGGCCATGGTGGTTCTCGCCACGTTGCCGATTATTTTCGCATATCCGTTCTTCCAGCGTTACTTTGTACAAGGTCTGACGGTCGGAGCTGTCAAAGAGTAACCGAATCACTTCTATAGGGTGGAGGCGTCGAAGGATGATGATATATAAGGATAAAAGCAAATCCGTGGAAGAGCGAGTAGAACATCTGCTGAGCTTAATGACGACGGAAGAAAAGGCGGGTCAACTCATCCAGCCTTTTGGTTGGCAGACATATACGAATGATCAAGGGAACATCACGCTGAATGAATCCTTTAAGCAGCAGGTGGAAAAGGGGGGCGTAGGCTCCCTGTACGGTGCACTTCGTGCAGATCCATGGACGGGTGTTACGCTTGAAAATGGACTGTCTGCCAGAGAAGGGGCAGAAGCAGTAAACCTTATTCAGCGTCATGCTGTAGAGCATTCCAGACTGGGGATTCCCATTCTGATCGGAGAGGAATGCTCGCACGGACATATGGCGATTGACGGGACGGTCTATCCAGTTCCCCTGCTCTTGGGAAGTACCTGGAATGTGGATCTGTACCGTGACATGTGTCGTGCGGTCGCTCGCGAGACGCGTGCTCAAGGTGGTGCGGTAACGTATTCTCCGGTACTGGATGTTGTACGTGATCCACGCTGGGGGCGTACTGAGGAGTGCTTTGGTGAAGACCCGTATCTCATTGGTGAGCTAGCTGTTGCTTCCGTGAAAGGACTTCAGGGCGAACGTTTGGACCAAGAGGATGCGGTAGCGGCTACACTGAAACACTTTGTCGGTTATGGCAGCTCGGAAGGTGGACGCAATGCGGGACCGGTGCATATGGGCTGGCGTGAGCTGCTGGAAGTAGATCTATATCCGTTCCGCAAAGCTGTTGAAGCAGGTGCTCAATCCATTATGCCGGCTTATAACGAAATCGACGGTATCCCGTGTACGGTTAATACGGAACTGCTGGATGACGTTCTACGAAAAGACTGGGGCTTTGACGGTCTTGTGATTACGGACTGCGGTGCCATCAACATGCTCGCAAGTGGGCATGATGTGGCGGCAGATGGATTGGAAGCATCCGTACAGGCCATTCAGGCAGGTATTGATATGGAAATGTCCGGTGAGATGTTTGGACAATATCTGGTGCAAGCAATCTCGGAAGACAAACTTGAAATGCATGTACTGGATCAGGCTGTCCGCCGAGTGCTGGCACTGAAATTCAAGCTGGGATTATTCGAGAAGCCTTATGTGGATGCCGATCGAGCGGCAGAAGTCATTGGCAGTGAAGAACATATTCAACTGGCACGCCAATTGGCTGCAGAAGGTGTGGTCTTGCTCAAAAATGAAGCTGCAACGTTACCTCTGTCGACGGCAACAGCGGGCCGAATTGCTGTCATTGGTCCTAATGCAGACCAAGCCTACAACCAGTTGGGCGATTATACTTCCCCCCAACCGAAGTCCAAAGTGGCTACGGTGCTGGATGGCATCCGCAGTAAGCTTGCTGTAAGTGAGAGTGGGCACGTAGGGGAAGGCTCAGCTGCACATTCGAATAGTGAAAATCAGTTGCTTTATGCACCGGGATGTCGCATCAAGGGTGATTCGAGAGAAGGGTTCGAGCACGCAATAGAAACTGCACGTCAGGCCGATACGGTCATCATGGTCGTTGGCGGCTCGAGTGCCCGTGATTTTGGTGAAGGAACGATCGATCTGAAGACAGGTGCTTCCAATGTGTCCGATAACTCATGGAATGACATGGAGTGTGGAGAAGGCATTGACCGCATGACGCTTGGGCTTGCAGGAGTCCAGCTGGAGCTGATTCAAGAGATTCACAAGCTTGGCAAAACACTTGTCATTGTTTATATCAACGGTCGCCCGATCACCGAGCCTTGGTTGGATGAACATGCCGATGCCATTCTGGAAGCATGGTACCCAGGCCAAGAGGGTGGGCATGCCATTGCGGACATCTTGTTCGGTGAAGTGAATCCGTCCGGCAAACTGACGATATCCATTCCGAAGCATGTGGGTCAATTACCGATTTACTATAATGGCAAACGTTCACGCGGCAAGCGTTATTTGGAAGAGGATCTGGAGCCTCGTTATCCATTCGGATATGGGCTTAGCTATACTACTTTTGATTACAGTGTGCCGAAGCTGAGTGCAGAATCGATGACAGCAGACGAAACAGTTACCGTATCGGTGGAAGTCACCAATACGGGGTCTTGCAGAGGTGCAGAAGTCATTCAGATGTATGTATCCGACGTGGTCAGCCGTGTAGCACGCCCAGCCAAAGAGCTGAAGGGGTTTGAAAAAGTGATTTTGGAACCTGGAGAGACGAAGACGGTAGCCTTCCATATTGGAGCGGAGCAGTTGCAATATATTGGTCGTGATCTCACGCCTGTCGTTGAACCAGGACAATTCCATATTCATATCGGAAGACATGTGAAAGATACGCAGTTCGCCGAGCTGACGGTAGAGGAGGCGTAAGGAAATGGAACGCATCAGACGATTTATTCGCGAGTTGTCCGAACGTCAGTGGTTGGAGCAAATGGAGCTGCGCAGCTGGGACATCAGCCGCGCTTATTATAAAGTACCAGGACAATACGAGGATCAGAAGGCTTATCCAGAAGGGGAGGGATTGAATCGTTTCCCGAGTGATCAGGGAACGACTTATTTCTTCCGGACACGGCTGGGTGTACCTGCCTCCTGGCAGAAAGAACCTTACGGACTTGTATTTGAATCCGGTGGGGAAGGCTTGCTTCGGGTGAATGGACATTCCTATCAGGGGCTGGATCGTAATCATACGTATGTAACACTCGACCCTTCCCGAATAGGGGCTCAGCCTGAACTTGAGATTGAGTTATTCGATCCGGTACCCGAACCTGTAGATCCACTAAACCAACAGGCGGTTATTCAGCCGCCGATTACATCGATCAGCAGTTTGCTGGTACGACCGAATGAACCTGTTCGCAGTCTGATGTACACGGTCACGATTGTGCGTGATTCCGCGGTGCTGCTTCCGGAAAGTGATTTCCGGCGTGTACGCCTGCTGGAAGCGATCTATCGGGTGATGGATCAATTTGTAGGTCTGACAGAAGAGGCTGTCAAGCAGGGGAATGACAGCCGCAGTATCGAAGATAGATTGATCCATGAAGTGCGAGAGATTGGTGGAAACGCCGAAGGCTTGGAGCATATGGTGGGGCAATCGCACATTGATATTGCCTGGCTGTGGCCTGTACGTGAGACAGTTCGCAAGACCAGTCGTACATTCTCCACGGTGGATGCACTCATGAATGAATATCCCGATTATGTTTATTCCCAGAGCCAGCCTTTGCTGTACGCTTTTCTGAAGGAACATGATCCCGAGCTGTATGAACGGGTGAAGAAGCGTATTGCGGAAGGACGCTGGGAACTGGTTGGCGGTATGTGGGTTGAGCCGGATCTGAACATTCCAAGCGGGGAATCCCTGATTCGTCAGATGTTATATGGTCAACGCTTCTATATGGAGGAGTTCGGCAAAACATCACAGATTGAATGGCTGCCAGATACATTTGGTTATTGTGCTTCCCTGCCTCAAATTTTGAAGCATGGCAATGTGGAGTACTTCATGACGACCAAGCTCGGATGGAATGATACGAACGTATTTCCATATGATCTTTTCCACTGGGTAGGCATTGATGGTACGTCCATCCTGTCTTATCTCAATCATGGTGTTAATGAGCATACGCTGCCGAAGGATATTCATGATCATTGGCAGTCATACCGCGAGAAGGCGGCGCATCCTGAGCATATGCTTCTGTACGGGCATGGCGATGGTGGCGGCGGCGTGACGCGAGAGATGTTGGAGTACGTGGACCGTTCCGAGTTGATGGTGGGCCAACCGAAGAATGGTTATAGTACCGCCGGAGCCTTTTTTGACGGAATCGAGAAGGCACAGCCTGATCTTCCGAAGTGGCATGGCGACTTGTATCTGGAGCTTCACCGGGGTACCTATACGACCCATGGCCGCAATAAGCGCAACAATCGGAAGGCTGAGGTGCTTTATCGCGAAGCGGAGCTCTGGAACACACTTGCCCTACCGGATATGGAGCCACAGCAGGATGCTGAAGTACGTTCGGCTCTGCATGATGGATGGAAGCTGATTTTGCTGAATCAATTCCATGATATTATCCCTGGTTCTGCAATTACCGAATCGTATGTAACTTCAGACGAGGAATATGTCCGGGTATTTGAATTGGGTAGAGCAGGGTTGAATCAAGGGGTTGCTGCATTAACGAGGGGGATTAACACGCAGGGGCCAGAGGGTTCTGTTCCTTATGTTGTGTTCAACAGCCTTGGTTGGAATCGAAGTGAAGTCGTTCAACTTCATATGCACGATGGATTGGATCGTTACGTCATCGATGAAGAAGGTCAGCGTTTGCGCATGGATCGGGAAGATGGCCAAATTTCGGTTCTGGTGACGGATATTCCAGCGTTTGGTCATAAGACGATTTGGCTCGTACCGGAAAATGCAAGGGAAACAAATGTACGGGAAATGGCGAGCATTGCTGGGCAAAAGAACTTTACAGATACATGGGAAACCGAGTATTACCATGTTCAGTTTAACGAGCGTGGCGAGATATCCCGCTTGTGGGACAAAACAGCAGAACGCGAGATTCTGAAGCCAGGTGAACGCGGCAATCAATTTCACTTTTTCCATGACCGTCCGACGCTCTGGGATGCCTGGGATATCGACAGCCGTTATGAGGCTCAGGTTGCTGGAGAAGTGGAGCTCTTGGAGAAAAAGCTGGTTCTGGCGGGTACTACGAAGGACGTACTTCGTTTTCAGTGGAAGCTTCATCAGTCTGTGATTACACAGGATGTGGTGTTCTATCATGACAATCGACGAATCGATTTCAAGACCCATGTAAGCTGGAATGAAGATCATAAATTGCTCAAAGTGGGCTTCCCGATCGATATAGTGACTTCCAAAGCAACCTATGAAATTCCATTCGGTGCATTGGAGCGTCCAACTCATCGCAACACGAGTTGGGAGCAAGCTCAGTATGAAGTGTGCGGACACCGCTTCGCAGATGTCGCCGAGCACGGATATGGCGTCAGTCTACTTAATGATTGCAAATATGGATACGACGTACAGGGAAGCACGATTCGCCTTTCCTTGTTGCGTGCACCGAGATGGCCTGACCGGACTGCGGATATTGGAGAACATGACTTCACCTATTCCCTGTATCCACATGAAGGCGACTGGAGAAGTGCACATACGGTACGTCAGGCAGCCGAATTGAACCATGAAGTGCCTGTGCATCAGGTGGACCAGAACGCAGGCGTACGCCCGGCAACTGGAGCATGGATTGAATTCGATAGTAGCCATGTCATCTTGGATACGGTCAAACCAGCAGAGTCGGGACAGGGTACAGTGCTCCGTTTCTATGAGTCTTCGGGCACCCGTGAACGTGTGAAGCTGCAATGGCCGCATGCATTTGAGCAAGCTTATCTCTCCAATGCTTTGGAAGAAGCAGGTGAGCCTTTGGATAACACCAATGGTCAGATTACAATATCATTTAAACCTTACGAAATAAAAACCGTGCTACTACGGTAAACCTTTTTGAAATATTTTGAGCTATGTAAGATGAACTAAAACATGTACACGATAACGGAGAGTGCAGAACCAGATGGAGAAGCGAAGTGTTCGCCTAAAAGCTTTCTGAAAGAAAGCTACATCGGAAGCATACGCTATCCCCGGATTTCCCCTTTGGAGAAGGGAATCAAAAAAATCTGGGGATAACAGCGATCGGAAGATGGTACTGCAATCGTAGTGTCCTAGTGTACAGTTAATGGGTTTATCTTGCAGCTACACCATTCAATTTGTTTAAGGAGTGCACTCATTCATGGAACAATTCAGACTACCCAAAATACCGATGCCACCTGTTGCATTGCCACAAGCCGTACAGGCTGTAATGGAAGAAGCAGAGCAGAAACTGGCGCATCGACCGAAGCTGCTTCAACTATTCAAGAACTGTTTCCCGAATACGATTGAAACAACAACGAAATTAATGGACGACGGCACGACCTTTGTCATCACTGGCGATATTCCAGCTTCATGGCTGCGCGATTCCGTGGAGCAAGTGGTGCATTACATTCCATTTGCCAAGGAAGATCAAGACCTGCAACGCATTATTGGTGGTCTGATCAAGCGCCATATCCAGTACGTTCATATTGATCCATATGCCAACGCCTTCAACGAGACAGCCAATGATTGGCACTGGAACACCACCGACGTGACCGAGATGTCACCTTGGGTGTGGGAGCGCAAATTCGAGATTGATTCTTTGTGCTTTGTTGTGCGTCTCGCTTATTTATATTGGAAAGAAACCGAACTGACGGATATTTTCGATTCCAGCTTCAAAGCCGCAATGCGCAAAATCGTGGACTTGTTCCGGGTGGAGCAGCATCACATGGAGCAATCACCATACAGCTTTACCCGCAATAACGGCATTGCTACAGATTCAATCCGCAATAACGGACGAGGCATGCCCGTTAATTACACAGGCATGATCTGGTCCGGTTTCCGTTCCAGTGATGATGCGTGCGATTTCCACTACAACATTCCAGGCAATATGTTTGCCGTCGTTGCCCTGCGTCAGATGCAGGAGTTCGCGGAGTGGGTATTCCGGGATATGGAGTTCCTACAGGAGCTTAAGGATCTGGAAGCCGAAGTAGATCATGGTATTCAACTGTACGGTATTTACCGTCATCCTGAATTTGGCCCGATCTATGCTTATGAAACGGATGGTTTCGGCAACTACTGTCTGATGGATGATGCGGGTACACCGGGACTGATGTCCATTCCTTATCTTGGCTACGTTACAGCAGATGATCCGATCTATCAGAATACGAGACGTTTTGCGCTCAGCAAAGAGAATCCGTTCTATTATGAAGGCAAAGTTGCCAAAGGAATCGGTAGCCCACATACACCGCCGGATTACATCTGGCATATGGGTCTGTCCATGCAAGGATTGACGGCCCAGTCTGCTGAAGAGAAGCTCGAAATCATTCGGATGCTGGAAGCAACGGATGCGGATACAGGGTATATGCATGAAGGTTTCCATGTGGATGATCCGACGATTTTTACGAGAAAATGGTTTGCTTGGTCCAACAGTTTGTTCTCCCAGTTGGTCTATAAATCCATGAAGGATGGTTTGCTATGAGTAGCGCACAGGTGAAGAGAACCAAGCTGATTATTTTCTCTGATCCAACGTTTCCGGTGGAAGGCATTTTGCCAACGCAAGGTGCTCTTGATTCATGGAAAGCATCGGAAGAGATCATTGTTGTGGGCGCGGATGAATTGGCTTCGGCTTTGAGCACAGCGGCAGGTGAAGGGTGTTTCGTGAACCTGCATGCGCCTTATTTTCCAAAATCCGCTTGGACCGCAATTGCAGCTTTTCTTCATCAGGGGGGAAGTCTGATCAGCATTGGTGGCGCACCATTCAAACGTCCTGTTCGTCAGGAGAATGGGGCATGGATTTCCGAGTCGGAACAAACGGCGTATCATCAGGAACTTTATATTCATGAGGCGTTAAAGGTATCCGCAGCCAAAGTGGATTCACTAACTTCCTCAGAAGATATTCCACTTCTTGCAGGCAAAGAGGGACTGTTCGAGAGTGCGGATACGTGGAATCTGGTACCTCATACAACCAAAACAAGCGATTTGCCACATCAGATGGGTTCCTCAGGTCCGATGAGCACGCAGATTTCTCCGCTGCTCCGCGGCCGCAGCAAGGATGGTCGCAGCATCGCTGCACCAATCGTATTATGGGAAAACTCCCGCAGTACGTTTGCCGGTTCGCGCTGGCTGTTTGTGCATCTGCCTTTGACGGCTACCTTCTGGGAACAGAACGGAGCAGCTGAAATGGTGAACTGGGCGCAGTATTGCGCCAAAGGTGTAACAGAACTATCTCTGAAGCCGAACTATGCTTCGTATGAACTGGGTGAACGAGCTTCACTAATCCTCCAAACCCAAATTCTACAGCGTGCGGGTAGCAGAAGAAGTGAGCCGGAACTTTGGACGTTTGATCTAACAGTTGAACGGGAAGATCGTACAAACGGCACGGTAGAGAAGGTATGGAATCATCAACTGGAGATGGAACTTTCCGGCGAACAGCGTTTTGAACGTATTCTTCTTCCGGTTTCAATCGAGAGCGGGCTGTACCGAATCGTCGGTCGTGTTCAGGCACCGGATGGAGAAGTTCGCATACTGCGGCAGGGTTTCTGGGGTCAGGACGCAGCCTTGTTGGCAGAAGGGGAAGTCATTACACGCAGCAGAGATTATTTTATCAAAGACGGTCGTCCATTGCCTGTTGTTGGTATGACCTACATGACCTCTGACGTGGCACGGAAATTCCTGTTCCTTCCTAATGCGGATGTGTGGGATCGGGATATGGCACAGATGGCGAAAGCCGGCATTAACTGGATTCGGACCGGAATCTGGACTGCCTATCGCAACATGATGCAGGTGGATGGTCACATGTCCGAGGATGTACTGCGTGCTATTGATGCGTTCCTGTTAACGGCAAAACGGCATGGCCTTCAAGTGACGTTCACCTTTTTCTCCTTTACACCCGAGACGTGGGAAGGAACAAATCCATATTTGGACCCGCAGAGTGTAGATGCACAGAAACGCTTCATTCGCAGCATTGTTAGTCGTCACAGATATTCCACACATGTGGACTGGGACTTGATTAATGAACCGTCGATGTTTGATCCTGTGCGCATATTCTCCGATGGGCCACGTTCGGCAAGAGATTCGTATGAGCAGCAGGCGTTTATCGAGTGGCTTCAGCAGCGGCATCAGACGATTGAAGCGTTGCAGGAGGCATGGAACATGTCACCTAAGCAGCTCCCTGACTTTACAGCAGCAGTCATTCCTGAACCGGAAGAGATCAATTTCGATGTACAGGACATGCACAAGGCTAAAAAAGGAACACGCTGGCTCGATTACTGTCTCTTCTCGATGGAGATGCATAATGTTTGGGCGAGAGAGCTTGTAGGCACGATCAAGGATCTTGTTCCCCATCATTTGGTTACCGTGGGGCAGGATGAAGCTCTCGGAGCACAGCGGCCTTCACCGTTCTTCTACGAGCGTGAAGTGGATTATACAACCGTGCATTCCTGGTGGCTCAACGATGACCTGATCTGGGACGGCATTTTCGCCAAAACACCACATAAACCCAATCTCATTCAGGAGACAGGCATCATGTATGTGGAAACCCCGGATGGCCGGGCCAAACGCACAGAGGAAGAGCTTCACAGCATTCTGGAGCGCAAATACGCCTATGCCTTCTCAACAGGCGGTGCCGGAGCTGTGCAATGGATCTGGAATACGAACTTCTACATGGATAATGCCAATGAATCTCATATTGGAGCGCTGAGAGCGGATGGTACAGAAAAACCTGAAGCCGATGTGTCTTACGATTTTGGCCGATTCATGGAGCAGATTCGAGATCTGTTTACCGATCGCGAGCTGGAGGAAATTGCGGTGGTCTTCCCGTATTCCAACGATTTCTCGAACCGTTCCCTGGCCTACGATGCAACCACAAAATTGACGCGTGTGATGGCTTATGAGCTCAAGCAGCCATTCCGGGCTGTATCCGAGTATCATCTGGAAGCATTGATGCAGCAACCTCCGAAGCTGATCATGGTTCCGAGTCCGCACAACATGGACAGCGATGCCTTGAGCGAGCTATTGAACTTCGCGGAGAATGAAGGAGCTACGCTGCTTATTACGGGCCCGCTCGGGTTGGATGCTTATTGGAAGAGAAGTGATCGGGCAGATCATCTTGTTGGCCAGCGCAGTCTGGGCAACGTACAACGAGAAGAAATGCTGAATATTAACGGTGTGAATCACCGCGTCACGTATGGTCGTCGCCGGATTGCCGAGGTGGCGAAGGAAACGTTGCTTCATGCGGAGAATCATACACCTGATGAAGTAGTCGTACTGCCATTAGGCAAAGGCAAGTTGATCTGGAGCCCGCTGCCGCTGGAGCTGAATGGCCGGGATGAGCCGCTGGCTGACCTGTATCGATATGCGTCAGAAGTGGCTGGTATTGAAAATGAACTGGAATGGATATCTGGCGGTGATCTGGCAGGGATTTATGGCCGGAAACTGAGCTTCCCGAAAGGGAATCTGTACGTATTTGTATCGGAGTTCGCTTTGAATCATGAGGTGAAAGTCAGAGATACACGTACGGGAGTCATATATACGTTCCTGTTGGAGAAAAATCGCTCGGTGCTGTTTGCCACAGATGCTGCAGGACAGCTGCAAGCCGTATATCGACCGGATGAAGTAGAGATTGTACAACAAGAGGTAGAGGGGGAATAATACAATGACCAAACCAACAAGCAAATCGAAAAGAGCGCATATTATTTCTCATACGCACTGGGATCGGGAATGGTATTTGCCGTATGAGAAACATCATATGCGATTGGTGCAACTGGTGGATGCCTTGCTGGATCAGCTCGATCAGGGGCCGGATTTTAAAAGCTTTTACCTGGACGGCCAGACGATCATCATCGATGACTATCTTCAGGTTAGACCTGAGCAGAAGGAACGGTTGGAGAAGCATATTCGCGATGGTCGGATTGTCATTGGGCCTTGGTATATCTTGCAGGATGCCTTCCTGACAAGTGGTGAAGCGAACGTTCGTAATATGCAGGTCGGACATCGTGATGCCAAACGTTATGGAACTCCTTCAAAGATCGGATACTTCCCAGATACGTTCGGACTTGTAGGACAGACACCGCAGCTTATGCTGCAATCGGGCATCGATAATGTCTTTTTCGGGCGAGGCGTGAAGCCAACGGGGTTCAACAACATGGTGTCTGACGATGGATACGAATCCAGTTTCTCAGAACTGATGTGGGAAGGTCCGGATGGATCTAAAGTGCTCGGTGTTTTATTTGCCAACTGGTACTCTAACGGGAATGAAGTTCCGGTGGACGAAGCTTCAGCTCGCAAGTTCTGGGAAACCAAACTGGCTGATGCGGAGAAATATGCATCGACCAATGAATTGCTGTACATGAACGGATGTGATCACCAGCCGATTCAGAAGGATCTGCCTGAAGCCATCCGAATGGCTGAACAATTGTATCCCGATATCGAGTTTGTTCACTCCAACTTCCCGGACTATCTGTCAGCGTTGAAAGCATCTGCGGTTCAGGAGCTGTCTGTTGTAAAAGGAGAGCTGCGCAGCCAGCGTACCGATGGCTGGGGCACTTTGGTGAACACGGCTTCCGCACGCGTTTATCTGAAACAGATGAACCAGCTGGGCCAAGCCATGTTGGAAAAAGTGGCTGAGCCCCTGGCGTCATTCGCGCACCTGTTGGGTCATTCATATCCGCATGATCAGTTTACCTATGCCTGGAAAACGTTGATGCAGAATCATCCGCATGACAGCATCTGTGGCTGTAGCGTAGACGAAGTACATCGCGAGATGGTCACACGGTTTGATAAGAGCCGTCATGTCGCTGAGGCCCTGATTGAGGATAGCACCAGCCAAATCGCTGCAGCTGTGGATACTTCAACATTTGAACGATATGGTGATGAAGCGCGGCCAGTGGTTGTGTTTAACACTTCGGGATGGGAGCGCAGCGGTGTGGTTCAGATTGAACTGGATGCGGCCCGTTTGTACTTCCGCGACGGTTTCTCATTGGAAGATATGGCAGCCAAAATGAACGCCATTGACCTGTCAGGTCGTATTTTGGTGGATGAAGAAGGCAAACCAGTTCCGTGTACGGTAGAGGATCTGGGTCTGCAATTCGGCTATGATCTGCCTGATGATCGATTCCGTCAGCCATATAGCTGCCGTCGGGTCAACATTACGTTTGAAGCAGAAAATGTGCCTGCACTTGGCCTGAAGACGTATGCCTTGGTCCGCATGGACAGCAATGCTGCGAATTCAAATACACTGCTGCGTGGTGAACGTGGCATGGAAAATCAATATTTTATCGTAAATATTGCAGACAACGGGTCCTTTGCACTCACGGATAAACGGACAGGCCGGACGTATAAAGATCTTGGCGTGTATGAAAATGTCGGTGATATCGGCAATGAGTACATGTTCAAGCAACCAGAGAACGAAGTGGCACTGACTACGAAGGATCTTCGGGCAGAAATTCGGGTTATTGAAGATGCGCCTTACAGAGCTTCGTACGAAATTGTTCATCATTGGGAAATTCCTGAATCCGCCGACGAAACGCTTGATCGTGAGCAGCGCGAACTGATTTATTATCCACATCGTAAAGCTCAACGTTCCAAACAAATGGTTACGCTCAAGATCCGAACCATTGTGTCGTTAAGCCGCAGTGGAAAAGGCATCAAGCTCGAAACAACTTTCAACAATCAGGCGAAGGATCATCGGGTGCGGGCACTCTTCCCGACTGATCTGACATCGGCTGTTCATCACGTTGACTCGATGTTCGAAATTGCTACTCGCGATAATACGCCTGCACCGGAATGGCAGAATCCGAGCAATACCCAGCATCAGCAAAGTTTTGTTGATGTGAGTGAGGATCAGGCTGGGTTGGTTGTAGCCAATCTCGGTCTGAATGAATATGAGGTTCTTGAGGATGGACGGAATACGATTGCTGTGACATTGCTTCGTGCCGTGGGAGAGCTTGGAGACTGGGGATTGTTCCCTACACCGGAAGCTCAGTGTCTTGGTGAGCATTCCTTCCAGCTGGAGATTATCCCTCATGACGGGAACGGAGCAACTTCCGGAGCGTACATTGAAGCTTATCAGTTCCAGGTTCCATGGACTTTGGCTCAGACGAACGTACATCCGGGATTCCTGACGCCAAGCAACACACCGTTTGAGTGGCAAGGGGAAGGTCTTGCGTTTTCTTCACTGAAGGTGAACGAGGATTCGGGTGATCTGATGTTGCGTTGGTATAATATGGGATCTAATACAACTGAGTTGAAGTTTGCTGCTTCTGAGTCCATCCCGCAAGCATTGGAAGATGCATATCAGAGCAACATTCTGGAAGAAGAGACAGGAAAACTGAATGCTTCGATGGTAAATGAATCTTCCACTGCCTTGACTAGCAAAGAATGGGCTCTTCAAGCGGGACCTTGTGAGATTGTTACGGTGGGGTTGCGTCGTTAATTTTCCAAGCGTGATCGGATCAATTCTTTGTGTAGTGTCTAACCGAAGTTCTGCGTACTATCATGGAATGGATAATGCTTTTTCCAGCTGAAAATGTTGAGTTATTCCTCAAGTTTATATAGAATGAACAGTAGAATTACAAGCGATCGAAGGTTACCCTGCCATCATGATGGTCATCGTAAAATTCAATTGTTCATTCTATATTGAAACTATTAAGGGGGCTTGAAGCCATGGAATCCTTGGGAGGACTGCTTCAGCAGCTGAATCCTTCCTTTCGTGAACAGTCGCGGCGGATTGCGGCGGAATTGATGGAAGATCCGTACGTACGCGAATTCCGCGCAGGTCATCCTGAACTGAAAGATGCACAGCTTATTACCGATCTGAGCAAGCTGTATCAGTATGCCAAAGATTCGAAGAACTGTGCGAACTGTCCGGGGCTCGACAACTGTCCTAACGATTTCCAGGGTCACTTTTGCAAACTGGAAGTAGAGCATTTTAACGGTAAACCCGAAATTATAGATAAAAAAGCGCCTTGTTCCAAACATATCGCCCGGCAAAATGAGCATGTTATCAAGCAAAGAATCCGCAGCTTCTATGTGGACGAGCGTGCACTCAATGCAGGATATAACGATGTGGAAATTATGGGCAAGGATCGGATGCGTGCTCCGGCGGTGAACCAGGTTCTGCGTTATATTAACGACACCAAGGAGAATGGATTGTCTCCGCAAGGACTGTTTTTGGAAGGATCATTTGGAACGGGCAAGACGTTTCTGATGTGTTATCTGCTGCATGAACTCGCGGTTGTAGGCCACACAGGTGTTATTATCTACATGCCTGATTTTGTGGAGGATCTGAAATCCATGATCAGTGAAGGAAACAAGCTGAAGGAAACGACGGATATTCTGAAAAGCTGTGATCTGCTCATCTTTGATGATATTGGGGCAGAGAATCTGAACCCATGGGTTCGGGACCATGTGATGGGTTCCATTCTGAACTACCGTATGAATCGCAAACCTACATTTTACACGTCTAACTACAACTTGGATGGGCTGGAGAAACATCTTAGCTTCACCAGCAGGGACGGCGAGGAAATGAACAAAGGCCAGCGTTTGATGGACCGGATTCGTCCGTTTGTTGATGTCATCTCGGTTCGGGGTGAGAATCAGCGGGGAAAACGTTAATTTCTATTTATGTTACCGATCTGATCTATTTTTTACTCATATAGTCCAAAAAAAGCCTGGCTTTCGCATTGTCGCGAAAACCGGGCTTTTCTGGCCTGCGTGCAGCCTGAAGTTCCTATTCGGTGATAAATTTGAAAATCACCATTCCGAAAAAGATAACCGTCATCAGGCCGGCCATGCCAGCAACACCCGCTATCAGATCAAACAGATCGTTACGGGGTTCCTCGTTCACATGTTCACGCGGGTCGTTGATCCGCACATTTGCATCCATGGTATTGCCTCCTTATGGGGATAACAGCTTGCCCTTACAGGGAGCTGAAGCCCGGAGTAATTTTAGTATACTTGGAAAAGAAAGCGTTTGTAAAGATTTTGCAGTGAACCTGCAAGTTCTTCAATTGTGAAGATTTGATGTTGGGAAGATGAACATTGATGCGTTCATTTCACAACATTAGAGTACCTGTGTTATACTGGAAGTGTCGTTCACGACGTTACAGGTTAAAATAAACCGTAAGTATATATAAGGAGGACAATTTCATGGCTATTGTTAACGTATCCGATCAATCCTTCAACGCTGAAGTCGAAGGCGAAGGAACGGTTCTTGTTGATTTCTGGGCGCCTTGGTGCGGTCCTTGTAAAATGCTCGCTCCAATCCTGGAAGAGCTGTCCACCGAAGTTGGCGATGCAGTGAAAATTGCTAAAGTCAATGTGGACGAAAACCCGGAATCCGCTTCCCGCTTCGGCGTAATGAGCATTCCAACATTGATCTTCTTCAAAGATGGTCAACCGGTTGATAAAGTGGTTGGTCTGAACTCGAAAGATGCTCTCAAAGGAATTATCGAAAAACACCAATAATTAACCAAGATTTCACATACGCCTCCGGTTATGCGCCGGGGGCGTTTTGCGTCGAAACCTTTTATATAGGACAATATAAAGTATAATTATTTTTACACGATAACGTAGAGTGTAGAGCCGATCTGGAGAAGCGCAGCGCGTGTATTTATCACCGGATTTTCCCTTTGAAAAAAGGGAATCAAAAAAATCTGGGGATAACGGCGATCGGAAGATGGTACTGCAATCGGAGTGGTACAGTGTAACCTTTATTTATACTTTTTTCGGGAAGGAGGACCCACCGAATTATGGATGAATTCATTACAAACGTGCAGGAGCAAGAGAAGGCTCTGGAGCAGATCCGCCACAAGCTGGCTTTGCTGCCTGACATGTCCGGCTGTTACCTGATGAAAAACAGTGAAGGTACCATTATCTATGTAGGTAAAGCCAAAGTGCTGAAGAATCGCGTAAGATCATATTTTATCGGCAGTCATAATGGGAAGACACAGCGCCTGGTGTCCGAAATCCGTGATTTCGAATATATCGTTACCGGCAGCAATATGGAAGCACTCATTCTGGAGTGTAACCTGATTAAGAAACATATGCCGCGGTATAACGTGTTGCTCAAGGATGATAAGACGTTTCCTTACCTTAAAATTACGAATGAAAAGCATCCCCGACTCGAAGTGACCCGGCGGGTGCTCAAAGATAAAGCCAAATACTTCGGACCTTATCCGAATTCATATGCGGCACACCAAACGAAAAAGCTGCTTGACCGGATGTATCCGTTACGCAAATGCGGCGTGATGCCGAAGGAAGTATGCCTGTATTATCATATGGGACAGTGCCTCGCTCCCTGTGTGCAAGAAGTGGGCAAGGAGCAGTATGATGAGATCTCCCAGGAGATCAGTTCATTTTTGAGTGGTGGGCATGAGGAGATCAAAAAGGATTTACAGCGCAAAATGCAGGAAGCGGCTGAGGATCTGTATTTTGAACGTGCCAAGGAACTTCGGGATCAGGTCATTGCCATTGATGCGATGATGGAAAAACAGAAAATTACGATGGCGGATGCCAGAGACCGCGATGTGTTTGGTTTTGCCATTGATAAAGGCTGGATGTGTGTCCAGATTCTATATATGCGTCAGGGGAAAATGATCGAACGACACGTATCAACGTTCCCGTTTTACGGTGAGGCATACAGTGACTTTATGTCTTACGTGACCCAGTATTACAGTGATAATCCTGCGTTGCCACAGGAAATCTTACTGCCGGAAATGCCAAAAGATCTGGCAGCGGGTGACGGTGGTGCGGATGATATATCCGATGCTGATGGAGCGGTACCTGCGGCTGTGACAATCGAGCCAGAAGAGACAACGCGATTGGCGCAAGATTCTGCGGTTGAGCTACGTGTTGCCGAGTCCCGTGCATCTTATGGTGATATTCAACCCGAAGCAGAAGCGGAAGAAGCTGCGATGGTTAACCAGGACGACGCTGTTGCTCAGGAAGATGTATCGGCTGATAAACAGCCTCCAGGCTTCGAAGATCCTTCTCAGGTCGCAGCAGCATTGCAGGAATGGTTGGAAATTAAAGTCCATATTCCGCAGCGTGGATTGAAACGCCAGATGATCACCATGGCCGTGGATAACGCACGTGTGGCACTGGAAGAGAAGTTCCGCCTGATTGAGCGGAATGAAGAACGGACATCAAAAGCTGCTGAAGGACTGGGACGCTTTATTGGACTCGATCAGCTTCACCGTATTGAAGCGTTTGATAACTCGAACATCCAGGGAACGAATCCGGTATCGGCTATGATTGTATTTACCGATGGCAAACCGGATAAGAAAGAATACCGCAAATACAAAGTACGCTCGGTTGAAGGACCGGATGATTATGAAACGATGCGAGAAGTTATCCGTCGCCGTTATGAACGGGTGTTGAAGGAAAACTTAACCCAGCCTGACCTGATCGTGGTCGATGGCGGTAAAGGACAGATCTCCGCTGCGGTCGATATTTTGGAGAATGAATTGGGACTGTTTATTCCGGTATGTGGCTTGGTGAAGGATGCGAAGCACAAGACCTCACAATTGATGATCGGCAACCCGCCGGAAGTCATCTCCTTGCCGCGTGACAGTCAGGAGTTCTACCTGTTGCAGCGGATTCAGGAGGAGGTCCACCGTTTTGCGATTTCGTTCCACCGCGAGCAGCGTGGGAAATCGATGGTGACTTCCCGTCTGGACGCCATTCCGGGGATCGGCGAAAAGCGGCGTAAGCTGCTGCTGAAGCATTTTGGCTCTTTACGCAAAATAAAAGAGGCCAGCGTCGAAGACTTCCGGCCTCTATCTATTGGTGACAAGCTTGCGAATCAGATTATTGCAGCACTTCGTGATGAGGAGTCGTGACATACGGCTTCTCTTTTTGTTTTGGATTCATTTTGTAGATGACATAACCAACGATGGCCGGAAGCACAATCCAGAAGAGTCCTGCGGAAACGTTCAGTGCATCACCCATGAAGATCAGGCTTAGCCCCATCAACAGGCTGTCAAAGATTACATGTGCGAATACAACGGCGATGAACCCGTGGCGCAGCATGATCAGACTGAACAAGAGTCCGATGACAGTAAGCTCTATTGGACGTGTGATGACCGGATAGATCGGGTACAGGGTGTGTCCCAGAGCCCAGATCAATGTTGGGATAAGGCAGGCGATGAACGTATTGCGTACAACCTTCTGCATCATGCGAATTCCGAACAGACGATAGACCGTTTCCTCACCGATCCCGGCCATCCATGCCATAATCGGAAAGATCCAGGCATAACTCATGTTATATGTGGACTGGTCAGCCGATGTTGTTGACCAGCTTCCAATACTGCGCTCTAGAATAAAGAACAGTACGGATTGCACACCGAGCAGAATCAACGCCCATAAGTATCCTGTATACATACTGTGAAGGACATATTTGCCGTATCCGGGTTCTTTGGCCCGAGGCCAAGGATTCAGACCGATTTTGCGCCACATGCCGTCACCGGCAACGAGCGACAGATAGATGGTTGCACTCATGACCAGCGTGATCCCAGCTTGCATCACCATCAGGAAAGTCAGCATAAAGTTAGACAACCCCTGCGCCTGAAAGAGCGGAATCATGTTCAGTGTGCCAATCACGGAAGCTGCAAAGTATACCAGAGACAGAACGATTCCGCGTTTGAATGACGTGTGTGCTCTCGTCAGAATACTGTAGATGATCGCGAGCACGCCAAGCACAAAGGTCAGGAAAGCATAACCACCATAAGTCATCCAGTTGGCTTGCCGGGTCTGATTTTGTACATAGTCGGTATGGGAGGTAGGAACCGAGAAGACCGATTCGAAGGAGCGAACGGCTCCGTTTTCAAACGTAAAATTCAGTTCCAGCTTGGAATCTCCAATTTGCTTTTCATTATCTGTGTATTGAAGCCCCGCTTCTTCTTCACGGGTGTCCAGTTGAAGTTTCGGTACATTATACCCGAATTCGCCAAGTACGCCAGCGGCAAGCTGCTCTTTTTCATTTAGGGAAAGGTTATCTTCAGCTAAACGTTGGGCAGCATTTACTTTGCTTTTGTCCTGCTCTGCCTCAATGGATGCATACAGGGAAGACGGCAGTTCGCGCTTGAAACCGACAACTTTTCCTGTTCTCATATGTACGTCAACATTCAAATAACCGCCTTTGTCCTGATCGGGCAAACGAACGCGGTACACATCGTAAGGATAGGTTGTTTCCCATTTCTTGTTATAGGTTTCTAACTGTTTGGTTTTGGCCATATACCCATAGATGTCGGAATGGGTTTGGTAGGTCACAAGCTCGTTTCCGGTATCTGACGGAAGGGTATAATCAGGTAGAGAAGCTGCAAAAGATCGTGCCGACTCCGCCGCTTTCTCCTTGCTTATGAAGGAAGTAGACTGGATATCAGTCGTTTGCGATGAGGTGGCAGGAAAGATTTGAAAAACGAAAAACAGAATCAGGCCAATCGCCGCAAGCAACCCTAAACGCTTGAAGTTAGCTTTGAGTACCAAAGGCTGCCCTAAGGGATTCATTTAATATTGTTCCTCCTTTATTAATATGGATATTAAAGTAAAGATAGCACAGCCCAAGCCCCGAATGCCAATGACGAAACGAGAAGTGGTGCAAATGCATGAAAACGAATGAAAATGATCGAAACAATCTGATCTATCCATCGCCATATCTGAGTTTTTCCCTTTTTGACGGAATTCGATGCTATTTACACAAAAATCGTTTTGTATACAAACGTCGCAGCGCTTATAATTTTGAATCAAATGTCCAATATTCTGCATGTCTTTAGGCTAACAAGGGAACGAATAGAATGTATAAAAGGTATTCCAACCTAATGTATATGTGTTACAGCGAAAATCATACATGTGTACACTCCGAAATGAAGCTTTCCAAGTGCTTGGCTATTCCGTCAAGTCAGGTGGAAAAGCGCTTCGGAGAAAGGCTCCACGTCGTGGGGTCATTTTCTTTTTGGCAGAGGTGGATGATACTCAAGTGAAAATGAATGTTCAATGGATGCGTCTATCGCCACCCCGAATTCTGGTCCTAGGGTTCGCGGGTATTATATTGCTCGGGACACTTCTGTTGATGCTTCCGACATCCAGTCGAAGCGGGGTCAGCCTTCCTTTTATTGACGCACTCTTCACTGCGACTTCCGCAGTCTGCGTAACGGGGCTGGTTGTGGTGGATACGGGTACTCATTTTACGACGTTGGGTCAGATCATAATTGCAATCCTGATTCAAATTGGTGGCCTTGGCTTTATGACGATGTCGACACTGGTGGCGATTGCATTCAAACGGCGGATCTCTCTGCGTGAGCGGTTGATTTTGCAGGAAGCGATGAATCAGAGCACGATGGAGGGGATTGTCCGCCTTATTCGCAAGGTTGTGATCTACTCGCTCATATTGGAAGGCATATGTGGCACGTTGTTCGCCATTCGGTGGTCGTTCGATATGCCAATGGGGCAGGCCATCTATTATGGATATTGGCATGCCATCTCCATGTTCAACAATGCCGGGTTTGATATGTTCGGAGATTTCCGCAGCTTAACCGGGTATGTGTATGATCCGCTCGTAAATTTTACAGCCATGTTCCTTATTATTGCAGGAGGAATCGGTTTTGTCGTTTTGTCTGATCTGGTGGAGTATCGGAGGACGAAGAAGCTGTCGCTGCATTCCAAAGTGGTATTGCTGACAACAGGATTGTTAATCATATTTGGAGCACTGGTTATATTTGTATTTGAATTCAGCAATCCCCGGACATTGGGTGGTCTGAACTGGGGTGGTAAAATTCTCGGTTCGTTCTTCCAGTCGGTTTCCCCAAGAACAGCAGGGGCGAACACGGTAGACATTGCTGGCCTGAGGCAGGCAACGCAATTTTTCATCATTATATTAATGTTTATTGGTGCTTCCCCTGGTTCTACCGGAGGCGGCATTAAAACAACCACATTCATGATTATGGCCGGAGCTGTCATTGCCATGATGCGGGGACGGGAAGATATCGTCTTTTTCAGATATCGGCTCCTACAGGAACGGATTTTCAAAGCACTGACGATTACACTGCTTGCACTGTTGCTCATTATTGCCGTTACGATGGTGCTTAGTACGACGGAAGACAGCAGTTTTTTAATGATATTATTTGAGACAACATCCGCCTTCGGTACTGTAGGTTTATCTATGGGGCTTACACTGAAGCTGACCACGATCGGCAAGCTTTTGATCTGTTTCACTATGTTTGCCGGACGTCTTGGACCAATTACGCTCGCGTATGCACTCGGACAGAAAAAGGGTAAAGAGTTGTACAGGTATCCGGAAGGCAAAATGATTATTGGATAAGGGGTTCGTGAAGAACAATGAAAACACAGCAGTTTGCGGTAATTGGGCTTGGGCGCTTTGGCTCCAGTCTGGCACAGGAATTAATGGAGCTTGGTTATGAAGTGCTGGGTATCGATAAAAATGAAGAAGTCGTCGAAGACATGAGTGAATTGGTCACCCATGCCGTCGTCGCGGATTCAACGGATGAGGAAGTGCTGCGCTCCCTGGGCATCCGTAATTTTGACTGCTGTATCGTTGCCATCGGGGCTGATATCCAGACCAGTATTCTCACTGCTATTTTACTGAAGGAACTCGGTGTAAAAACAGTTGTGGCCAAAGCCATTTCGGTTCTTCATGGACGGGCACTGGACAAGCTGGGGATCGATCGTGTTGTTTATCCTGAGCGTGATATGGGAATCCGGGTTGCCCATCAGCTCGTCACCCCAAATCTGCTGGATTATATCGAATTGTCCGATGATTACAGTATTGTGGAGATGAAGGTTCCGGCCTGTCTGCATAATAAAACGCTGTCCACTCTGAATGCTCGAGTACGCTTTGGTTGCAGCATTGTAGCGTTGCAAAAGGAAGCCGGGGTCATCATTGCCCCGACTGCACTGGACTCGCTTCAGATGGGTGATATCATGGTAATTATCGGCATGAATGATGACATTGACCGTTTTGAGGAAGAAGTGATCAGCCAAGAGAGCTAGAGCTGAGTTTATTAAATGAAAGCAGAGCGTTGAGCTCGGCTGATTGATATGAATGCTAAGGCGTCGTAGTCCTCCGTGAGGGCAGCGGCGCCTTTGCTGTAAAGAGCGCAGCCGTTTCTCTGACCCACTGTCTGGAGGTTTGGCTGAGGTCTTCCTTTTCCCCATAGATCATGCAGGTTGTTCGCCGGGTCTGTTGCAATTGCGGCAGATATACCGAGACGAGATCATTGTCCGCAAGCAACTGAGGGCGGAGATATGACTTGGGCAAAAGGGCTGCAGCTTTGCAGGTAGGCAGAAGACGGACAATCGCTTCAAAGGAATCAATCTCCATGCGAATATCCGGCATCACGGCGCAGCGCTGGAACAGGTCGTCGGTTAATTTGCGATACCAGGTTCCCTTGGAGAACGTAATCATCGGCAGATCTTGCAAATGTTCCATTCCGGCTTCTTTACCCGATAGGGGATGCGTTAAGGGCACAACCAGCTCCAGATGATCATCAAAAAGTGGCACACAGTTTAGCCCGGCTTCACTTATAGAAGAGGCAACGATACCTACATCGGCTTTTTTATCCCGCACAAAAGAGACAATTTCATGCGTTTTCCCCGTCACCAGTTTGATTTCCGCATTCGGATGTTTCTCCATAAAGGCATTTACCAGCGGTGGCAATGTGGTTTGAAGCGTTGTCAGACTGGCTCCAAGCGTAATGGAGCTTTGTTCTTCGTCCTTGTACTGGGCCAGCATGGTCAGAAATTTTTGTTGCTGCTGCTTCTGTTCTACCGCGAAAGTATAGGCGAACTGGCCTACGCTGGTTAATTCAAGTCGTTTACCACGGCGATGAAAGAGCGCTACGCCGAGTTCATCCTCCAATTTGGAGATTTTGCGAGACAGCGCGGGCTGTGAAAGATTCAGCAATTTAGATGCACGGTTCAGACTGGACTGCTCTACAACCGCCGCAAAAGCGTTTAATTCCTCGAACATGAGCACTAACCTCTTTTCTAATGAACGTATGAACGTACTTTGCGTGAGGCATCTCCTTGTCAAATATTTCTTCATGTTGTATGGCCTGCACGACCGATGTTTATAACTTATACCTATAGGTTATAACATTTAATAATTATATTGCAATTCCCTTATAAGAAAAAAAGGAGTAACATGAATCGTGACACAAGTTGTTCACACCTGAAGAAAACGGAACAATTTGTCGAACCTTTCCTTGGGAAAGGTTTGTGTCATGATAAGCGAATTTTATTTATGAAAACGTTGTATTTAGCGAAAGGGGATCGACATTTTATGAAAGGGTTTTACTCCAGAAAGCTGCACTCCTTGCTTGGCGTCATTCCGCTCAGTCTGTTTTTCATTGAGCATATGGTGACGAACTTCTCGGCAGTTGAAGGCGGCAAAGAAGGCTTTAACGATGCAGTAGCATTTCTGAATGGCCTGCCGCTCGTGATTGTACTTGAAACGCTTCTCATCTGGTTGCCGCTGTTCTATCACGGTGTATATGGTTTGTACATTGCCTATCAGGCCAAGCCTAACGTGGGACGTTTTGGCAATGAGCGCAACTGGCGCTATACGTTGCAGCGCGTCAGCGGTGTCATTACGTTTGTGTTCGTCATCTGGCATATTTGGGAGACTCGTTTCCAGGTAGCGCTGGGGAATGTCACACACGAAGAGCTTGGCGGTGTCATACATGGCATCGTGATGAACCCGGTAACGTTTATTTTATATCTGATCAGTGTGGTTGCGGCATCCTATCACTTTGCCAACGGTTTGTGGTCGTTCCTGGTTAGCTGGGGAATTACCGTCGGTCCGCGTGCGCAGCGTGTATCTTCCTACATCTGCATGAGCTTGTTTGCTATTGTAGCTCTCATGTTTATTGCATCGCTGCTTGCTTTCCGGAGCATGGATTTCCAGGTAGCCACTTCTATGATTGACGCAGTTAAGACAGTTCTGATTTAAGCATTTGGACTTTAAATGCTGACTTATAAGGGAGTGAACAGCAATGGCATCATCTAATGTAATTATTGTGGGCGGAGGTCTCGCGGGATTGATGGCGGCGATCAAATCGGCTGAAGCCGGAGTCCATGTTCATTTATTTTCACTGGTTCCCGTCAAAAGATCCCACTCCGTATGTGCCCAAGGCGGTATCAACGGTGCGGTAAATACCAAGGGTGAGGGCGACTCTCCATGGGTACACTTTGACGATACAGTATACGGCGGTGACTTTTTGGCGAATCAGCCTCCAGTCAAAGCGATGTGTGAAGCAGCACCAGGCATCATTCACCTGATGGACCGGATGGGCGTAATGTTCAACCGGACACCGGAAGGTTTGCTCGATTTCCGTCGTTTCGGTGGAACGAAGCATCACCGTACGGCGTTTGCTGGTGCAACGACTGGACAACAATTGCTCTACGCGTTGGATGAGCAAGTACGTCGTTGGGAAGCAGCGGGTCTCGTTACGAAATATGAGAACTGGGAGTTCCTGCAGGCTGTTGTGGATGACGAAGGCACCTGCCGCGGAATTGTAGCACAGGATTTGAAAACGATGAAGGTACAAACGTTCCCGGCAGAAGCAGTTATTCTAGCGAGCGGAGGCCCTGGCATTATTTTCGGTAAAACAACCAACTCAGTTATCAATACAGGTACTGCCGCAAGTGCGGTGTATCAGCAAGGTGTAAATTACGCGAACGGTGAGTTCATTCAGATTCACCCGACTGCCATTCCAGGCGATGACAAACTGCGTCTGATGTCCGAATCGGCTCGTGGTGAAGGTGGACGGATCTGGACGTACAAAGACGGTAAGCCTTGGTACTTCCTCGAAGAAAAATATCCGTCATACGGTAACCTTGTTCCGCGTGATATCGCGACGCGTGAAATTTTCAGCGTCTGCGTGGATATGGGCCTCGGCGTGAACGGCGAGAACATGGTATATCTCGACTTGTCCCACAAAGATCCGAAGGAGCTGGATGTGAAACTCGGCGGAATCATTGAGATCTACGAGAAGTTCATGGGTGATGACCCACGTAAAATCCCGATGAAAATTTTCCCGGCAGTCCATTATTCCATGGGCGGCATGTGGGTAGATTATAACCAAATGACCAACATTCCAGGACTGTTCGCAGCTGGTGAATGTGAATACCAATATCATGGTGCAAACCGTTTGGGTGCAAATTCACTGGTATCGGCAATCTACGGTGGTATGGTGGCTGGACCGAAAGCGGTTGAATATATCAAAGGACTCAAAAAATCGTCCGCAGATATCAGTTCTTCCGTATTCGATGGTTATACCAAGCGCCAAACCGATAAATACGAAGGCATCCTAAATATGCAGGGCAATGAAAATGCCTATGTCATTCACAAAGAGCTTGGCGAGTGGATGACGGCGAATATGACGGTGGTACGTTACAACGATAAGCTGGAAGCGACCATCGGCAAAATCAAGGAATTGAAAGAGCGTTACGGCAAAATCAACATGTACGACACTTCCGGTTGGAACAACCCGGGTGCAGCATTTACCCGTCAGCTGTGGAACATGCTTGAACTGGCAGAAGCGATGACTTTGGGCGCACTGCTGCGTAACGAAAGCCGTGGAGCGCACTACAAACCGGACTTCACCGAACGGAATGACGAGGAATTCCTGAAAACAACGATCGCAAGCTGGTCGAAGGAAGGCCCGAAAATTTCGTACGAGCCTGTAGACGTTTCTCTGATCCCACCACGGATCCGCGACTACTCGAAAGACTAAGTAAAGCGAAATTTCGGTCTATTAATAAAGTTAATGACTTAGCAACATAACGGAAAAGCAGTAGACACACAGAAGCGAAGCGTTCGCGGAGCTTCTCAACATTACTGCTAACCAGAATGAATTATTGCTACTTTCAGTAAAGCGACTCTATAAGCACGACGTAGCGTAGGAGACGGAAATGTCCTGAAGAAGCGAAGCGCCCGCCTTTGATACCCCATTTTATTCAATAGAGATTCAATTCACTAAAAATGGGGGAGCAACAGCGGTCGAAAGGACATTCCGTTGACGGAGCGCCATCAGTGCACCAAAAGAGTAACTTTGCGCATCAGCAACACCAATCATCGTCACTCAAAGGAGGGGACAACGATATGACGGACACAGCTACAGCAAAAAAAACCGTCAAGTTTATCATCACACGTCAGGACAGCCCGGAGTCATCTTCGTACAACGAAGAGTTTGAGCTTCCGTACCGTCCCGGCATGAACGTTATTAGCGCCCTGATGGAGATCCAGCGGAACCCGGTTAATACAGAAGGCAAGTCCATTGCCCCGGTTTGCTGGGAATCGAACTGTCTCGAAGAAGTCTGTGGAGCATGCTCCATGGTCATCAACGGCAAGCCGCGTCAAGCATGTGCGGCCCTGATCGACAAGCTCGAACAGCCGGTTCGCATCGAACCGATGAAAACCTTCCCGGTGGTTCGTGACCTTGTCATCGACCGTACCCGGATGTTTAACGCCCTGAAACGGGTTAAAGCGTGGATTCCGATTGATGGTACCTATGACCTCGGTCCAGGTCCGCGGATGCCTGAGAAGAAACGTCAGTGGGCTTACGAGCTATCCAAATGTATGACATGTGGTGTATGCCTCGAAGCTTGCCCGAACGTGAATGAGAAAACAGACTTTATCGGTCCGGCAGCTCTTTCTCAAGTACGTCTGTTCAATGCTCACCCAACAGGGGAGATGAACGCTGAAGACCGCTTGGAAGCACTTATGGAAGACGGAGGTATTGAGGGCTGTGGTAACTCGCAGAACTGCGTACGCTCTTGTCCAAAAGGTATTCCGTTGACTACCTCCATTGCCGAAATGAACAAACAAACAACCAAACACATGTTCAAACGCTGGTTGGGTGTGTAATCTAGTCATATCAAATGCAGAACTTCGGATCTGCACCATTAGAAGAAGTCGTGATCCTTGGCATATATAGCCTAAGATCCCGGCTTCTTTTTCTGTACTCGCAAAGGAACCGGGCTAGTCATGCAGAATATGGTATACTAAGGGGATGGATTTGGAGCGGAAGAAGGAGGGGGACGCATGGGAGAAACACCGCGTGAGGGCAGCAAGATCTCGCCGCCCCGGCGCTCGCAGTATGGATCTGATTCGGAGGACTCCATTTTTCCCGGAGAGGAAAAGGATCATGATCCCTCCCGGCGCAGTTTTTTGATGCGCATGATCTTAATGACGGCGAGTGCCAGTTTGCTCACAGGAGGATATGCCTGGTTGTGGGAGCCTCGTCATCTGGAGATCAAGCATGTTGAGCTGAAACTGCCCAAGTTTCCAAAAGCATTCGAGGGACTGCGTGTGATTCAGTTCAGTGATGCTCATCTTGGATTCCATACGGGGCAGAAACAAATGGAGAAGCTGGCTGAAACGATACGGGAACAGCAGCCTGATCTGATTTGTTTTACCGGAGATATGGTTGAACGAGAAGCAGAACCGATGCGTGAATGTATTCCTGCACTGGCTTCAATGCAAGCGAAGTATGGCAAATATGCCGTATTGGGGAACCATGATTACCGAGGCCATCAGCAGCATGAAGTGGAGCTGATGTTTAAAGAGGCCGGGTTCACGTTGCTCCGGAATAGCCATGTTTTGATTGAACGAGGGGATTCACGTATTGCGATAGCAGGTTTGGATGACGCGCTTACGGGCAGACCTGATCCTGTTGTAGCAATCAAGGGATTGAGTAGAGAGGTCTGGAAACTGCTGCTTATGCATGAGCCCGATTATGCAGACATTGCAGCACCTTACGGTTTCGGATTACAGCTCTCTGGACACAGTCATGGCGGACAGGTGCGTTTTCCCTGGATTGGGGCACTAACTACACCGAGAGGTTCACTCAAGTATATTCAAGGGTTATATTACGCAGGGGATAAGCATATGCCAGTCTATGTGAACCGTGGCTTTGGCATGACCCAACTGCCGATTCGCTTTTTGTGCAGGCCGGAATTGACGGTTTTTGAATTAAAGGGTTAACAACATAAACAATATAGAGCATAAAGGGAGGTTAGCCAGATGGAACGAATTGCGATTGTATCCGATATTCATGGCAATATGACTGCTTGGGAAGCGGTATTAAAAGATATTCGGAGTCGCGGATTGAAGCGAATCTTTTGTCTTGGCGACCTCGTTGGCAAGGGGCCTGATCCGGTACAGGTTGTTGATCTGGTGAGGGAGACATGTGAGCAAGTTATCCGTGGCAACTGGGATGAGTTGGTTGCGGTTAATCAGGACAATGAGAATTTTACTTGGCAAGCGAAGCGGCTGGGTAAGGAGCGATTGGCATATCTGGAGAGCTTGCCGTTTAGTCATCAATTAGAGCTGAGTGGTCGTACGATCCGCTTGGTGCATGCCTCTCCCCAAAGTGTATATCACCGTGTACAGCCGTGGGATGAGATCGAGAAAAGGTTAGCGATGTTCGATGCTCCGGCAGATAAACCTGAGCTTGGTGTGGCGGATGTTGTAGGATATGGGGATGTGCATAATGCATACTTGCAATTTATGAATGGGAAAATGTTGTTTAATGCAGGCAGTGTGGGTAACCCGCTTGATTTTACCCAGGCTTCTTACTGTATCCTTGAAGGAGAGAACAGCACTGATCGAAACAACCCGTTCAACCTTCAATTTGTAAGGGTTCCTTATGATATTGAGCAGGAAGTACAGATTGCTCAGCAGGCTCAGGTGCCTTCCCTTGATTTTTATATCCGGGAACTTCGTACGGGCGTTTATCGCGGGCTGCAAACGGATTAGTTATGTCAGGAATAATCCGCTGTAATGAATTGGCATACTAATGTTCGGGCTACTGAGCGGAGTACTGTGGAGTATAGTGATGTTTCATTGTTTATCCATGTATTTTATTTGCGCCGGATCATCCTCAGAGCATGCTTGTCTTACCGGACTAGAACCCGTTAGGCAAAAGGAGCGATTGTCATGCTGACCCGAAAAATGCTGGGCCAAGGATTGCCTGCTTTATGGACAGAGCGCCTTGTTCTTCGATCATTACGTCAGAGTGATTACAGCACATTGTCGGAGCTGTTTTCCGACCCGCAGGTGATTCGTTATGTAAACAGGGGGAGTCAGCCCACGCCAATCCGGGCTCGGCGATTATTGAATCAGATTCGCAGCAGCAGTGCCAAGCTGGATTCACTGCATTACGGCATCTGCTGGAAAGACAGCGAACAGATCATCGGCATCACTTCATTCCAGCATTGGAACGACCAGAACGGTACCGCACAGATTGGATATATTCTGAACAGGTCATGCTGGGGTAAGGGAGTCGCAACTGAGGCAGTACAGCGTTTGCTGGAATTCGGTTTTGCCGAGCTTAATTTGTGCAAAGTGGAAGCGCGCTGTTACGAGGCAAATGTATCATCCGAACGGGTTCTCTGCAAAAGCGGTATGATTTATGAACGGACTCTGCCTTCGTTTGTTTTGAATCATGAGGATGGTGAGACGCCGGATACTCTGCTGGATGTTAAGGTTTATAGTCTGTATCGTGAACAGCATGTCCGTTCTCATTGGGAAAATCGCCTGCAAACGTGGTATCCGACAAGCACAAGTAACATAGAATAGAGCATATTGCATAAATCCAAAGAGCGTCTTTCAATCAGAAAAATAAAGATCAAAATGTTTCTATTCGTCTATATTTTTTACTCGGAAGCGAGTTGAATCGAATTATGCAAAATGCTGAATTAAATGAAACAGCAGAGGTTTGAAACGAACTTCAATTATTTGTTACACAAATGAAATATAGCTGCAATTGAACTCTAACAGACAGCGGGTAAACTTATCTCATGACCCCCTTTTTGATAATAGATAATGCTGTTGGGACCCGCACTTAGCGGGTTCATTTTTTTGTGTCTATATAAGTTTAACTATGGAATTTCTATACCAACACTCCGATGACAGAACTACATTCCTTTATCGTGTAAATATTTAGTTGAACTTATATAACATTATTTATATTAGGATACAAAGAAAAACCCCCACAGCGTTTTTTTACGCCGTGAGGGCTATTGTGACGCTCTATGTTTAAAACGGTACAACTTGCATTTGTTTTTGCTTAAAGTATACCCATTCGGTGAATCCAATCTCCTGCAGACGTGTACGAACGTCATCCAGTTCATCGGCAACACGCTGCGGTTTGTGGGCATCCGATCCGAAGGTCACTTTCACTCCGTAATGATGCGCACGCTCCAGAATGGCATCGGAAGGGTACCAGCCCCCACTGAGTTTGGTTTTACCCGACGTATTAATTTCAATAGCCACGTTCGATTCTGCAATGACCTGCAACGTTTCATCAATGGCTTGATCCGCAATAATATCCGAGAAAGGTGGGTAATTTCCTTTCATGGCATCAATATGTCCGAGAATCTGGAACATACCGCTTCGGGCTGATTGCCGAATCAAAGCATAGTAACTCTCTTTCACTTCAACCTTACGCGCATCGCTTAATCCGTTCCAGCGGGTTTTGTTGAATATGCTGACATCTTCCGTATGATGAACTGAACCAATAATATAATCAAAAGGATATTGCCCCAGTGTATTGCGATACAAATCGGCATGGACAGGGAAAAAGTCGGATTCAATGCCAAGCAGCACATCAATTTTGCCCGCGTATTCTTCCTTCAGAGCCAGAACTTCTTCCACGTAATGACGCAATTCCGACTTGCCCATCGCGATCCGGGGAAAAGCCTGCTCCTCGTCACTTCCAAAGTAAGGTGTATGATCTGAGATACCGATGACCTGAAGTCCAGATTGAATACCTGCCTCAATATAGTCGCGAATATTGCCGTCTGCATGACCACAACGAAAATGATGGGTGTGAAGATCAAATTTCATATGGAAATCCTTCCTTTCTCATGGCTCATTTATCATTCTGAACTGATGAACTGGGTCTCCGGCATGCCTTTGAGATCGCTCAGGAATTGCTGCATAGCCGAATTGAGATAACGACTTGATTTGTAAATGACTCCGACAGGGTGACTGACCTCCAATTCACTGAGTGGAATCATGCGCAGTGTGCCTTGCCGTAACTCGTGGGCAACGGATTGTTTGGATATAACGGCTGCCCCGAGATTGATCTCAACCATCCGCTTCACTTCCTCGCTGCTCGACAACTCCATAACGATATTGGGCTCAATATTATGTTTCTTGAAAATGCCTTCCGTAAAGCGGCGCCCCACCGTATCCGGAGATAGCAAAATCAGAGGTGTGCTGCGCAGAACATCCACAGCAGCATGCTTTTGCTTCGCTAGTGGATGGAAAGGAGATACCACAAGTTCGAAAGTATCATAATACAGCACGGACGTATTCAGGTTAGGATTACGCTCTGTAAGATAACCGATACCGAGATCGACCATACCATTCTCGACCTGGGTATAGATCTGTGAGGAAGGCAGAGATTGGATACTGGTCTTGATGAGTGGAAATTGATCCTGAAAGTAGGATAAGACCCGTGGCAAAATCTGAATGGCAATGGATGTGGTTGTACCTAGTCTGATATGTCCCTGAGGGGTCTCATCGAGATCCATCAGCTTCTGTTTCAGCTCACCCACGATGTCCAGCATACGTTCGGCATGTTGAAGAAACACCTGTCCGCGATCGGTGAGGGTGACCGGTTGGTTCCGATCGACAAGAACGGTACTGAATTCATCCTCCAGGCTCTTGATTTGGGCCGAGACGGCGGGTTGAGTCAGATTTAGAAGTTCTCCGGCTTTGCGGAAACTCATCGTTTTCGAGATAGTAATCAGCGTCTCCAGTTGACTGATATTCATGTATGGCCTCCTTGCACGTAAAATGTCTTCTGTCTATCCATAGGTGGAATCCCGTAACTGGTCATTGTTCCGTTCCTTAAATTATAGGTGATTCAGGACAGCAGGGCAATGAAGGGAACATCATGGATTTGGGGAGGTCCATAAGAACGAGAAATTAATTTTATTTCAAGAAATTAAATTTTTAACATTTTAAGAAACAGTAAAAAAGTCCTAAATGCCTTTTGCTATGCCTCTTCATGGCAATTGTTCTTGCAACAGATGTGAAAAGCCTCGTTTTTTCGCTAGAATCAGCTATAAACATTTGCCCCGCGGATGACGATAAATTATAATACACATGCCTTGCCGAATTCTTGGTGAATTCTTGTACGTGATAAAGTATAATAAATTTATGAATATGGGACTTTTGGTGTGTGACCAATAACCCAGTGTAAGGGGGACATTAGACAGTGAAAGCGGAAGTGATTAATCCTTTCCTGGAATCCGCACGGAACGTATTCGAACAGCTCATCCAGGTTTCGCCTTCCACCGGGAGTCTTGGCGTGAAAAATGTGGAGTACATCGCAGACCATGTCTGGATCGTGATCGGAATGACTGGACAACTGAGCGGAAACATCGTGTTTGGAATACAAGAGTCGGTAGCATTGAAAATCGTTTCTGCCATGATGGGCGGCTTTGTCATTACAGAAATGGACGAAATGAGTAAAAGTGCTATTTCTGAACTTGGCAATATGATTAGCGGCAATGCAAGTACCATCCTGTCCAATCAGGGTGTCGTTGTTGATATTACACCTCCACAAGTGATGAATTCTGAATACGTGAGTTCTTTTAGTGCAACGAAGGCATTGAGTATTCCTTTGCTGATGGACGGAATCGGTGAGATGGATATTCAAGTGATGATCTCGTAGAATAGAACCATACGCCTCTTGGGGCAATATGTGTTCAATACGGGAGGACATCGGTATGTTGAAAGATCAGGTTGTTTTTATCACAGGTGCTTCGAGCGGAATTGGTGCGCTCTGTGCACAGATGCTGATAGAAGAAGGAGCCATCCCGATTCTGGCTGCCCGCTCGCGGGACAAGCTGGAAGAGATTGGTGCTTCGCTGAAAGGGCAACATGAACTACTCACGTTAGATGTAACGAATACTGAGCAAGTTCAGACAGCCGTGGATGCGATGTTGCAGAAATACGGACGAATCGATATTTTGCTGAATAACGCTGGTTACGGAAAATTTGCAGCGATGACGGATATGTCTGTGCAGGAATTCGATGAGATGATGGACGTTAATTACATGGGCATTGTTCGCTGCACCAAGGCAGTGCTGCCGCAGATGTTACAACGAGGCAGAGGACAAATCGTGAATGTAGCTTCCATGGCTGGCAAGATCGGAACTGCAAAATCCGCTTCATATACGGCAACCAAACATGCCGTACTTGGCTTCAGCAATGCCCTGCGCCAGGAACTTCGCAAGACCGGAGTCACGGTAACGACCATTAATCCCGGACCCATCGATACATCGTTCTTCCAACGGGCAGACCCCTCCGGTAACTATGTTAATAATGTACGCTGGATGATGCTGAAGCCGGAAGAGGTTGCGGGGCATATGATCCGGGCGATGAAGAAGCGCAAGGAAGAAGTGAATCTGCCCAGACTGGCTTCGGCTGGAGTGTGGCTGTATCAGCTATTTCCGCGTCTCGCTGACAGACTGTCGCACGGTGTAATGAATCAGAAGTAAGATGCAACAATGGGCATCATATATCGGATGAAAGAAGGGCTCCGCCGAGGGGCTTTTCTTTTTTTTGTGTGCAAAAACATGTTTCATGAATAAGATTTGGTCCGAAGGCTTTTTTCGCATATAATGAAAGGTAATGTGATGACAGGCTTCGGTTTTATTAGTACAAGCAGGGCTATATATGTTCAACTAAACATTTACACGATAACGGAGAGGACAGAAATAACCTGAAGAAGCGAAGCTCAAGCTTTCTGAAAGAAAGCTACTTCGAAAGCATACACTTCGCCTAAAAGCTTTCTGAAAGAAAGCTACATCGGAAGCATACGCTATCCCCGGATTTCCCCTTTTCAAAAAGGATTCAAAAAAATCTGGGGATAACAGCGATCGGAAGGTTGTTCTGTCATCGGAGTGTTAGTGTAAATATTTATTAGTTGAATGTATATAGCGTCATAACGAATAAATTTAAAGGATGGACATACATGACGAATCAAACATTTGCTTCAATTGGCGTAGAACAGGATCTTGAGGCTGTACTCGCCAGACATGGCATCAACGAACCTTCACCGGTACAGGCACAGACGATCCCGGTTATTTTGGAAGGCCGTGATGTGGTTTCAAAATCTCAGACGGGAACAGGCAAGACGCTCGCCTATTTGCTGCCACTGCTGCAATCGATTAAAAGTGATGTAAAAGGAACACAGAAGCTCATCATAGCTCCTACACAAGAGCTCGCGATGCAGATTGTACGCGAAGCACAGCGATATGGAGAAGAACGCAAAATTGGCGTTCTGGGGCTAATTGGCGGCGCCGCAGTAAAACGTCAGATCGAGAAGCTGCGTGAACACCCGGAACTGGTTGTAGGAACGCCAGGACGTCTGAAGGAACTGATCACGCTGAAAAAGCTGAAAATGCACAATGTCTCCACGATCGTTATTGACGAGGCAGACCAGGTATTCCAGCTCGGCGGGGTAAGTGACGTGGACTTCGTATTGCGCAGTGCCCTGCGTGACCGTCAGCTCATTTTCCTGTCAGCAACGATTGATGAACATACGGCTGGACTCGCGAAGCGGGAGATGAAAGAGCCGGTACAGATCGGAATTGAACCGGACCGGGCAACTGCGGCAGGACTGGAGCATTTTTATTTTGTGGAAGAAAACCGCAACAAAATTGATATGCTGCGACGTCTGGTTAGACAGTATAACCCGGATCGTGCCATCGTCTTTGTGAATGCTACCGAGGATATTGGCGAGGTTGAAGCGAAAATGAATCATCTAGGCTTCTCCGCAGCTGCGCTGTATGGAGATGCCGACAAGGTGACCCGCAGCAACGTGCTATCCGCTTTCCGCAATGGCAAACTGCAACTGTTGATCGCGAGTGAGGTTGCAGCCAGAGGACTGGATATTGAAGGTTTGCCGATGGTCATTAACTATGACCCTGCATTTGATTCGGAACACTATGTTCACCGTGCAGGAAGAACAGGTCGTATGGGTCGCAGTGGTATCGTGTTGTCGATCGTGGACGAAACGCAAATTTTCATTATGCGCAAGTTTGCGCGGGAACTTGGAATCGAATTGCCGGAACGTGTATTGTTCGGAGGTAAAGTGCTGGAGGCTGATCCGCGTCCGGATACGCGGCCTGAAGGCCATTCTTTCTCTAGAAAGCCAGGGCAGTCCCGGGATCGTAAACCTGGTCAGGCCAGCCGCAATGGCGGCGCCAGAACTGCTGCTTCGAATCAACGTCCGGCGGGCGGCAAGCCAGCCGGCAATACAGGCAGAACAGAACGGGACCAGGATCGCAAGAACAAGGGCGCTCCCAAATGGAGCAAAGGTAAAGAGCCACGCTCTGAAGAATAAAACCTGACGAAAGAGGTGCAGGGACAGATGGATAACGTTCAACCACCCGTATTGAAAATCAACGGGCTAAGCGGAGGATACAGTGCCAAGCGGCCGGTCCTCCACGGCATCGATCTGGAAGTTGGACGCGGAGAAATGGTCGGACTGATCGGATTAAACGGTGCTGGCAAAAGTACTACGATGAAGCATATTTTAGGGTTGATGACCCCTCAACAGGGAGAAGTGCGGGTCATGGGCAAGAAACGAGACGAAGATCCACAGGTATATCAATCCGCAATGGCCTTTGTACCGGAATCTCCTGAGCTGTACGACGAGATGACAGTCATGGAGCATCTGGAGTTTACGGCCAGAGCATATGGTGTTTCTGAGGCTGATTTCAAAAAGCGTACGGAGAAACTGCTCGACTTGTTCCGCATGAATGAGAAAAGTACAAGTCTGTCGACCCACCTGTCCAAAGGTATGCGGCAAAAGGTCATGATCATGTGTGCTTTTGTGGCAGGTCCGCCACTCTATATCATTGATGAGCCTTTCCTGGGACTTGACCCGCTCGGAATCCGCTCTTTGCTTGATTTTATGCTGGAAATGAAGGCTTCGGGATCATCCATTTTGTTGAGTTCACACATTCTGTCCACCATTGAAAATTACTGTGACCGTTTTATAGTCCTGCACCGAGGACAGGTCATTGCTCAAGGGACGCTGAATGAGCTGCGTACTCAATTCGGGGAATCGAATGCCACGTTGGAGCATATGTTCTATTCCCTTGTACAAGGCAGGGATTAAGCATGGATCTGAAGCAGTTATGGAAGCAAAGACGCACGGGATTCTGGAATGGAATTCTTCCTTATCTGGGTTATGTCATTCAGAGCGGCGTAGCCATGGTTTTCTTATTTCTCGTCATTGCGTTCTCCGCCTGGTATACATCGTTTGTACAGCACATTCCGGCGGGATTTCCGATTCGCTGGATTACGTTGCTGTTGCTGGCACCCCTGGTGCTGTTTAGCAGTTATCGTACATATCTGCATCCGGCAGACATCGTATTTTTACGTCCGCAGGAATATCGGATGCACGAATATCTGAAAAACAGCTTCGCTCGTGGCATGATCTATAAAACCTTGGGCATGCTGCTCGTATTTGTAACGTTGTGGCCGCTCTATGTTCGAGCAGATCAGGACGCAAGGCCATTTGGCTGGTTTATCCTGCTTCTGCTGTTGTGGAAAGGGTTATCGAGCTATGGGGCTTGGCAAGAACTGCGCATGGTGCAAATCGGTGCCGCTAGAGGATATCGTTTGCTCCGGTGGGCATTGGCTGTACTGGCGATTGCCGCCTGGTTGTGGCAGCCTCCAGAGCGCAGCATCTGGTTCCTGCTGCTACTGGCTGTCGTTTATATCGTTGCTCTGCGTATCCCTTTGAAACATCGGGTTTCATGGGAACGTCTCATTCAGGTAGAGCAAGGCCAGGCTGGACGAGTGATGCGTACGCTGGGATGGTTCGTAGATGTTCCTTCATCAGGCCTAAAAGTAAGTTCTCGCCGCTGGCTCAGCAAATGGGGGAGTGGTCTTCCGTGGAATGCAGGGAAAGCCTATCGCTATTTGATTACCAAAACGTTCATCCGAACTGAAGTGTTCTCTATCGTGGTGCGCTTGGTTGTACTGGGCATGTTGTTGTCCTGGTGGACGGCAGGCAGTTATTTCGGTATTGGTGTATACCTGTTCTTCCTGCTGCTTGCAGGTGTGCAACTGGGTGCGCTGCGACGCAGTCATAGTGAATCGTTCTGGATTATGATTTATCCCATCTCGGGAGAGAGTCGTCGATCCCAGGTGCTAGGGTTCATCTCGAATCTACATGCGCTGGTTGCTTTGCTTATGTGGTTGCCGATGCTGGCTGCGGGATGGGTTGGACTGAGCATGATCGGAGCAGCACTGGTCCTTGGTGTGCTGGTCATCTACTTGATGCGACGTTCTCAGGGTAACAAGTGGTTGAAGGAAGAAGAGGATGAATGAACGGTTGGGCGTATGACTAGTTAACGTCCAATGGCAACGCCGACTAGGGACGCTTGCGTAACATAACAAAAAAAGGGTATTCCGAGCTGTATCCCGGAATACCCTTCTTTGTGCTACAGTCAGCTTACCTTGTTCCGACTCCTGGTGAGGACGTATGGACTAACAGAGGAACGATTTTGTGATAATGACGAGCAAGATGAACAGAACGAGAATGGCACCTGTATTTGTAAATCCTCCTCCGTAACCGTAACCGCCGCATCCATAACCGCCTCTTGTTTCCTCAACTACTCCAGACATATGGTCATTCCCCTTTCAAGTGGTGTTGGGCACGCCCTTGCGTACATCGTATATTATGTGCCTTGGGGATAGGCTGATTGGGCCGTTGCCCGGTAGAGCCTGAAAATCATCGTTTTGGGCATTTGCCCGTCAAGATAGCCATACGTTTTCAGGTTGGAACACAAAACACCCCTTTGTATCGAGAGACATTCATCAGGATACAAAGGGGGTTATATTTGTCAGGCGATGCAAGTCCGCTCCCTGACTTATTTATTTGGATAAGCATTACTGCATATAAATTAAGTTGTCTGTAGATCCAAAACGCCACGATAAATCGTATCGAACAGATCTTCCAGTCCGGATTCTTCAATACAGGAGAAGGCAATTCGCAGATCGGCTTCACCCAGCGCAATAGTACCGACGCCGTATTTCTGTAGCAAATGGGTCCGGAGCTGCTCTGCGCCGACATCCTTCAGCTTCAGGCACATGAAGTAACCGGAGTTGAACGGATAGTAATCCCATACCTCACCGTATTTACCGCTATCGAGGATGGATTTTACTTTGTTGGCGCGGCCTTTCATGATTTCAAACTTCTCCAGCTTCTGTGCTTCGAACTCAGGTGCTTTCAGCGCATCCAATACAAAAGTTTGGGAAGGATGCGGACCACTGGAGATGGTTGCCCGGATAATACCGAGTGTTTTTTGCTCCAGAGCATGGAGAACTGCAGCATCTTCATGAGCGTACGTGATGAATCCAACACGGAAGCCCCATACAAATTCTTCCTTCGTGGCACCGTCAACTTTGACAGTCAACACACGTGGGTGGAGGTTCGCCAGTTTGCCAAACAGGGATTCGTGAATGGAATCTTCGAAGAAGAGACCAAAGTAGGCATCATCTGTCACAGCAACAACGTTCACACCAGCCTCAGCCGCTTGACGAATCGTATCCACGATTGCATCTGCTTCTTCAGCTCCAGGTGTATAACCTGTTGGATTGTTCGGGAAGTTCAGCAGCACGATGGCTTTGCCTTTGTCCTTCTGCGCAAGCAACGCTTCGAGCAGGCCTGCACTGTTGAAGTTCAATTGATCATCGAACAGGGGATAATGAACTAACTCGCCATGACGACGAATTCCGAAGGTCAGCTCATAATTTTCCCAGTTTTTATCCGGATATATAACAGCGTCCCCTTCTTCGGCGAACAGGTCTGCTACGATACTCAGTCCATGAGTTAATGCGTTAGTCACAATGGGGTTACCAAACGTTTTACCTTCAAGGGAAGGTGTTTCCTTCAGCATCTTGTCTCTCCATACGGTCCGCAACTCAGGCTTTCCTGCAGGCGGAGCGTAAGGGTACAAATCCTTCGGTTGGTATGCGGACAGCTTATCCTGAATAACAGCTAAGTGCATCGGCACACCGCCCTCCAGGGCAATACCAATCGTAGCATTGTAGGTTTTGGCCAGACTTGCTGCTTCAGCAGACTGACTCAAGATACCTTCTTTTGGAAAATAGATTTCTTTGCCGAGCTGCGACAGCATGGAGTAGACGTGACTGCTGCCTGCCTGAATACTTTCGTTCAACTGTTCAGCCAGTGGATTCATTCTTTTCATCCTTCCAAGTCTTTGGGATTCAACTGCCTAACATTATAACACCTTACATTGCCCCCGTCACGGAAATTACGCATAATGACAGTTTTATCACTTTACCGCGTTGTTGCAGGTGTTTTTGAGTGAGGTTAATGTCACTTCTCCCGATTGATTATACGATGGAAAATGGATGTTATTTCTGATGAAAAGGACAGTATTTCCGCATCATTTCGGCAGTTTCCGCATCTCGTCCTTCGTTACGCTGTTCCAGTTCGCCGCTAATATGATCAAAGCGTTCAGCCGAGAGGTTCTGTCCAAATTTGAACTTGGCACTGATCCGTTCAGGAACAATGCGGACTACAGCAACGGCTTTCAGATTACCCTTGTATCGGGGATCAGCTGCATCAATGGGGATATATCCGCCCTGTGGCTGGAGTTTCTCCATGAAGCGTTGAAGAACCTTGCCCTTGATGTCCAGATCCTGAACCGGCTCTGCCTGTCCGAATGCCATTACACTTTTGAAAAAAGAAGTTGCCGGACAAGCTAATTCAGGATCACTGAAATAAGATGGAATCAGGGAAAACTCTTCTGCTACGGTAAAACTGACGGAGGAATCCTGCTTGATCTGTTTCATTTTTTCTCCGGCAAGACTGCCGTGGAAATAAAAACAACCGTCCATATATACGAAGTTTAGCGGTGTTACCCGTGGCTGCCCATCTGGACTGACCGTTCCCAGAAAACCAAAGGAGCATTGGTCCAGAAATGTTATCATTTCCTGCTCTTCATCTACATTGAATTCTTTTCTTCTCATCGGTGTTCCCCCTTGAATGGCATGTGGATTAGATCGCTGTACCTTAGCCATAACAATAGAACCTGCATTGACATATAAAAAGATCCAATTTACATTCACTTTAATAGACCAATTTTTTTCGGGAAAAGAGGTGCACGATGGAACTGTGGCTGCCTATGGATTCATATGAGGTTCAACACCGTTACAAATACGAGGCATTGTATCATGCTTTGCGTGATGCCATCCATGCAGGGACGTTAGTTGGAGGCACAAGGCTGCCTTCCACCCGAGAGCTGGCACGTCAATATGAAATGTCACGCGGCTCCGTGGCCCAGGTATATGACATGCTGCTCGCCGATGGTTATGTGCGGGCACATAGGGGAAGAGGAACTTTTGTTTCGGACACGTTAACAGCGCAGGAACATGAGGAAGAGGAGGCAATCATTCAACTTTCTCCATGGGGAGAGCGGGTGAGTACGCTGAATATTCAGAATCAAAAGCAACAACCGTCAGCCCTTGCACCGGAGCAACGAGTCATCAACTTCCATGTACAGCGTATGCCTGCCGAGCATTTTCCACAAGCGGAATGGAAAAGTGCGCTGGCCGCCGTTCATCGGAGCGGGTCGCATGAACAAAGTGGTGCTGCCGGAGACCCTGAACTGCGTGAGGCCATCGCATCACATCTGAGGTGGACACGGGGCATTCAGGCTGAGGCATCACAGATCGTGCTGTTTAGTGGTTCCATGCAGGGCATCACTTTGCTGGCGCAGCTGCTTATCCCTGAGGGGGCAGCTGTCGTATTGGAAAATCCGGGCTATCAGGGAATCGCTCATGCCGTTACGTCCTGCGGAGGAAAGATTATTCCAGCGGAAGTAGATACCGGGGGGATTATTCCGAAGTCCTGGGAAGCACAGACGTTATTTGTGACACCAACCCGCCAATTTCCTACAGGGGCTGTCCTTGGCCTGGACAGACGGAGAGCCATACTTGAATGGGCCTCGGAGCGAAATGCCGTCATTATTGAGGATGATTATGATAGTGAATTTCGCTGGGGAGGTAGGCCGATTGAACCGCTCAAAGTACTCGATCGTGAACAACGGGTCATCTATGTCGGATCGTTCTCACAAACGATGGTTGCATCCTTCCGGCTTGGTTACGCGGTTCTGCCACCCAGTCTGGTGCAGCCACTGATCGCTGCAAAAGCACTATATGAACCCGTACCTCCAGCCCTTCTGGAGCAGCGTGCACTTGCGAAGTTTATGGCGCGAGGAGGGTATTTGCGCCATCTAAGAAGGTTAACCCGTCTCTATGGGGAACGGCATACTTTTTTTGTCAGTGAGATGAAGCGGGAATTACCGGAACCTTTCATCATGCAGCCTGGAGATGCTGGATTGCATATTTATGCTACGTGGAAAGGGGATATCGACAGTTACGAGCGGTTCAAGGCACTGGCTCAGGAAGAAGGTGTCCTATTCCGCGATGCGGTGCGTTATCGGCTGACTCCAGGTCATCCGGCTGTGTGTTTTGGCTTTGCACATCTGGAGAAAGGGGAGATTCAGGAGGGGATAAGAAGAATGCGGTTAGCATGGGAGAAGTGCACATTTTCGTTTCGGTGAATTCCGCTGTATAATGGGATAAGGCGTTTCGCTCCAGCAGGAGCAGAAATTATATATAAACACATATCGCATCATTTTTGATGCAGTATGCAAAAGAGATTAACTTTCAAGGGGGAGTGGCGACATGCTGCAGGCATCGCCGTCATCTTTTGTTATTTTGCCCGCCGTCGCCAAAATTGTCTGCGAACCGGGATGGAAGTGGCAGAAGCGGGAAAAACCGATGCAAAACTATGACTTATTTTATGTATGGAGTGGTGAAGGGACCGTTGTGCTGAATGACCGGTCGTATGAAGTTGGCAAGGGTAGTTGTTTTCTGTTCAGGCCAGGCGATCATCCTACTGCAACACATAATAAGCAAAAACCGTTGGTACTTACGTATATTCATTTTGATGTAGATATACCCGTTAATGATGTTCCCCAGTCCTATCGTGAGGTACTGGAAACGGTGGAATTCGAGCACTTGCTGGCTCGGTATGTAAGACTGTTCCTATCCGATGTATATGGGCGGGATGAGGAGAGCCGACTGATTCTGAAACAGCTGATGATTCATTTGCTGCGCGCGGACACGGAATCTCCTGTGGAGAAAAAGGTGAGCAACCAGTTGTCTGATGTCATCCAGGAGGTTGCTAACTATGTACGTCAGCATCCGGGGATAACACATCGCGTGGAAGACCTCGCAGCAAGGGCTGGATTATCGCCTCGATACTTCTCGATTAAGTTCAAGGAATTGATTGGTTCGTCCGTGCAATCCTATATCATTCGCATGCGCATTGAGCGGGCCGAGCATCTTTTGGTGCACACTGGCATGAATGTGACCGAAGTGGCAGATGCCCTTGGGTACCGCGATATCTTTTTCTTCAGTCGTCAGTTCAAGCAGTACACCGGCAAAAGTCCGTCCGAGATTCGATAGGACTTCTCTCTGAATGGTGGAATATGGAAACGTTTCAAAGCTGGAAAGCAGGGGTAAGTATGTAGCATTCCAGACGAAAGGGGGAACTTGTGATGAACGGAAAACGTCGGGTCCGCAACCGGGGATGCTCTATTAAGGGCTTTAATATTTTCCGGAACCGCCTGCGCCGCTCCAAACCGGCAGAGGAAATGCAGGACGTATGGTTTTAAGGAATGGTCTGAAAACCAATATGACGAAGCTTAGCTTCGTATTGCATGTATACATGAAATGGGAACGGTAATCATCCTGACTTCTACATAGCTCTGAAGCGGATAATCGAATTCTCTGATTAGCAAAAGGTACTCATAGCCTGGACACTTTACCCTAAAAAGGTGTTCCGGCTGTGAGTACCTTTTTATATTTTTTATATAGGCCAAAGTTCTGTGTAATCTCTTTCTTAAGATCAGAAATTAAAAAAGATGACTCCTGTTATTCAGGAATCATCTGCGCATTGCTCAATGGATTGGTTTTAACCGACCGAGCAATTCTCCCATTTTGACGGAGTCGCCAGGCTGCAAGCCTGGTTTCGGTTCGAATGTGCCGCTCTGCGTTAACAGTACGACGGTGGAACCGAATTCAAAATATGCGAGATCATCGCCTTGTGCCCATGAACTTACATCTGCACCAGCGTACTGTATGCTGCTCACATTCATTGCGCCTACTTTCACGACAGCAACTTCTCCAAAGTCATGAGCAATATACGTAATGAGCCTTTCGTTGCGACTCAGCACCGATTTCATATGGGTCAGACCAAAATCATTTACAGGATATACCTTGCCCTTAATATGTTCGCTCTCAATACGGCGACCGCTAACAGGCGCGTGAATGCGGTGATAGTCGCGTGGGCTGAGATACATGACGAAGGCATAACCGTGCTTGTACTTCTCCAGATGTGGTGAGTGGTTTAATAATTCAGCAAGTGTATAATTTTGTCCCTTAACATTCAGGAGCGTTCCAGCAGATACAGGACCGGCTGCCGTAATTTTGGCATCTACCGGACTGATCAGAGCATGTTCTGAAAGTTCAAGCGGGCGCATGCCCGGTTTAAGTTTACGGGTAAAGAAATCATTCAAAGAACGATATTCCTTCCAGTCTTTCTCAGCTTCCTGAACAGGGATGTCGTAGGTCCGGACAAAATAAGGGATAAATGCCTTGCTTCCCCGGCTCTTGGAGAAGGCTCCCACAGTCCGGGAGATCCATTTGCGAGAAGAAAGCTCGGTCATTAACCGCAACAGCGTTTTTGCCATGAATATCCCCCTTAGGGTTAGTGCGAACTTCAAGGCCGGCAGGACCGGCCGTTCTGCATAATATTGACACAGAATGCCCACGAAATCAATATAGGCCACGATCATACGTCTGGGGCTGCCGCGGTATGCGCGAATTCTGCTCCAGCAGCAGACGTCCATAAGCCATCGGTTGCCGGTAGCTGGCTTTCCAAGTCTCCGTCATTCCGGCCTTCCGGAAACCGTAGCGCTGGTCCCTTCCGTTGCATTCGATAAAATAAATCTGGCCCTTCTCTGTTATCCCCAGATCAAGTCCAAGGTCCGCAAGATGAGGCAGGCTCGAAGCCAGCGTCCGTGCGATTCGGAGCCCGACAGATCGGATTCTGGCCTCCAGTTCAAGTGCATGCCAGTCGGTTGCCTGCAAGTCAAGGGCTTCAGCCAGCGTCATGACTTTGCTACCTTGGGCGATATTGGTAACAAACGTATGAGCCGGAGCCACCTTTGCGAATATGCCCGTGATCCCCCACAAACCGTCGCTTCCACGCTGCACGGATACCCGCAGATCTACGGGTCTTCCTTCATAACGAACCAGAGGTATGCGCTCTTCAATGAGATAGGCATGCCGGAAAATACGGCGCAGGGTGGCTGATGGCAGTTGTCCCTTATTCAGTCGAAAAGTGGCCCATCCCTTGCGTGAAGTCCTTGTCTCACATGTCAGTTTCCATTGACCATCCTTTTCAAATATCCGCATAATGCCGTGACCGATGCTTCCGCTGCAAGGCTTGATCACCAGATCATCGTAATTTTCCATCATATATGCCAAAGACTCAGGTGTAGCCTTGACCGCACGGGGGAGGTGCTGCCTGAGACCGGGGTCCTGATAAAGCATCTCGTGAATGTGGTCTTTGCGGTATCGATTGCGTACATTGTATACCTGTATGCCCTGCAACAACAGTTTGGTTACCTGATGCTGCTCCGAACGGCGAAGCTGGAGAGCCCGGTTATGAATAACGGAGGGCAAGGGCATTCTTTGACGAACGTATATGCCCTCTTTTTTTACATAAGCAATACAGGTTTTGGTATCCGCATCCACGTCCTCCAGCCGCAAAAAACAAGGGGTCAATCCATAACAGGCCGCTGCCTGTTCAACATTCGCAAGTGATTCCTGACCCGTCCTCCCAGCTGGTATCCCCCGGTACATGCGTGAATCGAACATAATACCGATCGTTTCTTGTAGCATGACCGTTCCTCCTTCAAAGTTATCGCGACCATGGATCGTCCATCCATGGAATGCCGGCCTGTCACCGCATGGTTGGACATCACGATAACGCAGACCGGATTCATGATGCTTCGATATGCATCAACGAGTTCTCCTAGCAGCTCCTTTGCATCATATGGATTTATGCAAATGGCTTACATGATATCGTATGACATCTCGGGAGCAGGGGCGTGGACAGCCGCCTTACATAAGTGAACGGGTACAGCCTATTTCAGTAGGGACAGCTCAATCATTCATGCCTTGAAGCTTGTGCAGCGACGAAATGTAACCCACTAAAGTCATGAATTACAGTGGCAGATGCCCATACTGACGCATATGATGCCGGAGACGAACGTTAGAGGAAGGAGCTAGCTGCATGAGTAAAAAAGGCAATAAGAAGGTTCCTACGCCAAAACTGCGGCATGTGAGTCCTAAATTTAAGGAACTGGATCTGACCAATCGACGATCAGACACAATGGACTCAGGTTTCACTTCGAATAGGGAAGAACGCTTGAATACAAATAAACGGAATTCGAAGGCCATTCAGGCATCAGAAGAATTCCTATTCGAATCAATGGAGCTACCTGCTTCAATGAACGAGCTGGAAGAGCTAGAGATCGAAGCCGAAATCAAGCCGGAACCCGTAGAGTCTGATAGCAAGGAAGTCGAGACAGAAGATAGCTCGGAAAAGCAGATTCAGGTTAGCAGCGTGGCTCCGCTTGCTCTGGAAGAAGAGCAGGACAGCAACAAGCAGGAGATAACAAGCAAGGACCGGCTGCAGATCCTGAACCAGAACCAGATGCCGGGTCATACCGGACACTACATCTACACGGACGACTTGAGTGAATTTGCTGTTACGGAGAGCAAACTTGCTCCTTTCTCTGTGGATGCCTCCAAGCTGAAACCGGATGCGGTCGGCAGTGAAGCATTGCAGGATTATGCGGTGACCAGCATTCACATTGCAGACGGGGCCATTGTTTCAGCGAAACTTGCGGAAGCGTCTGTATCTGAGGAGCACCTGATTGACGGCTCTGTGTCTGGTCACAAAATACGAAATGCTTCTATTGCAGGTGAGAAAATCAGAGATGGCAGTATTACTTCTCAGAAGCTTGGCAACCAGGCCATCGATTCGGCCAAAATTGCCGACGGTTCCATCAGCACAAGACATCTCAGCCGCATGCTGGTAACGGAAGAATTAATCAAGAATCATGCCGTAACTGGAGACAAGATCGCGATTAGCGGCGTGGATACAAGGCATCTCACGGGAGGAGCTGTGAATACCTCCAAACTGGCTGACGATGCAGTGACTACAACCAAAATTCGTGAAGCTGCTGTCACAGGCAGCAAAATCGAAGAACACTCCATCGAGTCTCACCATATTCAGGCAGGTGCTGTTAAACAGACACATCTGGCAGAAGGGTCTGTCGGTCGTTCACAACTATTAAATGGCAGTATTGGAAGTGACCAGATAGAGGATGGATCCATACAAACAAGACATTTAGCTGAGGGTTCATTAAGTGGAAGACATCTACTGGACGGTTCAATCGGTTCAAGCCAGATTCGCGCTCATTCCGTTGGCAAGGAGCAGATTGGCAATGGAGAAGTGGGCAGTGAACATTTGACAGAAGGTGCAGTAACCAGCAGCAAACTGGCAGACCAGTCTGTAGGAACAGCAAAATTGCTGGAGCAGTCCATTACCGCATCCAAGATCTCTGATCAGAGCGTCATTTCTTCCAAAATTGCGGATGAAGCCGTACAGGGTAAACATCTTGCCAAAGGGTCCATTCGTGCGGAACACATTGCGAATCGGGGAATTACTCCAGTACATGTGGACAATTCCGCAATTCACTCCATTCACATTGCAAGTGGAAGCATCGAGGCAACTCATCTATCTGCCGGAAGTGTGTCCGGAGACGCTCTTGCGGACGACGTGGTGTGTGAACGGCATCTTGCAGAGTCGGCCGTGGGTACGTATGAATTGCAGGATGCTGCCGTTACAGACGTTAAACTCGCAGATGGAAGTGTGACAACAGAAAAGCTTGGAACGGCATCGGTGAGTAGCAGAGCGCTTGCCCCGGGAAGTGTTATATCCTCGCATCTTGCGAGTGGTGGAGTCACAGGGACACATCTGGCTCCAGGCAGCGTGGGTTCCGAGGCCCTGAGACCTTATGCAGTGAAATCGGAACACCTGACAGAACATGCCGTAGGTGTACCTCATCTTCAGCCGGGCAGTGTTGAAACGGATGCGATTGCAAGGGCCGCGGTCACAACAGACAAATTGGCTATTGATAGTGTAACTTCAGCCCAGCTGGCTGGCGGGTCCATTTTTCCGCCTCATCTAACAGATCATGCGGTTACCTCCCCCAAGCTTTCACCAGAGAGTGTTGCAACAGATAAACTGGCGGATTTTGCTGTCACGTCAGCTAAACTGGCAGACGGCAGCGTGACTTCTTCCAAGATTATGGCAGAGAGCATTAACGCCAAACATATTCCATCAGGAACCATTCGCGGATATCACCTGAAGCAGCATGCCGTTTCCCTGGAACATTTGTCGGAAGAAATACGCTCGCCGGAATTATTCGCTGATGGCAGTATTACCGGCAAAAAACTGCGGCATGGGTCCATAAGTGCGGACCATTTGACAGCAGACTCGGTATCGGGGACAGAACTACAACAGGCTGCTGTAGGTAGCGAGCACTTGCAGCCATCCGTTGTACAATCCGTCCATCTGGCTGAAAGCAGCGTGAAATCTGACCATTTGGGAACTCAAGTAGTGGGCTCACAGCATCTGAAGGCAGACATCATTCATGAGGAGCATATTGCTGAACAGGTGGTCACATCGCATCACTTGGCACCTGGATCTGTTGAGACAGACCATCTGGCACCTTTATCCATTACAGCGGCTCACCTTCAGCCAGGTTTGATTAGTGGTTTGCATCTTCAGGCAGAGTCGACAAGTGCTGTTCACCTGCAGCAAGGAGCTGTGCATTCCCGTCATATTCAAGATGGTGAAATTCTTCCTCATCATATCCATGAACGCAGCATCGGAACGTCTCATCTGGAAGAAGAAGCGGTAAGTACAATTATTTTGCAGGATGAATCTGTAACACGCTCCAAACTAGCAACGGGTAGTGTGGATGGCAGTAAATTAGCCGCAGGGACAATATCGGCTACCCACATTGCAGACGAAAGTGTGCAAACCCGCCATATCCAAGAAGGAGCAATCCTTGCTGATCATATTCAAGAGTGCAGTATTGGCTCAGTTCATCTGGATGAGGAGTCTGTAAGTGCGGTTCATTTGCAAAATGGATCTGTAACAAGCGCCAAACTGGCGGATGGCAGTATAAACGGCAGCAAATTGCTTGAAGGAACCGTATCGGGGATTCATATTGCATCCGAAAGCGTGCAATCCGGGCATATTCAGGCAGACGCCATTCATGCTGATCATATTCAGGAGCGGAGCATCGGCACAACCCATCTGGAGGAGGAAGCAGTAAGTGCGATTCACCTGCAAAATGGGTCTGTCATCAGTACCAAACTGGCCGACGGCAGTGTAACCGGCAGCAAGTTGATCGAAGATGCGGTGTCGGGAATCCATATCGCGTCTGAAAGTGTGCAATCCCGCCATATTCAGGAAGGAGCAATCTTTGCTGACCATATTCAGGAGCACAGCATTGGCATGTTACACTTGGAACAGGAAGCAGTAAGTGCCATTCATCTGCAAAATGGATCTGTAACAAGTACCAAGTTGGCCGACGGCAGTGTAACCGGCAGCAAGTTGCTTGAAGGAGCCGTATCGGATATCCACATTGCAGACGATAGTGTGCAATCCCGACATATTCAAGAGGGAACAATCCTTGCTGATCATATTCAAGAGCGGAGCATCGGCACAGCACATTTGGAAGAAGAATCGGTAAGTGCTATTCATTTGCAAAATGGATCTGTAACGAGTGCCAAACTGGCGGATAGCAGTATAACCGGCAGCAAGTTACTCGAAGGTACGGTATCCGGGATTCATATCGCCTCTGAAAGTGTGCAATCCGGGCATATTCAGGCAGGAGCCATTCAAGCTGATCATATTCAGGAGCGAAGCATAGGCACAACCCATCTGGAAGAGGAAGCAGTAAGTGCGGTTCATCTGCAAAATGGGTCCGTAACGAGTGCCAAATTAGCTGACGGTAGCATTAGCGGCAGCAAATTGCTCGAAGATGCTGTATTGGGGAGCCATATCGCGTCGGAAAGTGTGCAAACTCGCCATATCCAGGCAGGAGCAATCCTTGCTGACCATATTCAGGAGAATAGTATCGGCACGTCCCATCTGGAAGAGGAAGTAATAAGTGCGGTTCATCTGCAAAATGGGTCCGTAACGAGTGCCAAACTGGCTGATGGCAGTGTGAGCAGCAGCAAACTGCTTGAAGATGCGGTGTCGGATGTCCATATTGCCAATGGAAGTGTGCAATCCCGTCATATCCAAGAGAGAGCCATACATGCTGACCATATTCAAGAGCGAAGCATTGGGATCTCACACCTCAAAGCGGAATCGGTCAGTTCGATTCATCTGCACAATGGTTCCATAACAAGTGCCAAAATGGCTGACGGCAGTGTAAACGGTAATAAATTGCTTGAAGGTGCGGTATCGGCTATCCACATGGCAGACAAAAGTGTGCAATCTCGGCATATTCAGGATGGAACGATTCTTGCTGATCATATTCAAGAACGCAGTATTCGCACAACCCATCTGGAAGAGGAAGCAGTAAGCGGGATCCATCTGCAGAATGGGTCCGTCACCAGTGCCAAATTGGCCGATGGCAGCGTGAACGGCAGCAAACTGAGTGAGCAGAGTATTACCTCTAATCATTTGAATGCCGGGATTGTAGGTCCGGCGCATTTGAGCGAAGAGATATGGAATGCGATTCGTCAGTTCAGTGGAGAAACGCTGGAACAACTGGCAGCTATCAAAAGACAAGAGGGATTGCTTCAAACAGAAAGTGAGGCTGTACAGCTATCACAGCAAGCAATTGTCGAGGCACTGCCGAGTGCCGGTCTGGAGGAAACACAGATTCACCAGACATCGAATCAGGAGCTGGGGGAACAGCAAGAGCAGCTGGGTCAGACGGAGCCGTGGATAGAGTCATTGGCAGAATCATTGACCACAGACGATACAGCTCAGATTAACACGAATCCGTCTTATATCGAACAGCCACAAAAGACTGGCATTGTAGAATATAAACTCGACCCTCAATCGGTTACGCAGGAACATTTGTGTGATGAGGCGGTGGGCAGCAATCAACTGCAAACCGGAGCCGTTCAGGCCAAACATCTGGCGTTCCAGCCTGTACGGAGTGTCAGCCGTCAGCCTGTGGTGCAGCAGTTCGGTATGGAGGCCTTTATATTGCCTGAGAATGAACAGAGCGTGGAAGTAACGGTAGCCTTTGAAGAGTCGTTTATATCAGAGCATTATGTGATTGTAGCCATGTGTAATGATCGGGGATTCCAGGTATCACTCCTCTCCCAGAGTGAGGATGAAGCCGTGCTGGAAGTGTCACGTACTGCAAGCTCCACACACACCTACGGACTGTTGTCATGGATTGCCGCTGGGCCTTCTGTGTAAAAGTGCGAGATCATGTGTCTTCATTCAAGATAACTGTAGAGGAATGATTTCACATGTTTAAATAGACAAAAGCGGTTCCCGGATATGTCCGGGACACCGCTTTTTTTCATATATAAGCTTGATCCGTTCGGACGATGAGGGGTGCCTGAACGATTGAATATGAGTTCAACAACGAATAATTCTTACAGTCCTACAGCTTGATAAGCTTTGGTAATTGCAGTAGCTTCAGCAGAAGTTGCTCCGTACAGATCTTTAGCGGCTTGGATTGTCGCTGTTTTGGCAGCAGCGAATTTGGATGTAGGCGTCAGATAGTTCACAAGTGTGCTGTAGAAAATCTGAATGGCTTTATCACGCCCGATTCCTGTTACAGTCACACCATTATGTGTGCCCCCTTGGGCTGCAAGATAGTAGGCTTTGTTGATGATACCGCTGTTGATATGAACACCACCGTTGTCGGATGTTCCGGTATAACGATCACTGTATTTGTCAGGTTGTCCATAGAGTGTAGGGTTGGACAAGGAGCGCAGTGCATCACCTGCAATGTTAGGAGTGTAGACATCGTCGCCAAGCAACCAGTTTTTGCTTTGAATCGTATTTCCGAAAATATCAGCGAAGGCTTCATTTAATGCGCCTGGCTCATTGCGGTACTCCAGATTGGCTGTATACTCAATGACACCGTGTGTCAATTCGTGGCCTACTACATCCAGATCGCCAGATAGGGAGCGGAAAGTCGTTCCATCACCGTCACCAAATACAATCTGTACTCCGTTCCAGAAGGCATTATTGTAGTTGGAGCCGTAATGCACCGTGGATTTAATTAGCAAACCGTTGCCATTAATACCGTTGCGGTTGAATTTGCTTTTGTAGAAATCATACGTGGCAGCAGCATGGGCGTGAGCATCTACGCCGGCACGATCAGTCCATACGTTATCTGAATCTGTCAGGAGTGTACCTGGAATGGAGGAACGATTGTTTGCACTGTAAGTTTCAATGCCATTGCCGCGAGTGGTATCTTTCAGTTGGAAGGTACTGCCGGATTGGGTGGTTGTAAGGGTTTTGGTATCACCAAGTACACCTGTACCTGTTCCTGTTGCGAAATTGATGAGGTCATATTGAGATACGATACTGCCGTCAACGGCATTCACGAAATATTTGGTACGTAACGGGGCGGGGTCCAGCACATTGACTTCGGTAATGTAAACAAGGTAGGTTTGGCCATTTTCCTCATTGTGGTAAATGTTCAGTTCCGCTTCAGGGGTTTTCTGTGGTTCGCCAAGCTCTCCAACGCGGGAAGTGGCTTCTTCGGATGCAATCTTGATCGCATCTTCTGCGCTGATTTCAGCGACACCGTCATTAGGGATAGCTTGTTCTTCAATTGGTGGGAGATCTCCAAGTGCGGACGAAACCTGGCCAGTTTTGTCTAAGTGGATCGTTTGCTCGGCACCGTACACTGGAATTCCTTTAATGTACTGTTTCAGGCGGAAGTGTCGTACACCAGAGGTATCCGTAGTTCTTTTAATAATTTTGAGTTGGGATTTCACGTCGGAATTCAGGAATTGTTCCTGTTGTCCAAGGAAATTGAAGATTGTTTCGTCAGAGCCGCTGTTCAACTGGATACCCTCCTCAGAGGCATAAGGGGCCTGCAATGGAATGGACTGATCAGACAATGGAGCTGCAGCAGCAGAAGATACGGAAGCGAGCAAAAGAGCTCCTCCAAGAATTGTTGGCATAACTTTAGCAAATTTCATAGTAAACTCTCCCATTCTCAATATGATTTTTTTGGATAACACATGATTATGCCAATCTCGGCTGGAGTTCCGTCTGCAACTTGGGCAGCGCGGAGAGTGGGGCTGAATCTGAAACGTGGAATATGACAAGAAACGATAATGAACAAAGTCGGCAGAGCCTGTATGTTTGTGGTAGGACTTGTCAAAGGAGTACCGTTTATTCGGTTCAGCCATGAGGCTTAATCGTTTATTGTGGTTCCTCTCTCAGAAGCCAGGGGTCTTGTCCACTTGCGAAGCAGAAGATGTTCTTACGGAGCCGGGCTGTTCGTTCCGGGTTCACATAATAAAGCCTGAATTACGTATTGAACGGCATCACTCCTCTCAAGGTACATGCAACAGAGCAAAAACGGTCTCCTGTATCATCTTGTATGCATAAATTAACCTAAGGTCAATTAACAGGAATAAAAAAAGGGATTTTAAGGAACGTTTGTTCCTTGTTAGGATTTTTTTGTCAATCCATTGCTTGCAACGTATATTATCACAATGTAAAAGTTTGGAAAAGATGCAATTTTAAATTTTTTTTAAAATTGTGTCTGAAGTAGGGGAGCCGTAGCATATTTCGCATTTTTTGACGAATCATGTCTAAATAAATGGATTGACTGATCCTGGTAGCAGACAGAACCTGCTCAGTTCAAGGACATACGCCGTTTCCACTGCTCCATGAATACATAGAATAACGTGTACTCCCTTTGCATGGCATTGATGTACACCCGGGAGGTGACTGTGTTGCAAAAACGCGGCAATACAGCTTTTTATGCAGCCAAATCGAAGCTGGTACAAAGAAAAGCGCAATTAAAGAAGCGTCGTTTGAAATCTGCTTACAAAAAGGGTACAAAGGCCTACAAGTACGTGATTCCACCCGTGGAGCAAACGGAATTGCCAGCATTCGGAGCTGAGCATGCGATGAGAGAGACACTCGCACAAGGTTCGACGGACTCGCATAACCCACTGCTTTCGGTCATTATACCTGCCATGAATGAAGAGCGAACCATTGGTGCAGTCGTCCGTCAGGCGCTACGGATATGCCGTGATGCTGAAGTGCTTGTTATTGTGAATGGTTCCACGGATGGGACGGCAGCAGCGGCAAAAAGGGCGGGGGCACAGGTACTTCGTTATGCCGAGGCTTTGGGACATGATGGAGGCAGAAGAATCGGTGCAGCGGCAGCTCGTGGCAGGGTGCTGTTGTTCACGGATGCAGACATTCCAATTCCGGCAGAACATCTCGCGCCTTATGTGCGAGCGATTCTGGATGGGACGGATGTGGCGCTTAATGATTATAACGGACCGGTGGTGCGTATCCCTGTTCACCCTGTGGTAGAAGCCAAACATGTGCTGAACAGCATGCTTGCTAGACCTGATCTGCAAGGAGCTTCCATGACAGCCATTCCGCATGCATTAAGTCGCAGGGCACTTGAAGTGATTGGTACGGACACACTGGAGATTCCACCGTTGGCACATGCAAAGGCGGTTACCAGCGGGTTAAAGGTGCGTGCCGTTCATCATGTGCCTGTAGGTAAAATGAACGCAGTTCGAGTCAAGAAACGAAAAGGACCGGACCCGCTCAGTCAAGTGGTATGGAATGATCATCTGACAGCGATCAGGTGGATAACCGATACGCTTGGACCACGCGGAGGACATTCCGATCTGCAGCGTGTTCGTAGCCTGACGAGGTGAGCATGTTGCCTAAAACAAGCAAGAAACCTCGTCAAAAGATAGAACATGCTGGAGGTGAGGAAATGAAGGAGCGTTCAGGGCGTATCCGTCGTCAACGGACAGCAGGCAGACAAACAACACGGAACAGAGCCAGAACAATGGGCAGGAAGAGTCTGATTAAATCGCCGCTAAAGAGTTCGACAGCGAGCAGGTCGGCTACGAACAGCTCCGTATTGCATGAAGCATTCCGCGCAGGGCAACGGGCAGGACGCAAGGCGTTTGAAAATGAGCAATCGATTGAACAACATGCACGTTCAACATGGCAGGAGCATGAGGCTGCGATCTCAGTGGAGCTAAGGGGATATTCTGCTGCAATGCACGCAGGGAAAGCATTCATGCAGGGTTATGCTCATGCTGCAGGGCGTTCATTAAATATCATTCCACTTGCCCTGAGAAAACCTGCTGCTGCAGTCGTCTGTGCATGCAATGAGGAACTTACGCTGGGGCAAGTGCTTGTACAACTGAAACGGTTACCCCTGACGGATATCGTTGTGGTATTGAATGGAACAACGGACAACAGTCTGACACAGGTGCTTGAACAGCCTGGTATCACGCTGGTCTATGAACCTGATCGGGCGGGACATGATGTGGGCCGCGCCTTGGGGGCCAAGATGACGGAGGCAGAGACCCTTCTCTTTGTGGATGGGGATATGGTCGTCCCGGCGGAGCAACTCGCCCCGTTTCTGTATGCGGTCGACCGGGGAGATGATGTGGCGCTGAACAATCTTTCATCCCTGTTGCCTCCATTTGCTCGTCAGGATGAAGTGAGCCGCATCAAGGCATATCTCAACCGCGTGCTTAATCGTTCGGATCTGGGTTCTAATTCGTTGACGGCCGTACCTCATGCCCTTTCGCGTAATATGATCCAGATCGTAAAACCGGAGGCGCTGGCCGTTCCTCCCAAGGCGCAAAGTCTAGCCATCCAGCACGGATTGAAAGTGACTGCACCCAGTCAGGTGGATGTCATTCGTTCCAATCGCCTGCGTTCCACCAATACGGGCAGCGGCAACGAAGTCGCCAGATTGATCATTGGCGATCATCTGGAGGCGATTGCAAGCTGGCTGGATATGGGCGGCAATAAGTCACAAGCCCGATCCATATCCCGTGCTGAAGTGGCCTACAGGAGGAACGCCAGATGACACTGACGAGTATTATTATTCCGACGTACAATGGGTTGGATCTGCTGAAGCCATGTATCGATGCCATTCGAAAATATACCGATCATCATACATCTTATGAAATCATCGTTGTGGATAATGGCTCGGTTGATGGAACGGCAGCGTATTGTGCCCAGGAACGAATTCGCTTTGTCCGGTTACCGGAGAATCGGGGTTTCCCGGCGGCTTGCAATGCCGGGCTCCGCGCAGCCTGTGGTGATGAGCTGTTGCTGCTGAATAATGATGTTACAGTTACCACCCGCTGGCTCGATAATCTGCGGGCAGCACTCTACAGTGATGTAAACATTGGTATTACAGGTCCGGTGACCAACTATGCAAGTGGTATCCAGCAGGTGGAGCTTGAGTTCCGGGACATGGAACATTTTCAGGAACTGGCTGCTGCCAACAATATAGTCGATTCTTCCAGATGGAAGGAAGTCAGACGGATCGTCGGCTTATGTATGCTCATACGGCGAAGTGTGATGGAGGACATTGGTGTGCTTGACGAAGTCTATTCGCCGGGACACTATGAAGATGACGATTATTGCTACAGGGCCTGCCAGAAAGGGTATCGTTTGCTGGTATGCGGGGATGTCTTGGTACATCATCGCGGCAGCGCGAGTTTCCTAAAGACTGATCCTGTAGCATGGAAACAGTTGCTTGAGCGCAATCGATCCATTTTTATCAACAAATGGCATGTCGATCCCCTTAAATATATTGAGACATCCGATGAAGGAGGGATAGTGGAATGAAAGGTGTAATTCTTGCTGGCGGAACAGGAACACGACTGTATCCTCTCACCCGGCTGATTAACAAGCATCTGATTCCAGTCGGCAAGCATCCGATGATTATGTATGGCATCGACAGACTCCGCCAGGCAGGCATTGAAGAGATATTGATAGTGATCAACAAACATTCCGCTGGGTTATACACGGAGTATTTGGGTGGTGGAGCAGATCATGGCGTCAAGCTGACGTATCGGATTCAGGAAAAGGCAGGCGGGATTGCCGAAGCATTGGATCTGGCGACATCGTTTATCCTTCCTGGAGAGAAATTCGTTGTGCTGCTGGGAGACAATCTGTTTAGCGACGATTTGAAGCCTTATGTGGACCGGTATATGCAGCAGCCTGCGGGTACAGCTCGTGTTTTGCTCAAAGAAGTGGACGATGCACGGCGGTATGGGGTGCCGGTGTTTGATCCACAGCATCCGAAACGAATCTCATACATTGAGGAAAAACCGAGTGATCCGAAGACCTCTTATTGTGTTACTGGCATATATATGTATGATGACCATGTATTCAACCTCATTCAGAACATTACACCTTCTGCACGCGGCGAACTCGAAATTACGGACGTGAACAATCATTATGCAGCAGCTGGAGGACTGGAATACGATATTCTGCAAAAATATTGGAGTGATGCCGGGACGTTCCAATCGCTTCAGGAAGCAGCCATCCGCATGAAGGGTCAACTGCCCTAAAATATATGCGCCTGATGCTGCCGCTGTGAGAGGTCCCATGAGAGCAGAACAACCTGCGCCGGAGCCGGAAGAATGCTCCGGCGCTTTGTGCAGCGGCGGCACTCCTCGCGCATGCCAAGGGAGGGAATGCCGTGAGAGTAGCAAAACGCAGCGACTTGGGTAGGAAGAAGACACTGGGCGGTCATGCCGGCTCCTTGTACGTATCTGTGGGAGTGCAGCCCAAAGCAAGTTCGAATCACGAATGGGGAAACCAAGGCGCGAAGCAGGGGAATGTGGAACTCGCAGGAATAGAGCGCAAGCTTCTTGCAGAACCGAAAGGCAAAGCCAGCGGGCGCACCGGCGCAAGACGTGGTGCGAGCGCTGGAGCACGAACCAAAACGGGAGCGAAAACAGGCGAAGGGCGTGGCATTGCAGGCACCCGCGTGAAAGCAGGCGAGCGTACAGGCGTGAGCCGTGGCCGTAAAGGGGCGCGAGCCAAAACGGGCAAGCGCGCAGTTGCTGGCCGCGGGCATGCTGCGCCGCGGGGCGGGCGGGCCGCAGGCGCCCGCGCCAAACAGCGCACGGCTGCGCAACGTGCGCCCGGGCCAGCACCGCAAGCCAGCACGCCACAGGCGCTGCCTGCCAGCGGTGCTGGCCCCGCCCCGCCGCAAGCGACACACCGACGCGGTGGTGTCGCTCCCGCGGGGCGGGAAAGCGCTGCCGGGCATGCTGGCAGCGCAAGGGCACTTGCGCCTGCGCAGCCGGCAGCAGCGCCCGAGAGCGGCTACGCCGAGGGCTTCCGCGACGGCGTGTTCGCGGGCGGGGAGGCGCTGGTGGCGCAGCACATCCCGCCCGATCATATTCTGCCTGCC
>NZ_JAAIFP010000031.1:0-142861 GCF_010747435.1 Paenibacillus sp. ALJ109b
CACCAACTAGCTAATGCGCCGCAGGCCCATCCCCAAGTGACAGATTGCTCCGTCTTTCCAGTTCTCTTCAGGAGAAGAAAACAACTATTCGGTATTAGCTACCGTTTCCGGTAGTTGTCCCAAACTTGAGGGCAGGTTGCCTACGTGTTACTCACCCGTCCGCCGCTAACTATCAGAGAAGCAAGCTTCTCTTCAAGTCCGCTCGACTTGCATGTATTAGGCATGCCGCCAGCGTTCGTCCTGAGCCAGGATCAAACTCTCCAATAAAGATGAATTTCAGCAGCGTGGTTAGACGCTATGAAAATCATCGGTGGTATTGAAAAGAGCGATAAGCTCATTTTGAAACTGACGAGATTAAAAATCTCATTTATTTTGCTTCGAAATCATACAGTCCGAAGACGTGTACCGATTTCTCAGCGTCGATCTTGCAAGCAAGATCGTTACTCACTCGTTGTTCAGTTTTCAAAGATCAAACTTGTTTGTCTTACTCTTTTCGTTGTCAGCGCTGTGTTTCAGCGGCGACTTAAATAATATATCATACTGACGAAACCAATGCAATAGTTTTTCAAAAAAACTTTTAATAGATTCTAAGCCCCCAGTGCCCTCACTAAAACTTTAGCGAATTCCCCCCAATAATCCCGTCCACATTCAAGAGTTTTCTTTCTTGATATCTACTAAAGAACCCTATAAGGGTGACACTTCCATACTGCAATAGGATTACCCTACTCTCCATACAAAAACTTAAAAGGCCGGCTCTTCTCAGAGTCGACCTTTTAAAAATTAACAGTTTTCCGTTACTTTACAGTGTTATTGCTGTATCCAGGGATTTCTACGCTTTTTGTTGTCAGAACTACGTTTAGTGGCTATCCCTGTGCGTTCTCTTGATTGTTTCCCGGATACAGTTACTTTAGATTTAGCTTTGGCAGCAGGTTTGGCTGTTCTGCGTTTCGCAGTTCCTGTTTTGGCTGCTTGTTTGGGCTTCGCATCCAGATTGAACTCAGTCTCACTCTCTGTAGAAGACTGGCTTAAGTTAGCCTCGTCACGTCCACCCTTTTTGCCTTCCCCCTTACCTTGTGGAGGATACAGTTCACCAAATGCACCTAATGGAGACGGCGGCACCATGTTCTGAGTAGGGTATGGATTTTGATAGGCATACTCCAATGGCTGATTAGGCATCATGGATGTGGTCATTTCAGGTTGCATCCCATAAGGATTGTATGTGCCCCACGCTGGGTTCTGGTAGTTATGTGAGGGATGTGCGTATTGATGGTTGGGCATATGATGGTTGCCACATCCGCATGGCGGGTACGGAAGCATAGAGTAAGGAGAAATATGAGGCGGTTGGTGGTTTATATGCTCATTGGCCGCAAATGGAGGGTATGGGCTGTTCACTTGACCTGATGGAGCGATCGGATATGTGTTGTTCTGCATCTCAGCAGATACGTTCGGCATAGCGTTGTTATGATTATACTCCGTGCCGGTCCAAGGCGTGTTGGATGTATGACCTATGGAGTATGGACTCACTTCAGGTATACCTGGGAATGTAGCATTGTCGTTCGCCCCAGCCGTATACATGTTTTGTGGAGCAATGTATACCTCTTGTGCAGGTACAGGAACTTGGGCATAGGGATGCTCGGCAGGAGCATGCAGCATTTTACTGCCGCAACCACATGGAGCTTTGGTCGCAGGAGCTACTTCTGTAGGCCATTCCGTGTTGTTAGGTATTACAGGTAAAGGCAGGACTTCAGGTGAGATATTAGGCATCGTATACGTCGGCGCTTCAGTTATCGGTTTTAATTGCACTTCGGATTTGGTATTATCTTTCTTCTGAGCTTCCTTCTGCGGCTTCTCTTCAGGAATTTCAGGTAACTGTGGTAACACTTCCACTTCTGGCTTGATATTAGGTACGACCGGATTTGCAGGTACAGGAGCCGGAACCGCATTGGAGACTTCCGGTAAAGGTGCTGGTTCAGGTACTGGGACGACTGGAGCCGTTTCTTCTTTGACTCCCGTGTATTCCTTCCCTTCAGGAGACAGCTTCTCATGAGCAACATTGGATGATGTACCATTTTCTGAAGCCACGTTCCCCGGTGCATTCGCTGATGGAATGTACACGGTCTCCCCTACAAGAAGAGCATTAGGATTTTTCAATTGCGGGTTCGCATTGATCATATCTTTCAACGGAACTCCCCAAGCCTGTGACAACTTCCATAATGAATCGCCTTGCTGGACTTTATGACTGTGCAACACGCCTTCTGGCTTTGGTGTTACAGGCTCCGCAGGAATTTTGACCTTCATGCCGATCTCCAACTTGTCAGGATTTGAAATTTGCGGATTAGCTGCGATAATTTTGTCCAACGCTACATTATATTTTTGGGACAGCAGATATAATGTGTCGCCTTTTTTCACCATGTGTATTTTCACTTGGAACTAACCTCCTAGACGTGATACTTGGGCAGTGCATTCGCCCATACCGTTACTACATCCTATGCAGAAATTGGGCCAATGACATCAACTAAGCAAAAAAAATCCTTCCCGCCCCAAAAACCGCATACTCCAGGTATGCTGAGTTTCTGAGACAAAAAGGATTTCCTGCTTCCCTATTCAGTTCTATTCAGTTCTTTCCAATTAATCTTCCCAAACTTTGTAACCATCTTTGTCGACAATTTGACGGAATGCTTCCAGCAGCCTCAAGGTTACAGGACCTGCAACACCCGTTCCAATCGTCCTGCCGTCCACCTCATAAGCAGCAATAACTTCTGCAGCTGTTCCAGTGAAAAAGACTTCGTCGGCAATGTACACATCATGTAGCGTAAATGGCACTTCTTTTAATTCAAGATCCAGCTCACCGCACAGATCGATAATGGCCTGACGTGTAATTCCCTCTAATGCACCAAGATAACAAGGTGGCGTATAAACTACACCATTTTTGATGATGAAGATGTTATCACTTGAGCCCTCAGTAACGTAACCTTGGGAATTCAGCATAATCGCTTCACCAGCATTTGAATAGTTGGATTGAATTTTAACCAGGATGTTATTCAAATAATTCAATGATTTAATTTTTGGATTAAGTGCATCCGGGATGTTTCGGCGCTGGGATACAGACACGGCTTTTAGCCCAGTAAGATACGCTTCCTCCGGATAGATTGCCAGTTGCTCTACAATGATGATAACGGATGCTTTAGGGCAGCGCAGCGGATCAAGACCCAGATTACCAGGTCCACGTGAAACGATCAGACGAATATAGCCGTTACGCATATCATTGCGACGTACCGTTTCAGCCATCACTTCCAGCATCTCATCATAAGACAGCGGAATGTTCAGACTGATGGATTTAGCTGAATCGTACAAACGATCCAAATGCGCTTTGCATCTGAAAATGTTACCGTTATAAATCCGAATACCTTCGAAAATACCGTCTCCATACAAAAATCCATGATCATATACCGAAACGGTTGCGTTCTCTTTGGTCACATATTGACCATCCAAATAAATCCATTGTTCTGACACCGATGACTGCACCTCCATAAAATTTCCATTCCTAGATTCCGAAACTACATTTATCTCGTTCATTGTACAACAAATGACAAGCTATTTCTTGCTCATTTTACCCAGTCTTATGACAACCTTCAACAATATACGTCCTGATTCAGGTCGTTTTCAACGAAGGATATGTATAACACGGATAGCTGCCAAGAACGCGTACCTGACAATTCAAAGCCTCAATCTCAGCCATGGCTGCGGTAAGCAATACTGAATCTGCACTTTCCTCAACATCAATGTAAAAATAATAACTCCCTAACCTTTTCTTCGTTGGACGAGATTCCAGTCGGGTCAGGTTCAGCTTCCGCCAGGCAAAAGCCGACAACACCTGATGCAATGCACCCGGTGCATCTTCAGGCAATGTAACGAGCAAACTGGTTTTTACATGATCAGGCTCTCGTGGTATCTGAACAGGTTCATGACCTATTAGCACAAAACGAGTATAGTTGTTGTCATGGTCGGTAACCCGTTCAGCCATAATGTCCAAACCGTGCTTCTGTGCAGCCAGCCTGGTGCCAATCGCGACCCAGCCTTTTCCAGGATTTTTTTTCACAATTTCTACAGCTTCCGCTGTACTGTTTACACCCTCAAGGTCTGCTCCAGGTGAATGCAAGCGAATAAAATTCTGGCACTGCGGAATCGCTACAGGATGGGACATGATCTTCGTAATTTTCCCGAAATCATATTCACCACTCTCTGCCCTGAACTCGGAGCCATGTCCAATGACATTCTGAATGGATGGATAAACCCATTCTGCTTGCATCGGAATATCAACTTCGTTAACCAGCCAGTCCATATGCAAACTAACGGAGCCTTCAATCGTATTCTCAATGGGTATGACACTGTACTGGGACTTTCCACTATCCGTAGCCCGGAAAACATCAGAAATCAGCTTAGAATGAAGCAATTCCAAAGGCTCCCCATTAAACAGAAAATCTACTGCTTCATGAGAAACTGAACCTTCAGGTAATACTGCAATTCGTTTCATGCGTTAACTTCCCCTTTAACTCTGTCCATAAAAGGACTTTCATCTTGATCAGGCAGTACGGTAACACCGTCCAGATCCGGATCCAACCACAATGCAGAAGCAGTGATGCCTTCACGGCTCATTGTGTCTATCAAATATTGCTCCAATTCAAGCTTACGAGTATCATGACGATCTACCAACGTCAAAACGGTAGGTCCGGCTCCACTCAATGCAGCCCCCAGGGCTCCATGACTGACCGCATATTCCAGGATCTCAGCCATACCGGGGACCAAGGATGCCCTGTAGGGTTGATGAATCCGGTCAGACATCGCCTTTTGAATCATGTCCAATCTCCCACTTGCCAAAGCTGCAACGAGTAAGGATGATCTGCTTATGTTGTGAATGACATCAGACTTGTCAAACTGCTGTGGAATTACATTTCTTGCTTTCGAAGTGGACAACTCGAAGTCCGGTACGATGACCAAAGTCTGCAAATCCTGATGCGGCTCAATGCGAATATGGTCTACCCGACTGCCATCCCACGCTGCTGTAATGATACCTCCATATAGGGAAGCTCCTACATTATCCGGATGTTTCTCCAGCGACGTAGCCATGTCCAGAAGCTTGGCATCAGATAAAGGAGTGCCAATTAAAGCATTAGCAGCAGCCAACGCGCCCACGATGGCTGATGCACTGCTTCCCAGTCCCCGAGTAAGCGGAATATCGGAATACATGGAAATCTCCAACTCCGGCACGGAGATTCCGGCTTCGTTGAAGACCATCTGCGCGACTTCATATATCAAATTGGATTTATCTGTTGGCAAACCCGTCAGATGATCTCCATGTAAATGGAATGTTGTCTGCTCAGACGGTTTCATCTCAAGCCATGCATACAGAGACAATGCCATGCCCAGGGTATCAAACCCTGGACCCAGATTGGCTGTACTTGCAGGTACCTTAACAGTTACCCTTTGCTGCAAACTCATACGGATTGTTGCTCCAATTGTGCAATTGCCGCCATAACCGCTTCTTCAGAATCTTCCACAACAAGTGGCTCAGTCGCTACCGTTTTGATTGCAATATTAGGATCTTTTAGACCATGTCCTGTCAGAACGCAAACCACAGTCTCTCCGCCTTTAAAGTACCCTTCACTCTTCAGTTTGTATACACCAGCAACGGATGCAGCGGATGCAGGTTCAGCAAAAATCCCTTCACGAGCGGCGATCGTACGATATGCTGTCAGAATTTCTTCATCAGTTACATAATTAATCTGTCCGCCAGACTCTTCAGCTGCAGCTACAGCAGTTTTCCAACTTGCAGGATTACCAATTCGAATAGCCGTTGCTACGGTTTCAGGCTCAAGGATCGGTTCACCTTTGACAATTGCCATTGCGCCTTCCGCTTCAAAACCAACCATACGTGGCAGGGAATTCGATTTGCCTGCTTCTTTATACTCTTTGAACCCTTTCCAGTAAGCCGAGATGTTCCCTGCGTTACCCACTGGAATGGCGAGTACATCAGGTGCTTGACCAAGCTGTTCAATGACTTCAAACGCAGCCGTTTTCTGTCCTTCAATCCGGAACGGATTCACGGAGTTCACGAGCGTAATTGGATGTTTGGCTGTAATTTCACGTACAATTTCCAATGCACGGTCAAAGTTGCCATTAATCGCAATTACCTTTGCTCCATAGATCATGGCTTGAGCCAGTTTTCCCAGCGCAATGTTGTTATTCGGAATCAATACGATACAATTCAGACCAGCACGAGCCGCATAGGCTGCTGCTGCCGCCGAAGTATTACCTGTCGATGCACACATGATCGTGCGGCTGCCTTCTTCCATCGCTTTAGCAACAGCCATAACCATTCCGCGGTCTTTAAATGAACCAGTCGGATTCAAACCTTCATATTTGAAATATAAATTCAATCCAAGTTCCTCAGACAGATTCTCCGCATGAACCAGGGGTGTGTTTCCTTCATGAAGCGTAAGCAGGGGCGTGTTTTCATTAACCGGAAGGTGCTCTCTATACGTTTGCAGTAATCCTTGATATCTCATTGTGGGTAAACTCCTTTGTCGTTAATAATCCGAATATGATTAATATGATTGCATACCTCAATATGGTTAGGCGTGTATCTTAAACTTAGCTTAGACCTGAAATTCAAACCGGAATTTGGGGACGAATTATCCTTCTACCCGGTACACACTCTTAATGCGACGAATGACAGCAAGTGATTCAAAGTGTTTCAATACTTTATCCATGCTTGCCTTGCTAGCGTTATGCGTAACAATGATGATCTCGGCATCCGGGTTGTGCTCGTTCGGCTGTTGCACAACTGAAGCCAGGCTGACTTCGTACTCAGCGAAGATTTGGGTAATTTGCGCCAGTACCCCTGCCTTGTCATCCACATGAAGCAAAATAAAGTTTTTCGACATAATGTGTTCGTCACTTTGCAGACGCTTCTGTTTATAAGGCACAATCGCTTTGAGACCATTCACGCCCAGCTTCAGGTTTTTGATCACAGCCACGATATCCGCCACTACAGAAGTTGCCGTCGGAAGCTCACCTGCACCCGCACCGTAGAACATCGTCTCACCTACAGCTTCGCCATGTACATACACTGCGTTGAACACGCCATTGACGGAAGCAATTGGATGATTCTGTCTTACCATCGTCGGCTGAACACTTATGGTGATCTCATCATCTCGACGATCTGCGATACCCAGCAGCTTCATTTCATAACCAAGTCTTTTGGCATACGTAATATCTTCACGGGTTACGGAAGTAATGCCTCTAACGGTCACATCTTTCAGTTCCACATTGGTGCGGAAGCCCAAAGTACCCAGAATCGCCATTTTGCGAGCTGCATCGAGTCCTTCGACATCCGAAGTTGGATCGGTTTCTGCATATCCGAGTGCTTGAGCCTCTGCAAGAACCTCTTCATATGAGGCACCTTCCTGGCTCATTTTGGTCAAAATAAAGTTCGTTGTTCCGTTCACAATCCCCATAATGCGGGTAATCCGATCGGATGAGAAACCTTCAATCAGCGTGCGAATAATCGGAATGCCACCAGCCACACTCGCTTCGTAGAATACATCACATTGCTTTTCCTGTGCCTTGGCCAAGATCTCGGAACCGTGCAGAGCCATTAAATCCTTGTTCGCAGTTACGATATGCTTGCCACGCTCCAGCGCTTCAAGAATGTACTCTTTGGTCTGATCAATGCCGCCCATAACTTCCACGATAACATCAATATCCGGGTGACGAATGACTTCCCAAGGATCTTCAGTGAGCTTCGCACGGTCTACAGCAATGACACGATCCTTTTCCGTATTCTTCACTGCAATCTTCTCAATAACGATCGGTGATCCAACCTGACTGCTCAGATCCTCCTGATTTCCTTCCACGATGCGAACGACCCCTGTACCCACCGTGCCCAGACCCAACAGTCCCACTTTTACTGGTTTCACTAACGATCTACCCCCAATGTCTTTTTCTCCTTCACCCCTGTACGATTTAACCATACATACAACTTATTCCTAAACGTTTTACGTTAACGTCGAATTAGCCTTGGCCAACAATGCGTGTGCGCCGAACTCCGGGCATATCCTGCATCCGATCGAGCATTTCTCCGATTTCCCCATGAAGATGTGATGTCTCCACTGAAATGACGACATTGGCTCTTCCCTGGAGCGGGATACTCTGATTAATGGTTAGCACGTTGGCTCCATAACCAGCTACATGTCCGAGCACACGAGACAATATTCCTGACTGATGCTCCAAATCAATGGAGATCGTTACAATTCGCTCCCGTTCAAGCTGATTGATCAAATGGATGCCGTCCTTGTACTTATAAAAAGCGCTCCTGCTTAATCCAACCTGCTCAACAGCCTCATGAACTGTTTTGACATCCCCGGAAGCTAGCAGTTCTTTTACCTGCATGGTCTTCACCACAGCCTCTGGCAAAATGTCTTCCCGTACTAAATAATAGCGTTCATTCACAGAACGTCCTCTCCTCAAAGACTCATGTATTCATATAGTGGACATTATATAGGATCTATCTCAAAAGGGCAATACCGCACATGTCTATTTTTGAAAAACTATTCCTAACAGTATACAAGTTTATCCCGCGCGCAGGTAAGGAAAAATAAAAAAAAGCAGAGCAGCGGGTTATCTCCCACTACTCTGCGTATATGTTTTAATCCTTTATATTCGTAAGGGTAGCACTTCTATCTTAATAGTAGCTGCTACCTTCCACAAATTCGAACTCAAATTCGCCAATGCGCACAATGGTGCCCTCTTCAGCTCCGCGTTTACGCAGTTCCGCATCCACACCCATATGACGCAATGTGCGCGCCAATTTGAGAATCGCTTCATGTGAATTCAGCTGCATCCGTTTCATCATACGTTCAATCTTGGCACTTTCGACAACGAAGATTTCATTCTCCCGTACAATACGGAAGCCATCGTCCTCTTTTTTGTCCAAGCTGTATACTTTGCGTTCAGATAAGTCAGCAACTTCTTCAACCATTGGCTCGTCCGGAATTTGATCCAGCAGATCAGCCGCACGATACAAGAGCTCTTGAATGCCTTTCCGTGTCAGGGACGAGATAGGCATAACTTCAATATCCGGTTGAACTTCACGAGCCTTCTGCAAAAACTCTTCCAGATTAGCTTCGGAATCCGGCATGTCCATTTTATTGGCTGCTACAACTTGTGGTCTCTCAGCGAGGACAGGATTGTACAATTTGAGTTCCTCGTTGATTTTCTGCCAGTCTTCGAACGGATCACGTCCTTCTGAACCAGACATGTCAACAACATGAACGATAATGCGTGTACGTTCTACGTGACGCAAGAACTCATGTCCAAGCCCAATACCTTCGTGAGCACCTTCAATCAGGCCCGGCAAGTCGGCCATAACAAAGCTGCGACCTTCACCCACACCAACAACACCCAGGTTAGGAGTAATGGTTGTAAAATGATATGCTCCAATCTTTGGCTTGGCTGCCGAAACAACAGACAACAGTGTAGATTTCCCGACACTTGGGAAACCAACCAAACCGACATCTGCCATGACCTTAAGCTCAAGTACGATGTAACGTTCTTGACCTTCTTCGCCATTTTCGGCCAGTTCTGGCGCTGGATTGTTAGGCGTGGCAAAACGAATGTTTCCCCGTCCGCCTCGTCCACCACGAGCAACAACAACCTGTTGACCATGACGTGTCAAATCAGCCAGTACTTCTCCACTGTCTTCATCCAAAATCACGGTTCCAGGTGGAATACGTACAATCATGTTCTCAGCGTTCGCGCCATGCTGACTTTTATTACGTCCCTTCTCACCACGAGGGGCCTTGAAGTGACGCTGGTAACGGAAATCCATCAACGTACGCAGACCTTCATCCACACGGAAAATGATATCAGCTCCTCTGCCTCCATCACCCCCGGCAGGTCCGCCGTTCGGTACATACTTCTCACGACGAAACGAAATAATTCCGTCCCCTCCGTCTCCGGCTTTCACATAAATCTTCGCTTTATCTACAAACATTGGTTAACCCCTTCTTCCTATATTCCGCAAGGCATTCTGAATTGTATAAACGTATCCTCAGACGGAAGCTGCTCCGTTCTGACTTTTTTTCCTTTGAGTACGGCATTGAGCTGCCGCAATGTTTCCGGATCGGGTGTTTGATCCCCATCCAGTCGGACAACCACATCTCCGTGATCCTGTCCGAAGTTCAAGGTCAGTTTGCGAACCTCTCCCCAAGACGACCGGCCGCCGCCATATTGATAGGCTCGAATCGCATCGGCAATCGCCCCCGTAAGCGACTCGCCATCCTCGGGAGAGACCAGAGCACTAAGCTGCAACTCTTCCTCTACGACCACATGCAATTCCAGAGCGACTCCACTGGTCCGGAAAGATTGAAGATAAAATACGAGTGAAGGAATACCCAATCTGGAGATTCGGCTTTCTTCGTTAACCCGCTCTACTATTCTTTCCACACATTGCACTGATTTATCAAGTTTGCCCAGTCTAAGATATCCATACAATACCTGAAGATCGTTCATCCAATCATGCCTATGATGATTTAATGATGCAATTGCTGTCTTTTCCATAGATTGTATGATGGTTCTGCGTTCCGCCTCTGCCTGTCTCTTCATCACATTCACAGAAACAAAAAGCACCGCGACGGACCACAATGCGTATACAGCAATTGAAATAATCACTGGATACAGCATAACGAAAACCAAAGGAATCAGAAGTGAACATGCCGCAATCCAGGGCACTCTTTTCCAAGATTTCATGGCTTCTCCCCGTTCTACAAAACTCGGTTGGTTTAAACCCCACCGTAACCAAGTATAACATGTCTTTTCTGCCAGTTCATTATCGAATAACCTTTAAATACAAAAAGCCTCCGGCAAAAATGCCGAAGGCTCCTTAGGCGGAATGCCGATATTATGCTTCTACTGCAGCTGCTACTGGAGCAACATTCACAGGGTAGATGCTTACTTTTTTACGATCGCGTCCCCAACGTTCGAATTTCACAACGCCGTCAACTTTCGCAAACAAAGTGTCATCTTTACCGATACCCACGTTAGTACCTGGGTGAATTTTCGTTCCGCGTTGGCGAACGAGAATGCTACCACCAGTTACTGTTTGTCCGTCAGCACGTTTAACGCCAAGGCGTTGTGCGTTACTGTCACGACCATTCTTCGTGGAACCTACACCTTTTTTCGATGCGAATAACTGAAGATTTAATTTCAACATGATTGGTTGTCCTCCTTCTTTAATTATTTGACTTGCTCTATCTGAATATACTTTCCGTATGACTCTGCAATATCAGTGAGCATAAGCACCATGGATTCGAGTAGCAATTGTACCTGGGACCAGGTTCCGTCTTTCTCCAGCACCGGTAAAGAAGCGCTTAAAAAGCCATTCTTCATCTTGGCGTCCATTTCGACACCAGTCAGTGTTTCAATCGAGTTCACCGTACCCACTGTAACAGCGGATACCCCGGCACATACGATGTCTTCTCCTCGCTTGGCAAAATTAGCATGCCCTTTGATGGAGAAACGATCGATGCTCCCGTCATCATTACGAAAGACTTGAACGATAATCACTTATCGCACCTTCTTACGCTTTGATTGCTTCGATAGTTACTTTTGTATACGGTTGACGGTGACCTTGCTTCACATGGTAGTTCTTTTTAGGTTTGTATTTGTATACAACAACCTTTTGTCCTTTGCCATGTTTCTCCACTTTAGCCGTTACAGTTGCTCCGGAAACCAATGGTGTACCTGCTGTCAAACCTTGATCGTTAGATACAGCCAGGACACGGTCGAACGTTACGCTTTCGCCATCGTTCGCAGTCAATTTCTCGATGAACAGAACATCGCCCTCTTGGACTTTGTACTGTTTGCCACCTGTTTCAATAATTGCGTACATTTGCCTTGCACCTCCTCATGTCTCAGACTCGCCCGGTCTCAGGTGACAGTGTCCTTACGGAACTGTTCTTGTACCCGGCCAGTGCGGTTACAGCATGTGCAAGACCAATAGGCTAAACACATACCTGATGATTATACCACCAACTATACTAAAAATCAATGCAACGGCGAAATATATCTTTTGCCTGTCCCATGACAGGAAGAACACGGCTCCACGTAAGGGAGCGTGCTCTCTTCTCGTACCTTCTTACGGGTAAGTTCGAGCAACCCCAGCTTGGTCCACCCCATTACAAAAGCCTTGGTTCGATCCTTCTTAAGTTCATTTTCCAGCGTTGCCGCAACTTCATGCCGATTCATCGCTTCCTCCATATCAATGAAGTCCACAATAATCATGCCGCCGATATCCCGAAGACGCATTAAACGGGCGATCTCAACCGCTGCCTGCATGTTCGTCTCCGTTACTGTCTCTTCCAGACTGTCACCGCCTGCTCCCGTGTACTTGCCTGTATTGACATCGACTACAGTGAGCGCCTCGGTATGATCAATGACGATATAGCCGCCACCAGGCAGCCATACCTTACGGGCGAAATCCCTGTTCAACTGCTCCTGCACTCTATAAGCAGCAAAAATTGATTCTTCTCCCTTGTACACCTGTACTTTAGGTTGATGGCCCGGACAGATCTCCTCCAGCAAAGCACTCAATTCACGGGCTTGTGCTTCATTATCCGTAATGACTTCATCGCTGCCAGGCGTATACACATCACGAATGATCCGCTGAACCATACTGTGGTCTCGATGTAGCAGGCTTGGTGAAGGCAAACTATCCGCTTTTTCACGAATCAGACGCCATTGCTCACGTAATGTTTCCAGGTCTGCCTGAATGGCTTCCCTCTGTTCCTCTGCGGATACGGTTCGTATGATAAGCCCCTCTTCGTTCCGTCTCAGTTGTTCACCCAGTGTTTTGAGGCGGGATCGATCACCCTCACGGGCAATTTTTTTGGAGACGGCTACATAGTCCGCTAAAGGCATGTAGACAAGCCAGCGGCCCGGCAGCGAATAATGAGTCGTCACCCGGGCTCCCTTGCTTCCTACTGGCTCCTTCAGGACCTGGACGATCACATCCTGACCTGGACGAAGCAGCTCCGAAATCGAAGGCTTCACTTTGGGTTGTTTCTCCAGATTGGGATGCAATACATCGTCCACATACAGAAAAGCATTCTTTTTCTGACCGATATCCACAAAAGCAGCTTGCATACCTGGTAACACGTTCACTACCCGTCCTTTGAAATACGAACCCAGCAGTCCACGCTCGCGTGTACGCTCTGCCATGAATTCTACAGCTTTGCCTTCTTCCAGAAGCGCCATTTGCATGAGGTTATGTTCATTATGTACAATCATTTGTTTCATGGCTTCACCTCTAGAAGACAATTCAATTTCATCCACATCCATTCTGTATCATTGCCATACTCATTGTACATGTATTAACCCAATTCAGGACATATCCACCAAGATGCTACAACTTATCCGTGTCTTGTTTGAAATAAGAACCGATGATCCGCTGCTCAGGCAAAACGGCCATGATTCTTCCCTGTCTATTCATCACATATATCATATGGTATCTTTCTCTCTTTAATAGACGCAAAATAGTCTCCAAAGGTTTCGCCGGAAATGAGATAATCGGCTGCGCCAAACTGCCTGTAGCTGCATGTCGGGTGAATGCATTTTCACGATTCATTAGAAATCGGATAAAACGGTATGGGATATTTCGGTAATCAGTCACATTGGAATAGAATAGGAAAATTCCGACCAACAGAATATTTAACGGCAGCCCGTAATCACCGGTAAACCAGCGACCGATGGCAACCAAGATAACCCCTGCGCTACACAGAATGCTGATCCTGTAAGTCCACATCAATGTCGTATAGTAGGGAGCAGCAAGACTAACGAGTGCCTGTACAATTTTACCGCCATCCAGCGGCAACACGGGTAGCAGGTTAAATAGGGCAATCAGCAGATTCCCCTGTATAATATAATCCAAAAAAAGCGGGTCTCCCAGGTTTCCGTACTTCAGCAACAAAACAACTCCAACCATGAGCATATTTTGAAAGGGACCTGCCAAAGCGATAATGATCTCCCGACGCGCTGTAATATTTCCGGCATCCTCAATAACGGCGACGCCGCCAAAAGGAAGCATCTGTATCGAAAGGACACGGCAGCCCAGAAGGGCTGCCGCTGCAGCATGTCCACATTCATGAATAAAAACGATGGCGAACAATGTGATGAGTTCAATAAAATTTCCGGTCAACAGGGAAGCCATCATGATAATTACAAAAAAAGGATGAAACGAGATACGAACACCCCACAACCTAATCAAGGGCAACCACTTCCGCAGGGTCTACGTACTGCTCGCCCTCTTTTACAGCAAAATACAATGTGGCAGGTTGATCATTTCCAGTCTTCTTTAGGCTGCCGACCGCGTCACCCGCTTCTACCCAATCATTCACCTGGACTTCACTTTCGTTCAAACGTCCGTATATGGCTGTGACTTGACCAGAGTGCTGAATTACAACCGTTGTCCCATTTTCCGGATCATCCAATACTTGAAGTACTCGTCCGGCATCTGAACTGATTACTTGAACAAGTCCCGTACCGCCAGCTTCGGGAACAATCTCAATGCCTTTCATACTCAGTGCAAAAGGCTGAACGACGGTTCCCGAGATCGGTTTGCCGAGCAGGTGTCGAATACCTGAGCTGTTCACAGGATCGGTGGTATGTCCAAGAACAGGCAGGAATGATGGTGGTCCGCCAAAATGCCGTTCGTACCAGGCAGCAGCATAGGCAAAATCCATGTCCCGATGCAGCATATCGGCTATTACGGTTTTGGCAGGTGTCGTCCACGAAGTGTTCAACTGAAACAATCCCCAGACACCGCCAAATAATAAAATGCTAACCACCGTTCGTCCCACGAATGACTTCATCAGATTAAAACGCGGATGACCGCCAGGACCATAATGTCCGTTCTCTTTTTTCCAGAGCCATTCCGGATCTCTTTCCGGTTCTGCCAACGAAGATCTTGCCGTTCGTAGATTTTCTTGTATATCCATAGACGAGAAGGGATTACGTTGCGTAGATGTACGCTTGTCGAATACCGAGCCCGCTTCTCGCTGCTGCATAATTTCTTCCGTGGCACCATCCATTAACCGCCGAATGCGTTCTTCTCTTCTCTGCTTGATTCTGAGTTTCGTATTCATGGAATGTCCTCCCGCCGAGGCTTGTTTACTACATCCTATGAGGGGCTCGTTCATAATATGAACAAGCTTCGGTTGGAAGCAAAAATAACCCCACAACGTGGAGTCCTCCTGTGAAGTACATATCCTGTTTTATACAAGACGCCTTTAATAAAAAGCTCCATAATATTCAAAAAGCCGGGCTTGAGGGCCACGGCTATCATACATTAATGTGATGAGAAAGAGCGTGTTAACCCATTCCAAAAAATTTCTTAAAACGTGTGAAAGCACCCTTTTTTTGCTCCAATTGCATCAGAGGAACGGTATCTCCCAGAATACGACGGGCAATATTACGATAGGCAATGGCCGCAAGTGAATCCGGATTCATTACTGTGGGCTCTCCCGAGTTGGCTGCCTTAATGACAAGTTCATCATCAGGAACGATCCCGATCAGATCAATATTAAGTACTTGTAAAATACCGTCAATGTCGAGCATGTCGCCTGATTTGACCATATTGTTGCGGATACGGTTCACAACCAATTTTGGTGATTGAATGTGCGAACTCTCCAGCAAACCAATGACACGGTCCGCATCACGCACAGCTGCATTTTCTGGTGTAGTGACCACAATCGCTTGATCAGCTCCTGCAACCGCATTTTTAAACCCTTGCTCAATTCCGGCTGGACAATCAATTATGACGTATTCAAAATCTTTTTTTAATTCGAGGATAATGTCCTTCACCTGTTCTGGTGACACAGAGTTCTTATCTCTCGTTTGTGCTGCAGGCAGCATATATAATTCTTCAAAACGTTTATCTTTGACCAAAGCCTGATTCAGTCGGCAGCGGCCGTCTGCAACGTCGCACAGATCATAAATGATCCGGTTTTCGAGTCCCATCACGACATCCAGATTGCGAAGGCCGATATCGGTATCTACCAGACAAACCTTTTTGCCGAGCAGCGCCAGCGCTGTCCCGATGTTTGCCGAGGTGGTTGTTTTACCCACGCCGCCTTTACCCGAAGTGATCACGATCGCCTCTCCCATGAGCTACACTCCTTTAAACACATTAAAATCTCGGCGCAACCGAACGATATTGCTCATCTTGTCGATCTGCATCTGATTGTCCTGTAAATAAGCAAATTCCATACCGGTCTCTCGGCTCTCCCACTCATCGGGAGGACGGCTGATGATGTCAGCGATCCGCAGCTGCGTTGGTGCAAACACCGAAGCTGCAATGATCGAGTCTTCGTCCCCACCAATTCCAGCGTGAGCCATGCCTCTGAGTGAACCCAAAACATATATATCTCCGGTACACGTTACTGTGCCCCCCGGATTGATATCACCAAGAAACAGTAGATTACCTTCATGATGAAGCACCTGACCCGAACGTACCATACCACACATGGTTACAATCGGCGGCGGCCCTTTAACCTCTGGTTTAAGGGCCGGTGAGTCTATGGAACGAATGAGCAAATTCCCTTTTTGTTTCAATATATCAAGAATTGCTTCTTTCTGGTCCTCCGTCACTTCCCGGTTGCCCAGTTTGATATCCACATGAACTATCGGTCCGGTCAAAATATTTTGATGGCTGTGTTCCAGCTTATAGCGGAGCTCGTAGAGCAATTCCTCGAATTCACATTGATCGTCCAACAGGAAAACCAGGCCGTCTCGGATGCCTTTAATCGTTACGTGATTCGATTTTACCGTCATAAGCCTGTCCCTCCCATCTCATTACATTTCGTGCCCGGGTCCCCAAGTTCCTGCTTCTCACTCCATAAATGTATCAAGAAGCTTCTTGTGCTTTGCTCTTTCTCTTACCAATCCGCTCCAGTTGTTTCCGAAGAGGAACATAAATCATCAGCGCGAACACAAAATGAATGAACAAATTGGGAATCATGTATTCAAGCAGTGCCCAGTCAAATGTCACATGATTGAGTTGGAAGAGCTTGTACAGAAAGAATAACATGGTGTCATTCAGCAGACTTCCCAAAAGGACGACGGAAACCATAACCGGCAGTGGTGCGCGTGGCGCTTGAAAAATAAGTCCCATCATATATGCCGATAATCCCATCGAGAATCCGTATGGTCCAATCATTTCGCCGTAAAATACGACATCGTGTAAGAGTCCAAATAATATGCCAAGCACCAACGCAGTGTGCCGATGATGATATACAGCAATAAACAAAATCACGATATAGACCAGGTTGGCAGAAATACGCATTTGCCAGGCCGAAGGAATGAGCAGCGGAAGGATCGTTCCTTCAACAATGAACAAAACGAACAGTAACAGGAATAAGACTTGCTTGCGCGTTATCATTATTCTTTTACCTCAGGAGGGATGATGACAATCAGCTCTTTCCAGTCCAGAAAGCTTGCATATGGCTTAATTGTAGCTGTTTGTGTTAAACCATATTCACTTTTCTCAACACTCTTCACTTCTCCGATACGCATGTACTTTGGAAAATTGTTGATAATCCCGGAGGAGATGATTTCATCACCCTTTTTGATATCTGAATCTTCCGAGATCTTGGTCATTTTGAGCATGCCGGTCTTTGGATCATAACTCTCAATCATACCAAACACTTTTTCTTTACCAACCGCTGTAGCTGCAATGGCATTGGAAGTAGGATCATTCGCGTCCATGGATGTTAACAGATTAACGGTTGACGTGTATGAACTGACATGACTGACAACCCCAACCAGCCCCTCTTGCGAAGTAACAGCCATTCCAGCCTTAATTCCCGCATTTTCACCAATGTCGATATTAATCGTTCTGCTGTTAGGGTCAGAGTTAGCACTGATGACCTGAGCAATTCGTGAACCGTAGTTATACCGATTCTTTTGTTCTTCGGTAAAATTGAGGGCTTTCTGGAGCTGTTCATTCACCTGCTCCATATCATTGTATTTCAGCCGATCCCGGGTATAGTGACCCATCGCAATACGAAGCTCTTCATTTTCTTGATATACCGTACGCATGTTCGCCAAATCTTTGAAAAAGCCCGCTACAGAAGAAGCGGGCTTGTAAAATACGTATTGTACAAATCCGACTGAATCCTTCAGGAATTTCTCCGGCCAGGATAGAGCGGTTCGCGGACCGAGCGTAAAGCCCATTAACGCGATAAATGTAACAAGGCCCACCAGCAAAACAAAAAGTCTTTTGTTACCCAGCAGTTTAAACAGTTCGACCACCCTCTAACATCCATTATTCTCTTCCGAGCCATGCCCGGCGGGGAGACTGTCAGACTTATAGTCCCATCGAGAATATCATCCGATTCTCCCCGGGTATGCGGGTAATAGCTCTCCCGGGGTTAACCGGGTCCTCTTCGTTGATATCATGCCCCTTGGTCGATAAACGAGCCAAGCATAGCATATATCAATTAACGTTTGGAACGAACTGCCGAACTGCTTCTGCTCTTGAACAAATGAATATTCTCAAGCGCTTTACCTGTTCCGATTGCAACGCAATCGAGCGGGTTCTCTGCTACGATAACAGGCATTCCTGTCTCACCAGCAAGCAGCTTGTCCAGATTCCGAAGCAATGCGCCGCCACCTGTGAGAACAATACCACGGTCCATAATATCTGCTGCCAGCTCAGGAGGACATTTCTCCAAGGTTACTTTTACAGCTTCAACAATGGCATTCACCGTATCCGCCAGCGCTTCGCTGATTTCATCCGAAGTAATCGTAATCGTCTTCGGCAGGCCTGTAACGAGGTCGCGTCCGCGAATTTCCATTGTTTCCACTTGCTCAAGCGGCATAGCTGATCCAATATCCATCTTCAACTGCTCCGATGTACGTTCACCGATCATCAGATTATACTGGCGTTTAATGTATTGAATCACGGATTCATCCATCTCGTCACCCGCTACACGAACCGAACGGCTTGTTACAATACCGCCAAGAGAGATGACAGCCACTTCCGTTGTACCGCCACCAATATCGACAACCATACTACCCGTTGGTTCCCATACAGGCAGATCTGCACCAATGGCAGCTGCAAAAGGCTCTTCAATCGTATAGGCTTCACGTGCTCCAGCCTGTTTGGTTGCATCTTCAACCGCGCGTTGTTCTACTGCAGTAATCCCGGATGGTACACATACCATCACGTTAGGATGACGTTGGAACATGGAGCGTTGTTTCTGCGCCTCACGGATGAAATATTTGATCATCGTTGCCGTTGTATCGAAATCGGCAATAACGCCATCTTTCATTGGACGAATGGCACGAATGTTACCTGGTGTACGTCCAATCATTTTTTTGGCGGATTCACCTACTGCCTCGATGCTTTTTGTATCTGTCCGTATAGCGACAACCGAAGGTTCCCGCACCACAATTCCTTTTCCACGTACATAAACCAGCGTATTCGCTGTCCCCAAATCAATACCCAAATCTTTCGTAAAACCACCAAACATGACGTAATCTCCTTTTCTGCCTCATATAGCCGCCCAGTGAATCAAGAGCGTTTCATTTTCATTCCCACCATAGTGGTGGAGCTAATATTCGCATTTGTTTTGTGTTGCATTGTTTTGCATTAGTAAGTGAACCTATCTTCTACGGACAACGCCGTCAACATTCATAGGAAAACATCAACGCCAACCATTATATTATACTAAGCCCTTCTCCTTCAAACTTACGTACGTTCCATCTCCGATAATAATGTGATCCAGCACGTCTATGCCAACAATTGCACCGGCCTCGATCAGTCTTTTGGTTATTTGGATGTCCTCTGGACTAGGCGTAGGATCACCACTGGGATGGTTGTGTGCGCACACAATAGAGGCGCTGCTGCATTTGATGGCAGCCCGGAACACTTCACGCGGATGAACAATCGAAGCGTTAAGGCTACCCATGGAGAGTGTTTCCTGGGCAATAATGTGGTTTTTGCTATTTAGGAAAAGACACACAAAGTGTTCTTTCTGCAAGTAACGCAATTGTTCAGTAAGGATGTCGGCCGCATCACGAGGGGTACGAATTGAAGTTGACTGTGTAAGTCTGCTCTTCGCAATTCGATGACCAAGCTCAATGCTGGCTTTCAGCTGTACAGCCTTGGCCATGCCGATTCCCTTCATTGCAGTCAATTCTTCCAGGCTCAAATCCATCAACGAGCGAATTCCACCCGCTTCGGTCAGAATCCGCTGTGCCATATGCACTGCGGATTCCTGTCTTGTACCTGTTCGAAGTAAGATCGCCAGCAATTCAGCATGGCTTAAGGCGCCCGCCCCGTATTCCATCATGCGTTCTCTCGGGCGTTCTTCCTGGGGGATGTCGCGCATCATATATTGAGGCGACTCCATATGTTCCCTCTTTTCAGATCGTCAATTGCGGAATTTCATGTACGTGGCAGTACATGTACGCCGAATCCATCCAGCATATCGCTAAGCAAAGACAATGGTAAGCCCACCACATTGAAATAACATCCTTCAACACGTTCTACCAATGAAGCACCAATGCCCTGAATGGCATATGATCCTGCCTTGTCCGAAGGCTCTCCAGTCTGAACATACGCACGAATCGTAGCTTCAGATAGTTCCTTCATCGTTACATCAGTCTGCCGATACTGAACCATGGATTGTCCATTACTTGCATCGATACAAGCTACTCCCGTGAAAACACGGTGTACACGCCCCTGTAGACGAGATAACATTCGTTCAGCTTCCGCTTCGTCTACGGGTTTACCAAGAATATCACCGTCCAGAACGACAACAGTGTCACTACCAACGATAACAGCATCCTGTTCACGGCCTTCCAGCCCGCGATAAACGGCAAGCGCCTTACGCATCGCAAGCTCCTGTACCGTCTGTTCAGGAGTCCATTCCGGGGGTGTATCTTCATCAGCGTGACTTGGTATTACTTCAAAAGCTAGATGGAGTGATGCGATCAGTTCTTTACGCCGCGGCGAGGTGGAAGCCAGAATAATGCGACGCTGTTGTGTTTTATCCAAAATAACCGGCCCCTTATGCTACGGCGACATCCTGTCGGATCACGCTAGTAGATATCATTTTTTTAGTTTCTTCGTCAAAATTCGTCATTCTCCTATAACCTGCGATACAGCCATACAGCAGCGATAATACCGATCAGACTAAGGAGGCTCATTTGAAATTGAAGTGAAATATCATAACTGATAATATCCAGATCAGCCTGCGGCGACCAACGAATGGTCGTGGCTTTCGTTAGAAAGGCAACGGCCTTTACAGGCTGCAGTGCCTTGGCGATCCACGCACCGGCCAGCCAGCCGAGCAGCAGAAACAGCAATAACATGCCGAAGTTTTTTTTCATCGGTGATCTTCCCTCGCCATTTTTTGACACCCACATTATTATACGGGGTTTTGTACGTCAATACAAACACAAATCCGGCAAGGGGAACTATTTCCAGTTCCTTGCCGGATAGGTATTTCAAGGCCGTGTTATGGGAAAGCGGTGATTACTGTTTTATCGCTTCAAGCCATTTTTTTTGCTGTAATACATATTCCATCAGATCGGACTGTACAGACCACATATGCACATTAGCCGGATTTTTGTTGTATTCAGTAATTGCCGTTACCGCACTGGTCATCGATTTTTCCATCGCGGATACATAGGGTTGTACGTCTGCACTCAGACCTGGTGCAATACTTTTCATACCGGTCAGCCAGAGCTCATGCTGGTTCTGTAATGAGGTCATCGTTTCGTTTGATACGGCTTCAGGAACAGACTGACCAAGTTGCTGGATCGAAAGGGTAGACAGCTGTTCAACCAAAGCCGACCCACTTGCGAAGAAATGCTGCACATCCTCTGCTTTTCCGCCGAATACTGCCGGGTTCACTTCAGGATTGACGATTTCCTTGACGTACAGCTCCACACCTTCGGCCTTAAGCCTTGAGCTGAGCAGCTTGGCCTCTTCACGGTCAGCCGAAATGCCTGCATATACCCGATTACCATCCTCCGGATCGGAGCCTGCCGCAATGCCTGCCTGGGACAGTTCCACCTTCGCCTGTTCAGCGCGTTCAGGAGAACTGAATACACCATATTGCAGTGCATAATAGCTGCCGCCTGTAGTTGTTGCCTGGAGCTGCTGTTCCGAACCTGCCACCCCCTGCTGACCTGTTACGGCCGATACCGCCTGATTGGCGGGGATTTTGCTCCCAGGATCTACAGCCCCTTCCCGATTAAAAAAAGAAAGAATAACCATGCCGAAGAGGGCCCCGGTTACAAGTGCACCCGTTACTGAACCAATCATTTTCCAGCCCCTCGGGGGACGATTTCGCTTATAAGAGTAGTTTTCACTATTTGCAAGCCAATCATGACCTCCATAATTCTCATCCGACCTGTTCTCGTCCTCATCTCCCGGATACGCAGTTAGATGATCATAACTGTATCCGGGCTCATCGAGTTTCGAATCCTTGTCCGTTCTTTGGTAAGGTTCAGGTACAGTGGAGCCTGTCAGCATCGTCTCTCCCCAGTCACCGGGAATATCCTCTGGTGTCCATGAAGGCGTTGTATTCAACTGCGTTGGTGTTGGCGTTGGACTGTGCGGAATTTCTTCACTCAAAACTGCAAATGTGCTGGATGTGGACATCCCCTTGTTTTCAGGCTTGTCCGACTCGTTATCCCCAAAGCGAAACGTCATTCTAGCATTGCTCACCCCGTACCCTCTCCTTTGTCCCATTTATAACAGCTATATGCGGAGAGAGTCTGAAACATTCCATTTCATGCAAAAAACCGCCTGCTTCGCAATGAAGTCAGACGGTTTTACCATCGTAATTATTTCAACCCTTTGGCAAGTGTATCGCCAACTTTCCAGATATCACCTGCACCCATCGTGAGCACAAGATCGCCTGGCTGAAGACGGTTCTGCAAATCTGCAACAACTTCTTCCTTTGTCGGAAGATAACGTGCAGAAGCATTACTGTTTTGAACGATGAGTTCAACCAGTCTAGCCGAGTGAACACCTTCAATCTGTTTTTCACCCGCAGGGGAATAGATATCGGTAATGAGAACCTCATCCGCTTCTGCAAAGGCACGACTGAACGCATCAAGCAGGAAGAACGTACGTGTGTAACGCTGAGGCTGGAATACCGCAATAATACGTTTCCCCGTTGCTTTGGCCGCACTGATTGTAGCCTCAATTTCAGTCGGGTGATGAGCATAGTCATCAATAATCAACATATCACGCGCTTCACCCAGCACCTGGAATCTGCGTTTCGCTCCATGGAACTGGATAATGGCGGCTGTAATTTTCTCAAAGGGAATACCTGCTTCCAAACAGGTAATAACCGTAGCCATTGCATTATAAACGTTATGTTTACCTGGAACTGACAACTCCACCGTACCCAACACATTGCCCTGATGGCTCATCGTGAAGGAAATTCGGCGGTCGCCAAGCACGATATCTGTTGCCGTATAATCAGCAGCATAATCAATGCCGTATGTGGTTACCCGTGATTTCAGATCAGGCAAAATGGCTTGAACATTCTCGTCGTCAGCACACACAATGGCCGTGCCTTCTGGACGAATCTGACTCAGGAACTGCACATAAGCCTTTTTGAGTTCCTCAAAATCACTGTTGTAGTTCTCAAGATGATCTGCTTCAATATTCGTTACAATACCGAGCCAAGGGTGATACTGCAAAAATGAACCGTCGCTCTCGTCTGCCTCGGCAACGACCCAGTCGCCTTGGCCTGCCTTCGCGTTGGTACCCACGTTCATGATTTCCCCGCCAATGATGTATGTCGGGTCTGTATCACATTTATCCATAACAAGTGCAATCATGGATGACGTGGTTGTTTTGCCATGAGCCCCGGCTACAGCCACACCTTTGCGCTCGTTCAGCAAACGTGCGAGCATCTGGGCGCGATGCAAAATCGGGATGTTCAGCTTTTCAGCTGCCACCCGTTCCACATTATCAGCTGGAGCTGCCGTAGAGTAGACAACCAGGTCTGCCCCATTTACGTGCTCTGCCGTATGTCCGATATATATTTTCGCTCCCTTGGCTGCCAGCTTCTCGGTCAACTCCTGTGAAGCGACATCCGATCCGGTAACGGTGTATCCCATCTCAAGCATAACTCTCGCGATGGCACTCATGCCATATCCGCCAATCCCTATAAAATGAACGTGTTCCGATGTATTTAACAAAACTTTCACCAACCTTTTTCAGAATCGGTTTGATGCAAAAGGGCTGCCCGCACATCTGCAATCAGGTACAATGTGCCGGACACCACCCCCAGATCTTCCGCTTCCGTCCGTGACTTCAATAGATCAAGTGCCTTTGCCCATTCGGGCTCGACGATGATTTCCAGCTCCGGTTTCGCAATGGCGGGACGTACCCGTTCGACGATCTGCAGCAATTCGGCTGCATCCATTTTGCGTCGGAAATCTGGCTCGGTCAGGATCAGCGTATCCACTAGTGGCAGTATATGCTGCAAATACGCTTCGTGATGCTTATTCGCCAGCATGCCCATCATCAAATTTAACTTTTTGTGAGGATATACTTCGATAATGCTCTTGGCCAGTGATTCGGCCCCCTCCGGATTATGCGCACCATCCAGAACAACGCGGGGCTGATCAACCACTTTCTCGAACCGTCCTGCCCAGAAGGCATGTTCCAGTCCAAGTGCAATATCTTCATCATCCAGCATAAATGCCATGTATTGGCGAAGCAACTCCAGTACCATAACTGCGCCCGCTGCATTGTCGCATTGATGTACGCCCTGCATGCGAATACGAGCATCCAGATCACGGAACGGTCCTGTAAAGTGAAAAGATTGTCCGTTCTCATCACTGTCCAGTCTATGATAGGAGAAACGATCTCCCGCCAGATACACGGTTGAACGCAGCCGCTCTGCCGTCTCCTGGATCACCTTCACAGCCTCTGGCTGCGTGGCACAGGTAACAACGGGTACCCCCGCCTTAATAATGCCTGCTTTCTCTCCAGCAATCGCCTCAATCGTATCTCCCAGTACATCCGTATGGTCCATACCGATATTAGTAATGACCGATACCACGGGTGTAACAATATTCGTTACGTCCATCCTTCCCCCGAGCCCTGTCTCCCATACCACAATGTCCGGGTAGCACTCTTCCGCATAATACAGAAGGGCGATTGCTGTAGATACTTCAAACATCGTAGGTGATCCAAGGGGAGTTGAAGCCATCTCTTGAACCAATGGATACAGGCGGTTTGAAAGTTTGAGCAACGTTTCTTCCGGGATATCCTCACCGTTGTACTGAAAACGGTTTGTGAATTTGGTGATATAAGGGGATGTAAACGTTCCAACATCATATCCCGCCTGAAGAAGCACTGACGTCAAAAAAGCGCAAGTCGAACCTTTGCCGTTCGTTCCCGCGACATGAATAAATTTGAGACGCTGGTGAGGATTGCCCAGCAATGACATCAATCCCTCGATTCGTTCCAATCCAGGTCGGATGCCAAAAGGAATAAGGCCATTGATCCAGTTCACGGCCTCGTCATAGGTAAGTAAAGGAGATGCTATTTCTGTCCCGTTAAGTTCCGTCATATGATTCACCTTTGGTTTGAGTTTGGTTGAAAAAAGCGGCCGGATGGCGCAGAAGCACTCCATCCGACCCGAATATATTAACCTTTCAGTTCCTTGATTCGTGCAATCACCTTATCCCGTTTATCGGAATAATCCGCTTGCTTGGCGCGCTCTTCTTCAATAACCTTGGCAGGAGCCTTGGCAACAAAGCCTTCGTTCGCCAACTTTTTCTCCACACGAAGTACTTCGCCCTCAAGGTTCTGCAACTCTTTCTCCAGACGAGCCACTTCCTGATCAATATCAATAAGACCCGCCAGCGGCAAGTACAGCTCAGCCCCAGTAATGACAGCAGTCATTGCTTTATCCGGTGAGCTTAGATCCAGGCCGCTGTCGAACTCGGACGTATTACAGAAACGTTTGATGTAATGGCTGTTGCGTTCAATGATGCTGGATGTCTCTGTGTTGTTCGCTTTCACCATCAATTCGATTTTCTTGCTCATTGGTACGTTTACTTCTGCACGGATGTTTCGCACTGCACGAATGGTATCCATAAGCAGGTTCATCTCGGCAACCGCTTCTGGGTTCTCCAACGCAGGGTCATACACCGGCCAGGAAGCCAACGTAATCGTCTCGCCTTCATGCGGCAGATGCTGCCAGATCTCTTCCGAAATGTACGGCATGAACGGATGAATCAGGCGCATAGTCTGATCCAGCACATAAGCAAGCACCGATTGTGTTTTCTTCTTGGCAACCGGATCTTCTCCATAGAAGGACAACTTCGCAAATTCAATATACCAGTCACACAGGTCATCCCAAATAAAGTTATACAGCAAACGGCCTGTTTCTCCAAATTCATATGCTTCGATTAGACGCGTAATATCACGAGAAGTTTCGTTCAGGCGGTGCAAAATCCAGTAATCCGCTGTTCCAAGGTCTCCACTAATATCACGATCTTCATAGGTGAACCCTTCCAGATTCATCAAAGCGAAGCGCGATGCATTCCAGATTTTATTGGCAAAGTTACGAGCCTGTTCAACCCGCTCCCAGCGGAAACGGAGATCCTGACCCGGAGTGCTGCTTGTAGAGATCATGTAACGCATTGCATCCGCACCATATTTCTCAATCACATCCAACGGATCAACACCATTGCCTAGCGATTTGGACATCTTGCGTCCGTCTGCATCACGAACAAGACCGTGCATCAGCACATCCTTGAACGGAACCTCTTCCGTGAACTCCAGAGCGGTAAAGATCATACGCGCCACCCAGAAATAAATAATGTCATACCCTGTTACGAGTACACTTGTCGGGTAATAACGTTTCAGATCTTCCGTGTCTTCCGGCCAGCCTAATGTAGAGAATGGCCATAATGCGGAGCTGAACCATGTATCCAGAACGTCTTCATCCTGTCTCAGCTTGCGTCCAGCGTATTCTGGCAATGTTGTCGGATCTTCAGCAGATACAATAACTTCTCCAGTCTCCTCGTCGTACCAGGCAGGAATACGATGACCCCACCACAATTGACGAGAGATACACCAGTCACGAACATTCTCAATCCAGTTCAGATACGTTTTCTCAAAACGATCCGGAACAAAATGAACGCCTTTACCGCTTTGTTGCTTCTCAATCGCTTTCTCCGCGAGTGGCTTCATCTCAACAAACCACTGTGTCGACAAATACGGTTCAACAACAGCTCCTGTACGTTCGCTGTGTCCAACCTGATGCGTATGATCCTCGATGTTGATCAATACGCCCTGTTCTTGCAGGTCGGCAACAATCTGCTTACGGCAGTCGCTGCGATCCAGTCCCTGATATTTGCCTGCTTCGGCATTCATCGTACCCGTCTCATCCATCACCGTAATCTGTGGCAGATCATGACGAAGGCCCACTTCGAAGTCATTCGGATCATGAGCAGGCGTAATTTTCACGGCCCCGCTTCCGAAATCTTTATCAACATACTCATCTGCAATAACCGGAATTTCGCGTCCGATAATAGGCAGAACAAGCACCTTGCCAATCATATCTGCGTAACGCTCATCCTTCGGATGAACAGCAACTGCCGTATCTCCCAGCATCGTTTCCGGGCGAGTTGTCGCTACTGTAACATACCCACTTCCGTCTTTGAGCGGATAACGCAGATGGTACAAGTGACCCTGAACTTCTTTATATTCAACCTCGATGTCGGACAGTGCAGTCCGGTTCACCGGGTCCCAGTTAATAATTCGTTTGCCTCGATAAATGAGGCCTTTTTCATACAGTTGAACAAACACTTTACGTACAGCCTGGGATAGACCTTCGTCCAGTGTAAAACGTTCACGCGAGTAATCGAGCGACAAGCCCATTTTGCCCCATTGCTGACGAATGGTTGTTGCATATTGCTCTTTCCAGTCCCATACCTTCTCCAAGAACTTTTCGCGTCCCAGATCATAACGAGTCTGACCTTCTTCACGCAATTTCTGCTCTACTTTGGTTTGGGTAGCAATACCTGCATGGTCAGAACCCGGTAGCCACAGTGCATCATAGCCCTGCATCCGCTTAGTACGAATCAGAATATCCTGCAGTGTGAAGTCGAGCGCATGCCCGATATGGAGCATTCCGGTTACGTTCGGGGGGGGGATTACAATCGTATAGGGTTCAGCATCTTTACGCTGGCCAGCCTTAAAATATCCATTTTCCATCCACGTGGAATACCATTTTTGCTCCGCAGCTTTCGGATCATATGTGGTTGGCATTTCTGTTGCAGCTGAATTTTTTTGTTCAGACATGTGTCATTCCTCCGTTACTTATTCATCATCGCCAAAAAACAAAAAAACCTTTCATCCATCAAAGGACGAAAGGTTAGCTTTCGCGGTACCACCTTTGTTTCACGCAGATAGAAAGACAGACTACCCCTTCTGTACTTACGTGACACTTCAAGCAGATAACGGCTGCGACCGGCCCATCCTACCTTAGGAATGAATGATACTAAAGTTACTCATCCCTTGTATTCAAACAGGCAACTCCCGGGCGACTTCGATCAGTTGGTTCCTACGGAATTTCCCAGCGCTACAATTCCGCTCTCTGAAAGGTCATACTGTCTACTACTCCCGATCCATGTTGTTCTTCAAAAAACCTAAACACATCATACCCTGCCCGTGCCCGATAGTCAACCTGACAACAGCGGAAAAAGCGCGCTGCAATGCAGGTTAAGGGCAGACAAAGCAAAAACCCGCCATCCTCAAGGGATCACGGGTCGAAATGGTCATTAAACCTACCACAGATTAAGGAATATATAGAATCTGTCCTTCTTCCACAACCTGTTCAGATAATCGGTTATACAACTGGAGCTCTCGGGTACTTAACTGATATCGGTCTGCAATGGTATCGAGCGTCTCTTCACGCTGTACAATGCATAACTTTACTTTACGGAACGGGGTCTGATCGACAATGGTGCCCAGAAACAGGTTCTTCCACTCGACATCATCAGGCTGATATGCTTCTTCCTGCTGGACTCCAGCAAGTGCCTCTTGCTCTCGTTCTGCCTCCGCCTCCCGTGTTACTCTGCCAGAGGATAACAGGGAGGAGATGCCTACGCCCTCTTCCTGTTTGGGTGCAGATTCTCTCTTGCTGCCAAAAGCAACCTTAAGCTCCGGCTTGTCTTCCGTCTCAGCCACAGGTTCAGGGATAAACGATTCTTTTTCAGCGGGCTCATTCGTCTCTACCGCTTCAAGAGGAGGTCTGTCATCCTCCGAAATTTCCGGTTCAGACGCTGCAAAGACATCCTGCCAGTTCTCTGACTGCGAACCTGCCGGAATATCTGCAACTGCGTGCTCCTCCTGCTTTGGTTCAGATCGGGCAGATTCAAAATGCCATACGTCCGGTGCTGCCTGTTCATCCGAATGCTGCAGTTCCAGTTTGGAATCGGCCTGCTCCGAATTCCTTAAGTTCGTATGTAAGGTCTCGACGGAAGGCTCGGACCAGACAGACGGCTCTTCAGCCAGAGGAAGCAAAGGCTCAGATTCAGGATAAGAAGCCAACCTGTCGGCTGTCTCCGCCAAAAAAGACGAAACTGGAGAAGGCGTATCGGACAACAAATTCGCTTGCGCTTCATCCTCCTTGTCCCTCAAGGACGAGGACTCTTCGTTTTCAGCTACTATTTTGCTTTGCTCCGCGTTCCCATCCCCTTGCTGCCAGGACTGAAACTGTTCGGTAGAAGCTTGAAATAGATGTTCCTGCTGCAGCTCCTCTTCGCTCCGTTGAAGCAGATACTCCTGAGCAAAAGCATTGGGGTAGCTGCCTGTCTGCTCTGTTTCAGCGGAACGGTCGCCCTGCTGAGGGTCGGGCGAATGAACAACGGTAAACTCATCTGCTGACCAGACCTGCGGTTCCTCCACCGGAAAGCCCTCAATACCGCGAAGTGACAATACCCCTGTAATGTTTAGACTTCGGTTGGATAACAAATCGACATCAAAATTTTCGATCTCAATGGAAATATCCTCAAGCGATCTTACCCGGTTCAGGGGTACCGTGATCTCCACCGGAATAAAATGTTTGAGTTCCTCCGAGATCTCGTTCTCTCCCCGATACGCACCTGTTAGCAAAAGATGGCCTCGCAATGTTGCATGATCATCCTGACCTATCACCTGAATGCGGGGATATAACTCAATTTCCTCCAGTTCCTCAATTGCAGGGACTCCCTCTGACAAATGAACGCGCTCATAAATATCGAACCGCAAACCATAAGGTTGATTCAACAAAGGTGGCGTCCTCCTTTCGGCATATGTTCACCATGATCCTTCTCATGGGACTGATCCATGGTCCAAATCCTTCGTTACCCATCTATATGCCTTGAATGAGATGAGCATGCCACCTTTTATGCAAACCTTCCCAGTTTATTGGTCCTTGCCTTCCCGTTGGGCCAGTTGTTCGAAATCCTGCGGCCAAGGGTCTGCCACTTCAATTCGTGCCCCAGTCAGTGGATGACCAAAACTCAGTGTCTCACCATGGAGTGCCTGCCGACCAATAGAATCCCTTCTGCCTCTATATAACTCATCTCCGACGAGGGGATGGCCTGCATAACTTAAATGCACCCGAATCTGGTGTGTGCGCCCTGTATCCAGTGTCAGCCGGACAAGGGTCGCCCTATCCCACACCTCCACGATCTCCACGTGAGTTACAGCGTCCTGCCCACCTTCAGAGACACGTCTGCGTTGCTTGTGATGCCTGTCCTTCCCAATCGGAGCATCAATCGTATTCAGCTCCGTGGATATCTTACCGCCTGCAATGGCGACATAATGGCGTCCAATGTCTTTACGCCGCATGGCTTCATCCAGTTTGGTGAGAGCAAAAGCATTTTTGGCATATAAAACAGGCCCAGTTGTGTCCTCATCCAGACGGTGAACATGGCGTACATTCGCCTGAATCCCATTCATTTCGTAATAGGAGGCCACCGCGTGATCCAGCGTAATTGCTTGATCTGCCCGGCTTCCATCGGGATGAAGCTTCATTCCGGCCGGTTTGTGCACAACCAGACAGAAGTCATCTTCATACAGAACATCGATATCCGCCCAACGCGGTTCAACATCGATCGGCTGAGACGCAAAAAGGGCCAGCCGAAGCCGGTCCCCTGCGAGTTGTATGCCTTGGTTCGTCTTTAGCTGACGCAACATTTTCTCTGGTAACTGAAGCTCAGACAAGAGCCATTGCTCTGCAGCCGTTTGCCTGTCTGAACTGCCTGTCACCGCTTTGCCTGGCATTAGCTCAAGCCATTCCCCACGGCGTTTCCAACTTTTAATGGTCATAATGATTGAAGAGCCTTACGGTTCGCCTCAATCGTATCGTCAATATCCTGCTCGGTATGCACGCCAGAGACAAACATGCCTTCGTATTGGGAAGGTGCGACACTTACACCCTGATCAATCATGGCCGCAAAGTAACGACGGAATTGATCCAGATTGCTTTCTTTGGCAATATCATAATTCGTAACTGGAACTGCACTGAAAAATGGACATACCATCGAACCAACACGGTTAATTGTTATGGCTACGCCGGTCTCCGCTGCATTCTTTTCAAACCCAGCCTGCAAGCGTGCAGACAATGTCTCCAGACGATCATAGACCTCCGGTGTCAACAATTTGAGTGTGGTATAACCTGCTGCCATAGCCAGCGGATTACCGCTCAGTGTACCTGCTTGATAGATTGGTCCGGTCGGAGCAATCTGTTCCATCAGATCACGTCTGCCGCCATAAGCGCCGACCGGAAGCCCGCCACCGATTACTTTACCCAGACAAGTCAGGTCAGGTGTAACGCCATATCGTCCCTGTGCACAATTCAATCCTACACGGAAACCAGTCATGACTTCGTCAAAAATGAGCAAACTGCCGTATTGCGACGTCAAATTGCGTAGGCCTTCAAGAAAACCTGAAACGGGTGGCACAACTCCCATATTACCTGCAACAGGTTCCACAATGACAGCAGCCAGTTCTTCACCATAACGTTCAAAAGCAAGCTTCACGGACTCCAGGTCATTATATGGAACCGTAATCGTATTTATAGCCACACCTTCAGGAACACCCGGGCTGTCAGGCAGACCCAGTGTTGCTACACCAGATCCTGCTTTGATCAGCAAGCTATCGGCATGCCCATGGTATGATCCTTCAAACTTCAAAATTTTACTGCGTCCAGTTACACCACGTGCCAGCCGAATCGCACTCATGGTTGCTTCTGTACCGGAATTCACCATTCGTACGATATCGATCGAAGGCACACGCTCACAGACGAGTTTAGCCATCTCTGTCTCCAGCAGTGTTGGCGCACCAAAACTTGTTCCTTTAAGGGCTGTCTCCCGCAAAGCTTCTACAACGTCAGGATGCGCATGTCCCATAATAAGCGGACCCCAGGATCCCACATAATCAATAAAAACATTGCCATCTATATCATAAATTTTGGAGCCTTCGCCACGCTCTGCATAGATCGGTGTAAGCCCGACCGATTTGAACGCCCGAACGGGGCTGTTCACACCCCCAGGTATGTACTGCTTGGCTTCTTCAAATGCGCTGCGTGAGCGCTCATCATTACGACGAGTTCCTTGTTGTGCAGTCATGAACATCCTCCTTAGTGATGAGGCCCCCCAAACCTATTGGAGGAGGCCTTTTATATAATTTTGAAAAACGTTAATCCGTTTTGTTCATCCTAGCTGTTATGGGAGCAAGCTATTATTTTTCGGCCAACCAGCGTGAAGCGTCTTTTCCGTAGTACGTAATAATCATATCTGCTCCCGCACGTTTCATACTCAGCAGAATTTCCATAGCCACTTTCTTCTCATCAATCCAGCCTTGAATCGCCGCTGCCTTCACCATGGCATACTCTCCACTTACGTTGTAAGCAACCAGTGGAAGATCAAATTGGTCCTTGATCGTACGCATGACATCCAGATAGGACAGTGAAGGTTTCACCATCAACATGTCCGCTCCTTCGAGCACATCGGTTTCGGCTTCACGCAATGCTTCACGAGCGTTCGCCGGGTCCATCTGATACGACTTGCGATCTCCGAATTGTGGCGTGGAATCCGCAGCTTCGCGGAATGGACCGTAGAATGCCGAAGCATATTTTACGGAGTAGGACATGATCGGAATGTGACTAAAACCATTCTCATCCAGTCCGGCACGGATCGCTTGGACAAATCCATCCATCATGTTGGATGGTGCAATGATGTCTGCTCCAGCTTTAGCCTGGGATACCGCAGTTTTCACGAGCAGCTCCAGTGATTCGTCATTGAGAACATCTCCGCAAATGTGACCGTCCACTTCCACGGTGTGCACCATACCACAATGACCGTGATCAGTGAATTCGCACAGACAGGTATCAGCAACAACCAGCAGCTCAGGATACCAGGACTTAATCAGCTTCGTTGCTTCCTGTACAATGCCATCTTCAGCAAATCCAGACGAACCAACACTGTCTTTGGTTTCGGGAATACCGAATAAGAGCACAGCCGGAATACCCAGTTCGGCAATCTCTTTCACTTCTTCCTGCAGACGATCCAGCGAGAAGCGGAATACGCCCGGCATGGATTTGATTTCGGATTTTACATTTTCACCATAAGTAACATAGATGGGTTGGATAAAGTCATCCACAGTCAAATGGGTCTCTCTCACCATATTGCGAATACCTGTGGATTGACGTAAACGGCGATGCCGCACAATTGGAAAACTCATACGTGTGAAACCTCCCTGAATAGTGATGTGGAGCAAAAAGCGAAGCGCGCCGGTATCGTAACGAATTCAGCACGCTTCATCTATCGATTGCGGTTCAATTTATATGTTTAACGGGGAAATACAGCTTCTGTGGCAGGCTTTCGTTTCCACTCAGACAACACAGAAATCAGACTCTCAATGGTTGCTTCTTCCGCCATCATTGTGACCTTCAAGCCTGCTGCTTCTGCCGTCTTCGCTGTAACAGGCCCGATACATGCAACCTCTACATTTTCCAATAAAGGCAAGGGGTCCTGCAATCCCATCCGTTTCAGAATGCTCATGAAATTGGTGACGGTAGATGAACTTGTGAAGGTCATTGCATGGATGCCGCCCTCTTCAAGCAGCTTCAGCAGTTCATCGTCATCCTCGCCAGCCAGAATGGTGTCATAGATAATCGCCTCGGTAACGAGAAGCCCTCGTTCCCTTAACTGTTCAGGCAACCAGGAGCGTGCGAGATCTCCATGCGGTAAAAGTACCCTTTGCCCTTCCTTCAGTTCACTTTCAAAAGCTTCAAGCATACCTTCGGCCTGAAATGGTCCTTGGATGACTTCCGCTACGATACCATACTTACGCAAAGCATCCCCAGTGGAAGGCCCCACCGCAGCAACTCTCGCTTGATGAATGGAGCGAATATCTTTCCCCTGTTGCTGCAAATGACGGAAGAAGAATTCCACCCCGTTTACACTCGTGAAAAATACCCAGTCAAATGTATTTAACGCACCAAAAGCCTGTTTGACACTTTCCTGTGCCGACTCCCCTGATGGCATCACGGTCTCAATTACCGGAAATTCGTAAGGCTCACCGCCAAGTTCCTCGATCCGGTTCACCAATTCACTAGCCTGACTGCGTGCTCGCGTCACCAAAATGCGTTTGCCAAACAGCGGCAGTGCTTCCGCCCATTTCAACTGTTCGCGCTGGTTCACCACCTCACCAACAACAATGACAGCGGGTGGTTGAAAATTCGCAGCGATGACTTTTGCTTCGATATCTTCAAGCGTACCTGTGATCGTATCCTGCTCTGCTCTTGTGCCCCAGCGAATCAATGCCACTGGTGTTTGCGCAGGGCGTCCGTGACGAATCAACTGTTCGCTGATATATCCAATTTTGGAGACGCCCATCATAAATACCAGTGTGCCTGTTGCATTCGTCACTTTATCCCAATGAATACTGCGGTCAAGCTTGTCCGGACTCTCATGCCCCGTAATGATGGAAATAGAGGAAGCATAGTCGCGGTGGGTCACAGGTATTCCAGCGTAAGCAGGTACACTTATTGCTGAGGTTACACCAGGTACGATTTCAAAAGGAACGTCGTTTTTGCGCAGCAGATCAGCCTCTTCACCCACGCGTCCGAATATCGTCGGGTCTCCCCCTTTAAGCCGGACCACAACTTTGCCTTCCAGTGCGAGATCAACCAGCAGCTGGTTGATTTCTTCCTGCTTCATCGTATGTCGATCCGGCCGTTTACCCACATATATCTTAACCGCGCCGGGCTTCATTTGTTTGAGTAATCTTGGACTAGCCAACCGATCGTAAACAACAGCATCCGCTCGACCGATCGATTCCCAGCCTTTTACCGTAATCAGCTTGGCGTCACCTGGACCTGCACCAACCAAAAAGACCTTCCCCACCATGTCTTCATCCCCTAACTTCTGCCAGTATCTGCTCTGCTCCCCGTTCAATCAATCTCCAAGCCACTTCTTCTCCAAGACGAACCGGATCTTTGCCCGTCATCGCTTCTTTAAGAATCAGTCCACCGTCTGGCGTACCGACCATACCTGTTAATTGTAACGTGTTTTGTCCATTCGGGGAATCTGCATCTTGCTGTGGCACCCATACGGCATGAGCTCCAATCGGAACCTGACAGCCCCCATTCAACACACTAAGGAAGCGACGTTCAGCCAACACAGGAAATGCGGTTTCCGGATCGTTATACAACTGCAACAGATGGAGCAGTTCGGCATCATCTTCACGGCATTCAATGCCGAGTGCACCCTGACCAACTGCGGGAAGACAAGCTTCCTCTGACAGATACTCCGTAATCCGATCCTGCCAGCCCATTCGATACAAACCAGCGGCAGCCAAAATAATAGCGTCCAAACCTTCTGTCTCCAGCTTGCGCAGACGGGAATCAATATTGCCACGAAGCGATTCGAGTTGCAAATCCGGACGGTATGCTTTCAGTTGACTGGATCGACGCAGACTGCTCGTCCCCACTCTTGCACCTTCTGGCAATTGATCCAATGTGAGTCCACCATTTGAAATCAGTGCATCACGAGGATCCGCACGGCGTGGAACAGCACCGTTCGTCAACCCTTCAGGCAGCTCAGAAGGCATATCCTTCATGCTATGAACAGCCATATCAATCGTGCGATCCATCATCGCCTGTTCAATCTCTTTGACAAATAGTCCTTTGCCTCCGACTTTGGACAGGGTTACGTCGAGAATCAAATCTCCTTTTGTAACAATTTTATGTACTTCAAAATCAAAAGCTAATCCTTCCCGTTCACAAATATCACGTAAATCTTGAATTACATGGCCTGTCTGGGTCAAAGCAAGTGCGCTTTGTCTGCTTCCCACTTTAATTGTCCGCATGTCTACACGTCCTCCTGATTATGGGATATCCAGTCCCCAATTTGTTCTTCGGTCCACCACTTGAACTGACCTGTACGGATCTTTTCCAGCACATTCATTTTGGTTAAACGACGAAGTAATTTAGCTCTGACACCTGAAGAAGATACACGTGCCTTTACTTCCGTCCTCATCTGATACAAAAATTCAATATATGTTTCGTACTCATCTCCGAATTGCTGCTCCAAGGTGTCACGAATTTCTGCTGCGGCCACAGGTCCTGCTCCAGCGGTTGATATCGCAATGCTCAGTCTGCCACGCCTGACCACGCTTGGTGTAATAAAGGTGCTTCGCTCAGAAGATATGGCGTCATTAACCAGTATACCCGCATCTTCGGCTTCTTGGACAACAGCTGTGTTCACTTCACCTTGGTTCGTTGCTGCATATACGAGAAAGGCCCCCCGCAAATCTCCATTGCGGTAGGACCGGGCTAGCCATTGAATTCGGGAATCATGATGCAATTGTTGTAACGTTGGCGTAACTTCCGGACTAATCACCTTGATTTGCGCTCCCGCATGAAGCAAACCTTTTATTTTACGTTCAGCAACACGTCCGCCTCCAACCACGCAGCAGGATTTCCCTGATATATCCACAAATATTGGCGTGTACCGTTCCATCCCCTTCACTCTCCCGTCCAACGATGAAACGCTGAATACGCATTGGATAAAAAACTGATAATGACAAAGCCGTATCCGATCAGCGTCCATCTCGCCATAATGACTGTGGAAAACTGTTTTCTTCTCTTAAAGATGAAGTATCCCACATAGATGGCTATGGCAAGTCCCGTTGCAATAACCTTGAGATCCAAGAGCAGGCTCCAGCGCGTTTCAGCTACAATGGACAATACCGCGAGTATGATAGAAACACCAAGAAGAGGTGTGCCTATCAGTGTAGCACCATCCATATATTTGCCGATCACTTCGAGACTCGGCAGACGACGTACGGTATCATTCCATTTCTTATTCTTCAGCTTACGGTGCAAGAACAGATATAACAAGGCAAATACAGCACCCACCGTCAGAGCCGCAAAACCAAGATTGGCCAACGTAATATGCATAATAAGCAATCCATGCACAGTCTGCCAGTTATGCAGAGATATCTCACCTGCTGTAAACCACAACCGATTCAACACCGTAACCGAGAAACCAACCACGTTCAGCAATAAAATGACAAATTCGGAACGCTGAATCCGAGTCATTACCAGAGACATCAACACAATACTAAATGAAAAGATAAACAAAAAATCAAACGTGGTATAGATTGGAAAATGCCCTTCAGTTAACATGCGTAAAATGACATGAAATACCTGAAGCGCCCACACAACAACAAGAAACCCTGTGCCTGTCCGCTTCGCCCCCGCATTGCGTCGAATGCAGTCCGAGAAATAGAACAGTAGGCTCAGGGCATACATATAAATTAAAGCTTCATAGATTTGTTCAGCTAGGGTCAAGCTGCCCACCCGCCTTATACGCCTGCCGGAGCATAAGCCGGCACGGGGTCTTGCCGGGAATCGTTAAGATGAACGGCATCCGGTTTGCGCAGAGCCGTCGCATCACTCTGACTTACTTTCTCAGCGGCCACCTCTACTGCATCCTCCAGAGCAAAGATCTGAGTAAACATGCGCAGCGCTTCATCACCGTGCTTGGTACCAGCCATTTCCTTAATCCGGTTAATCGGATCTGTCGTCATTTGATTCACGATGCTTTTCGTCAGACGGCGGATAACTTTACGCTGATGTTCATCCAGTTCAGGCAACTTATTAAACAAACTATCCATCGTTTCTTCATGAATGGAAGCACCTTTTTCCTGCAATGCCCGAATAACAGGACGAACGCCCAAGGTTTTGAGCCATTGATAATAATCTTCCATCTCAAGTTCAATCATTTTCTCGATCTTGGCAGCTTCCACCTTACGCATCTCCAGATTGCTCTCCACGATTCCTTCCAAGTCATCAATATCATAAAGGAATACATTGGATAACTCGCCGATCGCCGGATCAATATCCCGCGGAACAGCAATATCAATCAGGAACAGTGGACGCGATTGACGACGCTTCATGCTTTCTCGAACAACAGTGGCATCCAGTACATATCTTTCGGCCCCCGTCGAACTGATGACAATATCAACCTCGTTCAGTCGCTCTAGTGCCTGTTCCATCGTACAAGGGGTCCCCCGAAACTTCGCTGCCAATTCCTCAGCTCGCGCAAGTGTCCGATTCGCCACAATGACTTCTGAGGCTCCGTTGGTATATAGATGTTTTACTGTAAGTTCACTCATTTTGCCGGCACCCAGAATCAGCACCTTCTTATCCGTGAACATACCAAAGATACGCTTGCCTAGTTCTACAGCAGCATAACTTACAGATACCGCACTCTCTCCGATCGAAGTCTCCGAATGTGCCCGTTTACCCAATGTAACAGCTTGTTTGAACAGCATGTTAAACCAGGTCCCAGTAGCTTTCTCTTCCTGTGCTTTGAAAAAAGCCTGTTTCACCTGTCCAAGAATCTGAGTCTCGCCAATAACCATCGAGTCCAGCCCACAAATGACACGGAACAAATGGCGCATGGCTTGATCATCTTCATATATATATAAGTGTTGCGTAAATTCTTCCCGCGGAACATTAAACCATTGTTCCATGAACGTCCGAATAAAATAACCACACATGTGAAGACGGTCTACCACAACATACAACTCGGTACGGTTACATGTGGCTACGATTACACCTTCCAATACACTCTTGGTCAGCTTGAGCTGCTGCAGCGCTTCAGACAAGTCCTTTTCTGCAAATGTGAATCGTTCCCTAACCTCTACAGGCGCCGTGCGATAATTCAAACCAACGACAACGATGTGCATTGCAAGTTCACCTGCCTAATAAATTTCCAATCAAAGTGTTTTCTACATATGTTCATCCATTTATGATTGACATGGTTAATTATATCACACATCCATAGTATGACTGGGCCATTTTTATGAAATGTTTATGAAATCCCCATGTAAATCATCTTATGCATTGTCATTTATTGTAGTGTCTCACCAATCTTCACCGTTATGCGTTAAATACTTGTTTTAATGATAAAGATTCAGGAAAATCCCATATAAAACAAATAGCCATGGATGGCTCCATGACTATTCAGGTTTGGGATGATCTTCGTTCCATCCCGATATGTGAACATTATTCATGCTGTCGTTATTCAATCACGTTTCTTTGCGTACTTGGTTCCTATATTCTTTCCATTTCAACGAGATTAAAAATAACATCTATCCAAAGGGAATGCAACCCCTTTTAGGAAGATCAAAAAATAAAAGATTCGTGTCCATCAAGCTCCCAAAATCAAGAAATCCCCTTTCGCTTCGGCCTGGAATATGCCAGATCAGAGCATTAGGGGATGGTTAGTTGGGTACTTGTATAATTCACTCTTTTGGGTCAGTAGGCTTCAAGCTCAAACAGCCGTTTCTGGTGGCGCGCAAGCTTTTCATCAATCTGCTGGACTTGATCAGAAGTATAGGCATCCAATCTTGAATCGAGTAACGAATCAACCTCGGCGTATAACCTGTTTATCTCGCGTTCAATATCTCGAGCCTGGAACACACGCTGCAATTCAAGCAACGTATTTTTGTATTCGTAGATGACACGGGTATTCTCGCCGGTCTGCTCCACAATTTTACGGACAACGCCCTGAGTATAAACATACGTCATGGTGAACTCCTCATAAATGCGATGAACAACGCCATCACCCTTAAAGGTCATAAAGAGCTTCCGGACTACGTTCGTCAGATAATGGTTTACCAGGCGGCAAGATAACTCACAGATGTAAAACCCTTCCCTACGGTCAAAAGGGAAATGAACTTCTTCTCCACTCACATCTACGAGCACAATTTCCTGGCAGCCATTCTCCATCACCTTCACTCGTTGATGAATCCGGCCATCTTCTGTCATGCGTAAAAACTGATGCATCTGGGGTTCTGACAATTTCAAAGTGGCTTTAACATACTCTGTAGCTAATCGCTGAGCCATAAAAAATCTCCTCAATTCTTTCCCGATTGTTTTGTTTCCTGCACATGTGGCAGTGATCTCAAAATTCTTCAGGTCGGCAAGGCCGCTACTTTGGTACTGTTACGATTGCACCTATACTCATTATACACTACCGTATAGCTATTTCGCCTCAAAATAAAACAATGAATGTTCACGAAAATCCATAAAATATGGATTAATCCTTGATCGCATCAAAGATCCACCCCAGTTGCTCGCTTCCCTGCATCAAAATGGCGTAATCCCGGTTATCCGTTAATTTCGTTGTCTTCGTGATTTTTCTCAGCCTGTGACTCTTCTTCCACTGTTTCTTGACCGATTCCGGCAAAACGAGTGATGATCTCCCATAACTCTTCTTTACCTAAACCTTCTTCTGATGAAAACGGTACAAACAGATCGCCAGGACGAAGATCCAAAGCTTCTTTGATGACTTTAATATGTTTGGCTCTACGCGTTTTTGGAATCTTGTCCATCTTCGTCGCAACCACTACCAGAGGCAAGCCATGATGGCGGAGCCACTCATTCATCATCTTGTCATCCTTGGATGGCTCATGTCTCATATCCACCATCTGCATGACCAGTTTCAATTCCTCGCGTCCCAACAAGTACTTCTCCATCATTTTGCCCCAGGCAAAGCGTTGCTCTTTGGAAACTTTAGCGTAGCCATATCCCGGGAAATCGACGAAGTAGAGATCCTGATTGATCTTATAATAGTTCAGTTGCTGTGTCTTACCAGGGGTAGAACTTGTCCGGGCCAAGTTTTTGCGATTAATCAAACGGTTGATCAAAGATGATTTCCCTACATTGGACCGCCCCGCCAAGGCAATCTCGGGCAGGCCGTCCTCGGGGTATTGTTCAGGCCGAACGGCACTGATAATAAATTCGGATTGATTTACTTTCATAATGTATCTGTCCTCTCTTGAATCCTGTGCTCTTAATTAGAGCTGCTGTTGGTATTATGCCATGGATTGTTCTATCATACCAAAAAAACCGTTCCAGCGGACGCCAAAGCTTCCGCAGAACGGTTTACTCTTCATACGATCCCTCGTTTAACGGACTACAGGTTTATTCCTGCCTGTTCCACAAGCGCATGTTGCAGCACCTGATCCATATGGGCTACAGGAACAAATTCCACATCTTCTTTGATGCTGTCCGGAATATCCCGCAGGTCCCGTTCGTTATCCTTGGGCAATAATATTTTTTTATAACCAGCACGGTGAGCCGCCAGTGATTTTTCCTTAAGTCCGCCGATCGGCAACACACGACCACGAAGCGTTATTTCGCCAGTCATGGCAATGTCCTTGGAGACATGTTTGTTTGTTAGAGCAGAGATCAACGCAGTCGCCATCGTAATTCCGGCAGATGGTCCATCCTTCGGAATGGCTCCTTCCGGAACGTGGATATGGATATCGTTCTTCTCGTGGAAGTCGGACGGAATGCCAAGCTGTGCAGCTTTGGATCGTGTGTAGCTGAATGCAGCCTGAGCTGATTCCTTCATGACATCGCCCAGTTTACCTGTCAACGTCAGCTTGCCTGTACCAGGTACAACAGTAACCTCGATCACGAGGGTATCTCCACCCACTTCAGTCCACGCCAGTCCCGTCACCGTACCAATCTGATCTTCCAGTTCGGCCATACCATAGCGGAATTTACCCGGACCAAGGTAATCCTTCACTTCATCTGGTGTAATGTTAATCTGACCTTCTACACCAGACACGATGTTTTTGGCCGCTTTCCGACACAACGAAGCCATCTGCTGTTCCAGATTCCGTACGCCGGACTCTCGTGTATATTCACGAATGACACGCAGCAAGCTGTCATCCCCGATATTCAGCTGATCTTCTTCAAGGCCATGGTCCTGTTTCTGCTTCGGCAGCAAATAGTTTTTGGCGATTTGCAGCTTCTCCAGCTCGGTATACCCCGGAATATTGAGCATTTCCATCCGGTCCAGAAGCGGACGTGGAATGTTATGCACTGTGTTGGCAGTTGTAATAAACATAACGTTAGATAAGTCAAACGGCAACTCTACAAAGTGATCACTGAACGTGTTGTTCTGTTCGGGATCAAGAACTTCGAGCAACGCTGCGGAAGGGTCTCCGCGGAAGTCCGAAGCCATTTTATCGATCTCGTCCAGCAGGAACACCGGATTGAGTGAACCCGCTGTCTTCATGCCCTGAATGATACGACCTGGCATTGCACCCACATAGGTGCGACGATGACCGCGAATTTCTGCTTCATCTCGCACGCCACCCAGCGATATTCTGACGAATTCGCGTCCAAGGGATCTGGCGATAGAGCGGGCAAGTGACGTTTTCCCTACCCCTGGAGGTCCAACCAGACAGAGGATCGGTCCTTTAAGCTTTTTCACCAGCTTCTGAACAGCCAGATATTCAAGCACACGTTCTTTCGGTTTTTCCAAACCGTAGTGATCTGCATTTAGCACATCTTCGGCCTTTTGAATATCCAGATCGTCGGCTGTCATCTGCGTCCAAGGCAGTCCCAGTAGCCAATCCACATAGTTGCGGATAACGCCGCCTTCGGCAGAACTTGATGGCATTTTCTCCAGACGATCAATTTCTTTCTCAACCTTTTCCTTCACCTTGTCCGGCAAGTCAAGAGCCTCCATTTGATTTCGGAGTTCCTCAACTTCCCCGGCACGGCCTTCTTTCTCACCCAGCTCTTTTTGAATCGCCTTCATCTGCTCACGCAGATAATATTCTTTCTGGGTTTTCTCCATCTGTTTCTTCACGCGCTGGCTGATCTTACGTTCAAGCTCCAGCACTTCCCGCTCATTGTTCAGGATGTCCAGCAACTTCTCCAGCCGTTCACGAACATCGATGGTCTCCAAAATCTCCTGTTTGTCCTTGATCTTCAAAGACAGGTGACTGGTAATAACATCGGCCAAACGACCTGGTTCTTCAATATCGGACACAGCCGCAAGTGTCTCAGGTGTAACCTTTTTGGACAGATTAATATAATTTTCGAACTGGTTCAGAACTGTACGCATCAGCGCATCCGTTTCTGGATGACTGTTCTCCTCTTCAGGAAGCTCTTGAGCCAGAACCTCATAGTATTCCTCGTTGTCCGTATATTCAATGATTTCAGCCCGTTCCAAGCCTTCCACAAGTACACGAATCGTCCCGTTTGGAAGCTTCAGCATCTGTCTGACCTTGGCAACGGTTCCGATTCTGAAAATGTCCTCTTGTGTTGGTTCTTCAATATTTACCTCGGCTTGGGAACATAGGAGAATCAAATGTTCTTCTACCATCGCTTTTTCTAAAGCCTTGACCGATTTCTCCCGGCCCACATCGAGATGCAGTACCATACTCGGGTAGACGAGAAGTCCTCTTAAAGGCAGTAAAGGAAAACGACGACCTTTCGCTTTGCTCGGTCCCATCGCTTTCGCACCTCCAATGGCTCTCAGGTTGTAGTCATTCATTATTCTATCAAATGTTCACATAAAAAACCAATGAAGGGAAGCGCTTAGCAGCTTCCCGAATCTGTAACCTGTCCTGGACGGGGCAAGTCAGCACGTAAATAGGATGCGGATGCCGGTGGGAAAATCTCCGGTGCAGGTGTCGCTGTCTCCTCCGCAAGGTTGATTTGTTTGGCTTGCTCCTCATTAGGCACCCAGTCAAATACTTCTCGGAATACGTCTTCAACAGTATCGACCGGGATAACACGTAAGCCATCCAGATTTTCAAAGATGGACTGCCAGTTCTCTGCCGGAATAATGACAGTCTTCGCACCCGCCTGGAATGCAGCCTCCACTTTGGCAAGTACGCCGCCGATCGGTTTTACCCGCCCATGAATACTGATCTCGCCAGTCATCGCTGTCTCATGGTCAATCGGACGCCCTTGGATGGCTGATGTAATGGCTGTCGCCATAGCAATTCCTGCAGATGGTCCATCAATTGGCGTTCCACCTGGGAAGTTGACGTGTAAATCATAATCGTTAGGACGAATACCCATGGCCTTTAATACGGTTAACACATTTTCAACCGAGCCTTTAGCCATGCTTTTTCGCCGGAGCGTGCGCGAACCGCCTCCAATCTCTTCTTCATCCACAACTCCCGTGATGTTAATTCGTCCCTGATCTCGAAGAGCCGGAACAGCGGATACTTCGATCTCCAGAATGGTGCCCATATTCGGTCCATATACGGCCAAGCCATTCACAAAACCGATCTGCGGCCGCAAAGGCACCTTGCGATCTGGCCGGGGCTGAATTTGGCTGCTGCCAGCGACCCATTCCACATCCGAAGCCTGCAGCGTTTCACGTTTTTCAGTCAATGCCAGCCCAGCAGCGAGCTGAATGATATTCACCGCTTCACGACCATTGGTTGCATAGCGCTTAACCACATCCACTGCTTCTGGACACGGACTGAATCCGATTTTCTGAACAGCATCTTCTGCGATTTGCCCAATCTCTTCGGGCAGCAATGGACGGAAATAGACCTCCATGCACCGCGAGCGCAAGGCTGGAGGCAGTTCATGGGGCGAACGAGTCGTCGCTCCGACAAGACGAAAATCGGCTGGCAGACCATTTTGAAAAATATCGTGGATATAAGCAGGAGTATGCGTGTCTTCCGAGTTATAGTACGCACTTTCCAAAAAGACCTTGCGGTCCTCCAACACTTTCAGCAGTTTATTCATCTGGATGGAATGCAATTCACCAATCTCATCAATAAAAAGCATCCCTCCATGCGCTTTCGTAACGGCACCGGGTTTCGGCTGAGGAATACCAGCTACGCCCATCGCTCCTGCTCCCTGATAGATCGGATCATGCACTGAACCAATCAAAGGGTCAGCAATACCCCGTTCATCAAAACGCGCCGTTGTGGCGTCGAGTTCCGTGAATTTGGCATCGGCCTTGAAGGGAGATGACGGATTCTTTTTGGCTTCTTCCAAAACCACCCTTGCCGCAGCTGTTTTACCTACCCCTGGAGGTCCATATATAATGACATGCTGAGGATTAGCACTGCATAGTGCGGCTTTAAGGGCGCGAAGTCCGTCTTTTTGCCCTACAATGTCATTAATGGTTGCCGGACGTGTCTTCTCTGACAGGGGCTTGGTGAGTGAAATGGAGCGCAACTTCCGCAGCTTCTCCAGTTCCTTGCGGGATTCACGCTCAACCGCACCGCGATTCGTTTTCTGCCCACGAAGCAAATTCCAGAAATACAAACCGATCACCACACCAAAAAATAACTGAATCATCATTATGACCATACCAAATTCCATGTCTCAACATCCTCCTGTTCTATCCCTATTCTCATATGAGATCATGCTAATACTTGGTAGTATAGCCTTTTCACCGAGACGTAAACGGGTGATCGGGAAATTGTATGTTTGAGAACAAAAAACAGCCCGTCAATGATGACGGACTGTTACATAACGATATATAAATCAATCAGTGCGAGCGGCCAGGAATAACGCCTGTCGTTTCATAGGACTCCACGATTTTGTCGATCTCTTTTTTCAATTCCTCAACCATGATTTCTTCCGGAACTTTACGGATCATTTTACCATGACGGAACAACAAGCCTTCTCCACGTGCACCGGCAATACCGATATCCGCTTCCTTGGCTTCACCCGGACCGTTAACGGCACAACCCAACACCGATACTTTGATCGGCACCTTGAGTTTGGAGATATACTCTTCCACTTCATTCGCAATGGAGAACAGATCGATATCCAAACGCCCACAGGTAGGACAGGAAATCAGCGTAGCTGCATTGGAAATTAGACCAAAGGTTTTGAGCAGGTCACGAGCGACCTTGATTTCCTCAACCGGGTCTGCACTAAGCGATATCCGCATCGTCGAACCAATACCCATCGATAACAAGGCACCCATACCGGCAGAACTTTTGATTGTACCAGAGAACAACGTACCCGCCTCGGTAATGCCCAGATGCAACGGATACGGAATGATTTGAGCTGCTTTGGTATACGCCTCAATCGCCATCGGCACATCCGATGCTTTGAGAGACACGATGATATCATGGAAATCAAGTTCTTCCAGAATACCAATGTGATAAAGTGCACTTTCTACCATAGCATCAGCTGTTGGGTAACCATATTTCTCAAGCAAATGGTTTTCCAGAGATCCTGCGTTTACCCCGATTCGAATCGGAATACCCTTCTCTTTACAAGCTTTCACGACTTCCTCTACTTTTGCACGTTTACCGATATTGCCGGGATTAATCCGTACTTTATCGATGCCGTTCTCAATCGCAAGGAGCGCCAGTTTATAATTAAAATGGATGTCCGCTACGAGCGGGATATTAATCCGTTTTTTGATTTCCTTGATGGCTGCTGCAGCTTCCTCATTGTTCACCGTTACACGCACCACTTGACAGCCTGCTTCTTCCAAACGCAAAATCTCTGCCACGGTCGCCTCAACGTCTGCCGTTTTCGTTGTACACATGCTCTGGATGATGACTTCGTTGCTGCCACCAATCGTTAAGTTACCCACTTTTACGGGTCGTGTATCTTGTCTTAAAAACATGAGTGATTTCTCTCCCCACAACGTCAAAGCTCCACCCTGACAGAGACATGAATTCGCCTTCTGCCAGGAGTGGAGAACTGACAAGTCTATATTTCAGTGTTGAAACGGAATATTAACCTTTAGTTAGGCACTTTCTTCCTGCTTGTCGTCCTTGGATTGGCTTAGTTCAGGCACGACTCTCTTCTCAACGACTTCTTCGGTAATGACACAGTTCGTAACATCATCACGGGAAGGTACTTCGTACATAATCTCAAGCATAATGCCCTCGATGATTGCGCGCAGACCACGTGCACCCGTGTTTCGTTTAATGGCTTCCTTCGCAATCGCCAGTAATGCTCCTGGTTCAAACACCAGATTTACATTATCCAGTTCAAGCAATTTTTGGTATTGTTTCGTAAGCGCATTTTTTGGCTCGGACAAAATCCGTACCAGTGTATCTTCGTCCAGCGGCTCCAAAGTGGAGATAACTGGCAAACGGCCTACAAACTCCGGAATCAGACCGAATTTCAGCAAGTCTTCCGGCAATACCATACCCAGATATTCACCTGGTTTAAGATCTTTTTGTTCCGCAACGGTGTTAAAGCCGATGACTTTTTTACCGATCCGGCGTTTGATCATTTGCTCGAGACCATCGAAGGCACCGCCACAAATAAACAAGATGTTGGTGGTATCAATCTGGATGAATTCCTGATGTGGATGCTTACGACCACCTTGTGGCGGTACAGAAGCTACAGTTCCTTCCAGAATTTTCAGGAGCGCTTGTTGAACACCTTCACCCGATACATCACGTGTAATGGATGGGTTCTCGGATTTACGCGCTACTTTATCAATTTCATCGATATAAATAATGCCGCGCTCTGCTTTTTCCACATCATAATCAGCAGCTTGAATCAGCTTGAGCAGAATGTTCTCTACATCTTCGCCGACATAACCTGCTTCCGTCAATGAAGTTGCATCAGCAATAGCAAAAGGAACATTAAGGATTTTGGCCATCGTTTGCGCAAGCAACGTTTTACCAGAACCCGTAGGTCCTAACAGCAAAATGTTACTTTTTTGCAATTCAACGTCCTCAATCTTGCTTTGTGTGTTGATCCGTTTATAGTGATTGTAAACCGCTACAGACAAAGACTTCTTCGCCTGATCCTGTCCGATGACGTACTGGTCAAGGATGTCGCGGATTTCTTTCGGTTTTGGAATATCTTTGAGGTCCAGTTCTTCGTCATGACCGAGCTCTTCCTCTACGATTTCAGTGCACAGTTCGATACATTCATCACAAATGTAAACGCCCGGTCCAGCGACCAGCTTGCGCACCTGTTCCTGAGATTTACCGCAAAAAGAGCATTTCAATTGCCCTTTCTCATCGTTAAATTTAAACATGAAACCACCCCTTTAGGAATTGATCGGTCTGCTGAGCACCTGGTCAATAATGCCGTACGTTTTGGCTTCTTCAGCACTCATGAAAAAGTCACGGTCTGTATCCCGCTCGATTTTCTCAAGGGGTTGACCTGTACGATCGACGTATATTTGATTCAGTTTCTGACGTGTTTTAATAATCCATTCTGCGTGAATTTTGATATCCGCAGCCTGTCCTTGAACGCCGCCAAGCGGCTGATGAATCATCACTTCGCTGTTAGTCAGCGCATATCGTTTGCCAGGAGCACCGGCTGTCAGCAATAACGAGCCCATGCTTGCTGCCATACCTACGCAAATGGTCGATACATCCGGCTTGATATATTGCATCGTATCGTATATACCCATCCCTGCGGTGACAGAACCACCAGGTGAATTAATGTACAAGCTGATATCCTTCTCAGGATCGTCGGCTGCCAAAAACAAAAGCTGCGCTATGACAAGATTGGCTACATCGTCATCAATCGCACTGGTTAAAAAGATAATGCGATCCTTCAGCAAACGCGAATATATATCGTAAGACCGCTCGCCTCGATTGGTTTGTTCAACAACCATTGGCACCAGACTCATGAGACCAACCTCTTTTCTACATGTAATTAGACATAGGCTACCTGTAAAGCAAACCCAAATTCATTCTAACACGTTCCTGTGACAATGTCATTTTTCACAAGTGGTGTCAAGACAGAGTGAGTTTACTTTTTTGCCTGATCATATTTAACCATGTTTTCTATGTATGTGCAAATCGGAGCAATCCTATGCCGTTTCACCTTTTTTTATTTGCAGGAGAACCATAGGACGTTGAATGTGCATAACCAATGTCACAACGAATCCCATCCATATTATTACTGAATCCTCTATAAAATGGATGCCATAATTTAAAAATAAGGCACGCAATGATTCACGTGCCTTATCGTTTATTCAGCTGTTCATTACATAACAGCTTGTCTTATTTTTCGTCAGCTTCTGCAGCTGGAGCTTCAACAGCTTCAACGACTTTGCTGTTCTCAACGAGAACATCGATCGTTTTACGCAGTTTCACTTCGTCACGAAGGCTGTCCAGGGAACCATTACCCTCGAGAATGCCACGAATCTCTTCAGCAGGACGCTTGTAAGACTCAGCCATTTTTTCGAGTTCTTGGTTAACTTCTTCGTCAGACACTTCGATGTTTTCCGCTTTACCAACTGCTTCAAGAACCAAGTTGTTACGAACACGTTTGGAAGCATCTTCCTGCATTTGTCCTCTCAGGTCAGCTTGTGTTTGACCGGAGAAGCTCAGGAACATTTCCAGGTTCATACCTTGGTTGCGCAGACGGTTGTCGAAATCACGCATCATGTTTTGTACTTCGCTGTCAATCATTGCAGAAGGAATATCCACTTCAGCATTTTCAGCCACTTTTTCTACAACAGCATTTTCTTGAGCTGCTTTGGCTTCATCTGCTTTGCGGGATTCCAATTGCGTTTTCAGGTCAGCTTTGTACTCTTCAAGCGTATCGAATTCGCTAACATCTTTTGCAAACTCGTCGTCCAGTTCAGGAAGTTGTTTACGTTTGATTTCATGTACTTTCACTTTGAATACCGCTTTTTTGCCAGCCAGTTCAGCTGCATGGTAGCTCTCTGGGAAAGTTACTTCAACGTCTTTGAAGTCGCCTGTGGAAAGACCCACAACCTGCTCTTCAAATCCTGGGATGAATGTGTTGGAACCAAGTTCCAGGGAATAACGCTCAGCTTGTCCGCCTTCGAACGGTACACCATCAACGGAACCGTCAAAGTCGATTACAGCAACGTCGCCGTTTTGTGCAGCACCTTCGTCGATAACAACGAGTTCTGCGTGACGTTGTTGAAGACGCTCGAGCTCTTCAGTCACTTCTACATCCGTTACTTCATGTTTGGCTACAGCAACTTCAACGCCTTTGTAGTCACCCAGTGTAACTTCAGGTTTAACGGTTACTTTCGCTTTGAACTTGAATACTTGTCCTTTAGCGAATTGCTCGACATCTACGTCAGGACGATCAACCGGGAAGATATCCGTTTGGTCGATTGCTTCTGTGTAAGCTTCAGGAAGCAAAATGTCAATTGCTTCTTGATACAAGCTTTCCACACCAAAACGAGCTTCGAAGATCGAACGTGGAACTTTACCTTTACGGAATCCAGGTACGTTTGCTTGTTTAACTACTTTATTAAAAGCTTTGTCGAGTGCTGCAGTTACACGATCTGCACCCACTTCAACCTCAAGAACCCCAAGGTTCTTCTCTATCTTTTCCCAAGTTGCTTTCATTGTATACTTTCCCCTCCAAAATTCGCATGTTCACGTAGGCAATCACGTACAAAATAACCATTTTAGTATAAACAAGATTAGATTCTTTTTCAAGGGGAATCCCTTGATACGGTTTGAGGAAAACGTTTCCGGGTCCTATTGACCATCCAAACCGGCAGAAACAAACTGCTTCATCGATCGATATGCTTGCTCCAGACGAAAGCGCATCGCCCCTGTCACAGCATACATTGAGCGAGTATCTTCCTCGTCATGCGAACCGCCCAGACTGTCTGCAACGGTCATATGTAGAGCAGCTGCCCATATATCTGTCATGGAATCATTTTCTTCCAGCATGGACAGGTAATCACGGGTTCCGTACACGGCCATGACATATTGAATCCACAGTTCTTGTGCAAAATAAAAGAGCGTAGGTTCATGAACCTCCGTCTGATCTGCTACCCTTTCAAGAATCTGAACGATCTGAATCGGGAAATCCTCAGGTCTCAGCGGAACTGTATCAATCTCCACTTCAACCGGCTCTTCCCCACGAGTAAACGCAATAATGCCTTGAACACCTCGGCGTCGTAATGTCTGAAGCACACGGAACTGAAGTAAAGGATGCAGTGTCTTGTCTTTGAGCCAACCGGTAAGCGAATCATCAATTTCTGGCCGATCGAGATATGCAAGCTGCTCCAGCGCCAGCATCGTTTGTTCAGATAAAGGTTCCTCCATCACGGTACGAAGAAGTTTATCCGCATAGCCGTCATCCTGCTCAAGCTTGGATCGGGCATGTTGACGTGCCATGTCCTCTTCGCTGATTTCCTCTTCCTCACGCTCTTCACGAACCTCGGGTAAATCTTCCCCATAATGAGGGAATGCAGCTTCAAGCCATTCGAGCAGGGCTCGCCATTCGTCGTAATGCCGTTCTTCCTGCCCTTGGCATTGCAGCAAAAAGCGAAGCAGGTCCATCGCTTCACCATATCGTTCATTTTCTAGCATAACCGTCAATTGAATCTGGTAATAGTCCAGCGTCTTAGGAAACAGCACGATATTGTTACTGTGCTCGGTTTCCGGGGTCGTGGATTCCTTAATAGGAGCACCTCCTCTGTATCCTGAATCTCCAGTCGCAATCAACCATAAATAGATGTATATTAAACGAAAGTCGATCTATTTTTTGAGTTCTTCTGATATTCTAACATAACCTTAATTATAATGAAAAAAACGTTACCGCCGCCAAATATCATATACGAAAAATATATTATAATAAAATGTTTGATATTCATCATTATTTATGATAAAATCAATTTTGCTTGAAAAATTTCATGTCTCAGTAGCTCAGCTGGATAGAGCAACGCCCTTCTAAGGCGTCGGTCGGGGGTTCGAATCCCTCCTGGGACGTAATTAAAGAAAGCTTCCTTCGGGAAGCTTTTTTTTGCGTTCTGGGGATGAAAACCCCGATGGTTCGTCGGAGCATAAACTTCGGTAGGATTACTTCGCAGTCTCGACTGCAAGGAGAGTATCCCTCCTGGGACGTAATTAAAGAAAAGCTTCCTTCGGGAAGCTTTTTTTTGCGTTCTGGGGATGATTGAATACGTTAATCGGCTGATGTTGACACGGGATGTTATGCTTGTTTATGTATATGTATGTATCAAAGTATACATATTAGACAAATAAACTATAGGAGATTTACCATGCCATCATCTTTACGTCAAAACTCACCTGACCGCTCTGCAGTCGATAATTCATCGTCAGCATCCATGAAACTTGGGCTCTTGCTGGCAGGCATTATCGTTATCGCAGCAACAATGCGTTCACCTATTACGGCAACAGGTCCCATTGTGGAACTGATCCGTACAGATACAGGAATAAGTCATACATTGGCAGGCTTACTCACCTCTCTTCCTTTGCTTGCCTTCGCGGCAATCTCTCCGTTCGCTCCACAATTGGCGCGAAGATTCGGACTAGAAACCGCTCTGTTAACTGCCATAATCCTCGTGACCATAGGCGTATCCCTCCGGTTTATGCCCTCTGTACCCGTTCTCTTTGCAGGAACAGCGATCCTTGGATGTGGCATTGCCCTGAGCAACGTATTGCTGCCCAGTCTAATCAAAAGGGATTTCCCATTGCGAGTGGGGCTCGTTACCGGACTTTATTCTGTGTCCATGAATATATGGGGCGCTATCGCCTCAGGAATCAGCGTTCCTGCGGCAGGCTTAACCTCCATGGGTTGGCATGCTTCACTCGGCATGTGGGCTATACTGTCCATTTTGGCCCTCATTCTCTGGCTGCCTCACGTCCGTTCTGGACGTCGCGGCGAAGTTTACGTGGCTTCGAAAACGGAAGCGAAGCCGGTTCGCCTTATTACATCTTCCTTAGCCTGGTATGTCACATTGTTCATGGGACTGCAATCTTTAATTTTTTACACTACAATTACCTGGCTGCCAGAGGTTCTATCTGATCAGGGTTTCAGTTCCTCTTCAGCGGGCTGGATGTTATCCCTGATGCAAATGGTTAGTGTTCCGGTAACGTTCATCGTTCCCATTCTGGCTGGACGAATGAAAGATCAACGTGGGCTGACAGCAATTACAGGTTCATGTCTGATTCTGGGGTACGCATTCCTTTTGAGCGGCATCTCCTCTCTCGTAACCGTCGGTGTTGCTTTGGCCGGCGTTGGAGCCGGGGCTTCGTTCGGACTTGTAACCATGTTTTTTGTACTGCGTACGTCTGATGCAAGACAGGCTGCGGGACTTTCAGGTATGGCTCAATCCTTTGGGTATATGCTGGCAGCCGTCGGGCCGTTGCTGTTCGGGGTGCTTCATGATTGGACACAAGGATGGACCCTTCCATTGCTTTTGCAAGTTACACTTGCTGTTCTGTTACTTTTCATGGGATTGAAAGCAAGTGCCAACCGTTTGATTGGTTCATGATGAATAGGCCCTTCCATTATATAAGCAAAGAGACCTTTCTAATGGAAAGGTCTCTTTTTTTGATAAACTCACACTGTGATCAGAATAGTTATTAAAGCTTATCCAGATATTCAAGTAGACGGTATAGAACGACAGATACTTGAGCACGAGTTGATGTAGCTTTTGGAGCAAACTTGTTGCCAGACATACCTTTTACCAAACCATTCTCTACAGCAAAATGAACAGCTGATTTCGCTCCATCTGAAATTTGATCTTCATCTTTGAATCCAATGGATGTTACTCCTTGTTTTATTTCCAAAGCATCTGCAATCATCAAAACCATATTTTCGCGTGTCAATTGGTCCTGCGCATTCGCTTCTTTACTACGTGTTTCCCAATCGATTCCCGTTTCGAAAATACGATCTAGCAACGTCGCAAATTCTGCATGAGTAATGGTACTATTCGGTGAGAATGTGCTAGCACTAATACCTTTAGCAATTTGTTGAGAGGCTATAACTTCGATTTCATCTTTAGCCCAGTGGCTGTTGATGTCTCCAAAAGTTACAGCATTTTCTACAACAACATAAGAACCTGGTTGTGTTACATTGAATTCCAATTGTCCTTTTTGAGACGCATTGGACAAAGATGCAGGCTGCCAAGTATCTGTTGTTGTCTGATGATAAGCAATAACTTTACGTACGTCTTTTACAGACTTCACATCATACTTCAAAGTAAGTCCAATATTGTGCTTGAATTTGTCAGCATCAAGATCAATAGACACAATTTGAGAAACAATGTTCTCGTTTTGTTTGCTATCCTTACCTTCTGCAACATGCAACTTCAAGCTAAATCCTGTATCTGTGACGTAATCCGTTAAAGAAGCAGCAGGAATATTCACATTGAACGTTTTGCCCTCAATAATCAGATTTTTACCTGAGGCTTGAATTTTATATGCAGTGGCCTTACTGATTGTCAGATCTACTAGACTATATTTGTCAAACTCAACACTTGATAAATCCAGCTTGATTTCCCTCTTATCATCCTGCAACTGTGTATTGATTACCGTTTCGGAAATCGCTGCTGTAGCTTGTGTAGTTCCGTCAGCGTTTTTCTTTTCAGATATAGATGCGTCACCTTTAATTGTAGGCGTTGGTGCAGGTGATGGAGAAGAATTGGAAGAACTCGATCCGCCTGAAGACCCTGAACCAGAGCCCGGTGATGGTGTACCAGGATTAGGAACTTCCGGATCAGGATTTTTTTTCACCAGAAGTGATGTAGACGCTGTTCCAGTCAAACCTTGTAAGTCCTCAACAGACATTTCCACAATGTACTCCCCAGCTAACAACTTGCCGAGTCTAAGAGTGAATGAACCGTCTGTTTCAACTTCAAAGGCACCTTCATCAATCTTCTTATTCGATGTATCTTTCACAGTGTACCCAGCCTTCAATGAAGCTGTTACATCAAGTTCAGTATCCCATCCATTTTTTAGCGCTGGAGCGGCTACGATATAAAGATCATCAACATTACCTGTCAAAGCTTCTTTGTCCGCCTGCACCACTTCCAACTTATCTGGTGCTGTTACAACAGGCGCTGCTTTTTTCACCAAAAATGGAGAAGTATCTTCGATATACGTTTTGCCATCAACACCGATTGTAGTGATGTCAACCGTATAAAGACCATCTGGAATATTTGTTACCTCGTCGGTAGTGTAGTCTGCATACTGTCCATCCCACTCCAGATTATATCTTGTGTTAGCAGCGAAACTATAGTAGTTTCCAAAAATAGATCCAATATATCCATCTCCATAATAGCCCCCATCCGGGTTAAGGCCATCAAAGATCTCAATAAGGGCAAAATTCATAGGATTGTAGAATTCCATAGCTACATTGAGTTTATCCAACGTACCATCAGACTTCAATGGATAATGGAACGGGTTCTTTTCTGTACCTTTCACAGTCTCAATGTATTTAACGCCTGCCAATGTAAGATTGAAATGTGCGACATATGGAACACTAAATGTGTCCGTTCCATTAGACAACTGAAGGTATCCTTGCGCTTCTGCTACCGCAGTAACACCTTTTGGAACTGTAATAGTAACCTGTAACTCTTCCTCACCATTCAGTGTAAAAGAGCTCTTGTCCACCGCAACGGATACACCAGGGATAGTACGTGTTGGATTCACGCTTACAGTGTAGTTTCCACCGCTGCCATTCAGCGACTCCACTTTGATCGTTTTGCTGACGTTTTTTTCGTCCGTGCTGAGGAAGTTGCCAAAATTGACACTACCTGTAACATTTGGTTTCTCGACAGCCACGCCATTCTCTGTATATTTCGTTACATCCAATACTTTAACAAATGCAGCAGGATCAATCGTTTTCACTGCTTGAATACGTCCTGCACCTTGATCAAACACATCGTAATTGGTTGTGTCGAGCACTTTACCATTGTTCATGAGTGCTACTTTAATATCAAATGGTGTCCAGTCACTGTGCTTCTCAATCAATAGGGCAACTAGTCCGGCAACATGAGGTGTGGCCATACTTGTACCTGATTTACGATCATAAGCCTGTGAATAATCTGCTTCAGGCTCGTCCTTGCCATAGGCAGGAACAGTAGACAGAATGCTGGTACCCGGTGCAACTATATCCGGTTTGATATCCAGAGTCACCTTGGCTGGTCCGCGGGAGCTGGATGGATTCATTTCATCGCCAGCCGTTTGACCTTTAACGAAGTCACTGAAGCTCACTTCAACGCTTTGACCGGCATCCAGCTCAGCCTTGATACTTTCTCCATCCTCCTTCGACATGCTCAAGGTTGGAATAAGTTCAAAATTATCTCCCAAACTCACACCGATCGGGCCTGGAATATTGTTATATACGATAATAGCAACTGCACCAGCAGCTTTGGCGTTGGCTACTTTCTCTACAAATGCCAGCTCACCGCGCTGTACAAAAGCCACTTTGCCTGTAAAATCCTTGCCTTCAAAATCGGTCGGTTTACCCAATCCTGCAAATACAAGATCATATTGTTCCGTCAAAACCGATTCGGGATCTGCTGAAAGACTCCAGCCCATTACATCAAGTCGGTACACCGACTCAGTAACAGCCAATGGATTTTGCTCCGTTTCAGTTGGAGCAATCGCAGGCTCTTCTTTCACAAGTGCAACCTCCGGAGAGGTTTCGACTGGTGCCGAAGGCGAGGCTGGCTGAATACCCTCTTCTGATTGGCTGGCTTCCACATCTAAAGCTGTATCATCGTCAGATGCTGATTCAGACAATGCAGCTTCGTTTGTTGATGGAGCTACCTCACCGGTCACATCTTCCGTTGTGGTGGATGGTTCACCTTGAGCCGGAACTTCAGGAGTATCAGCACCCGGTGCTGTTCCCAGTTCAGGAGACGGCTCAACTTCAGGGACAGGTTGTTCTTCAGGAAGCGTACCTTCACCTTCCTCACCAATCCAGAAATGAGTGTTGGCTGTAATGCTTTGGCTAGGCCCCGTGGAGTTACCTACAGTGATTGCCATAGCCGATGCTCCTGGAGAACCTAATGTATAACGATTCGGACCATCATTACCACTTGCCACAACTGCAGTCACGCCAGACAGCATGGCATTATTAAGTGCAACTGAAGTGATATAACTTGGATCATTGGCAACGTTACCCAACGAGAGATTGATTACGTCCATGCCATCGGCAACGGAACGGTCAATTCCACCAAGCACCCATGAAGTTTGACCACTTCCGTAGGGCCCAAGAACACGATATGCATAGACATCGGCTTCAGGAGCAACCCCGACAATGCCGTAGTCCCCTGCTTCACGAGCAGCAATGGTACCGGCTACGTGAGTACCGTGGGATGTGTAATAGGCGCTTCCATTGGCATTAAATTCAGGTGCGCCAGATACTTTCCATTCTTCACGTGTTGTCTCATAAGGATCATTGTCATTTTCAACGAAATCCCATCCACCTTTGTAGGCGTCTTGCAAATTAGGATGTTCATAATCGATTCCTGTATCAATAACTCCAACTTTGACGCCTTTTCCTTTGTATCCCAGATTCCATACTTCAGGGGCGCCAATAAATGGTGCGGTATCTTTCATATAAGGATTCACTTCATCTGTTTCCGGGGCTACGTTAATTTCAAGGTCAGGGTATACACTGACAACGCCTGGTATGCGAAGCAATTGCCCCAATTGGTTGCCCTTAAGTTCAATGGCTACACCATTCAGAGCATATGCGTAATTTTCCAATACTTCGTGTTTGATTTTATTCTGAGTGAGGCTATGTACAAATGACTGTTGTTGTTGCTCGACTTGATTCACAGCCTTTGTTTCCATAGAGGAGGTAAAAGATTTTCCAGAGAGGGTAGATTCGCCTTGCGCAACAGCAACTGGTTTATTGGAGAGCTCAACAATTACTCTTGTTTTCTCCCCTCCAAGACCTTCCAGGCTCTTGTCCAAAAATGGATCTGCTGCAAGCTTGCCTTCCCGCTGGGCAAGAATTTCTCGCCATTGTTTGGCTTCGGCCTTGCTTAGCGAGTTCTCAAGCTGAACACCTACAGGAGCGGCTCCGGCCGCTGGCATAATGATAGAAAAAGTCATTAGGATACTTAACAATATGGATATCAATCGTTTATTCAAGGCTATGCCCCTCCTTCTCAATATGAAAGTACCTCACCAATCTTGGGTCCTGCAATGACAAGTACTGCAATACCTGTGACAACTCACCGCCCTATCTGCAAGTAGATTGACCCTTGGTAAATTATTCTACTAAAATAGCACATTCACCTTCTAAATAATTACAAATATGATATAAAAATTACTTATATGGTTCTTGAGTAAGAGAAAAATGTGGAATTGTATTTATTTGTCGATTGAATAATTCAATTTTTAAATACAACATAGGAAAAAAGGCCAAGAGCCTCTTCATTCCGAAAGAGATTCCCAGCCTATATGTGATCGATGGATTCATGAAAAATATTTTATTAATTCATTTAACAGTGACACATCTTTTGCTTATTTAACTTCCCGGCTTCACTGCTTCAATTCGAAGACGCTTATAATCGGCATAGATTGCATCTTCTTTCCAGAGCTTCGGCACAACGATTTGGCTAGTTTCACGACAGATCTTCTGAATTTGCTCCTGACTCAAACCTTCAAAATAGTCCCCTCCAAAATGAGCCAACCAGCCCTCTATACCCTGTTCACCATCCGCCAATCTGGTAGGACGGTCATAGTGATAGGCCTGTCGCACCAAAAATCCACATTGTTCGAGAATGTTGCTATATTGCCCGATCGTCGGGAAATACCAAGGGTTTCGCTCTGATCCACGAATGCCAGTGTGTCGTTCAAACACTTCTTCTAATGCATCTACAATGATCTGTACATTGCCTTTGCCACCGAACTCCACCACAAAACGTCCTCCAGGCTCCAAAGACTTCCATACACTATCCACTACAAGTCGAGGACTTCGCATCCAATGCAGAGCTGCATTGGAAAAGACGGCATCATAGAGCTTGTTCGTCGCAAACTGATGTCCGTCACCCTCCATGAACTCGATATCTGGAAACTTCTCTTTTGCACGGCGAATCATGTCCGGTGATGCATCCATGCCAACTACCTCAGCCTGCGCTACAGAGATTTCGTACGTCAAATCCCCCGTTCCACATCCCAAGTCAAGGATATACTCCCCTTTTTGAGGTTGAAGCCATGAGATTAAACTTTTACCGTAACCAGAAACAAAGCCAAGTTTGTTGTCATACTCATCCGCTTGCCATTGATTAATCGATTGCATGGATACCACCATCGCTTTCATGATTGATATCTTCATTGTGTCACAAGATGGTTTATTATTTAAATATATAAATTCTATTTCATTGATAGTTTACACCTATAAACAATACCAACCTCGGACGAACCTTCTGGATTCTCATCCCTTGTACGCAAAAAGCTTCCCGAAGGAAGCTTTTTCTTACGTCCCAGGAGGGATACTCTCCTTGCAGTCGAGACTGCGAAGTATTCCTTCCGAAGCTTATGCTCCGACGAACCTTTGGGGCTCTCATCCCCTGTACGCAAAAAAGCTTCCCGAAGGAAGCTTTTTCTAACGTCCCAGGAGGGATTCGAACCCCCGACCGACGGCTTAGAAGGCCGTTGCTCTATCCTGCTGAGCTACTGAGACAAATATGTATAATAAAAATACCGCGCGATTTCTATTATACTCTGATTTCTATATTTTTCAATAGTTTTATAAAAAAATTAATAATTGCATCATTCCACATGACTTGAACGTATTATTTTCATACTCAACACAGGTACAGAATATGAATGCTTTAAGCAGGCAATATTGAGGATATTATGCTCAGTGCATTTAAAATGGCAGACATATTCATGATGAGACTTGCTGGGTAATCATTTGCATACATACATTCTACTGAACCAAATAAAGGAGAGAAACCGCTATGAGACAACTTTTATCAGCATTATCCTATTTTAGTATTTTCTTCGCACCGTTCTTGTTTCCCATCATCATTTGGATTGTAGCCAAAGACAACTATATTGAAGGACATGCGAAACGAGCCTTATTCTCGCATATATTCCCGTTTCTTGCGGCAATACCGCTACTTTATTTCTTCGTTACCGCCCACAGTCTGGGTTCCGCTGTCGGATTTGTAATACTCTTCTTTGTTATTTATGCATTAAGTTTTGTGTACAATATCGTCAAAGGTATTCAAGTGCTGCGTGAATATGCCTAACCACAAGCTCCATAACCAAATTAACATTCAAAAACCCGCCTTTCGAAAGAAGGGCGGGTTTCTGCATTCCGGTTACTTGTTTCCCTGACGCCACGGATTTTTCTGGGCAGGACGCTTGCTGTTAATGGCGAGCACTTCCTCGGCAAACTCGGTATGATGCGCATAAAGGTTCCCTTTGTTTTTCTTGAACTTGGAAGCCATTGCTATCACCTCCCCGGAACTTGTATATAGTATGGCTCCGGGTAATTTTGCTTATCCTTTGCAGCTATCGGTATTTGTTGGAACGACCACCTTAACCTTGCCCCACCAAATAGCGTTGAAGTGTCGGTCCCAGTAATCCAAAAGCAAGTAACTCACTCTGAAACCGGGCTTTATCTTCCCCTGCTGCAATGCCTTCACTGTTCTCAAACGCCGTTTCCGTGGCATCTTCAAACGCTGTATGCATGTTGTTATTGTACCAATCCAGGACTGCATCCGAATGATTGCGTACAATTCGAACGACTTCAAGCGAATTCCCTGGCTGGGTAGCCGCAACGTATACAAGTAAAGACGGATCACCCGTATTTCCAGGCTGTACTTCAACTTCTGCACAAGATAATCCATCCACTTCGGTTAATCTGCGTATTTTGGCATCCTGAATAGCATACATTTGTTATCTCGCTCCTTTGTCCATTTCATGTACTTTGTTCGATCTGGTATCGGGTCTCTGGTGTTCCTAGGCGATAAATCTCCCGATACACCTGCTGTAACACAGCTTCATATGCACGGTTTACAGACTCCTCCGGCGTATCCGGCCAAGGGAATACCATTCCTGGAAAGGCCTCTTCCTCTTTTTCCTGCATCAGATTAAGCAGTCCCAGTAATTGTTCCGCCTCCTGAGGCGTCGCCTGGATCACCCATTCATACGACGTTACGTGCGGATCCGGAATAACGGAGCGCCCCATGACAGATACATAATAGGTCATACTGTCCATTTGCAAGTTCTCTCCTTCACAGGCATGTTGATGCCGTTGTCCCTAGAACTAGTTTCCGAAGAGGACAGACATTTTATGCCTGCTTTCGGCATATATTTGTTACGACTTCTGACGAAAAAGACAACATTTGCTGGCTGTTAGCAACTAAGCAGCCATACGGATGAATGACTCGACTAAGAAAGGATGAACAAACCATGTGCGGTATAACCGGCTTCATACAGTGGAATCGGGATTTGACCCAGGAATCAGAGCTGCTGGTTCGGATGACGGACAGCTTGTCGAACCGGGGGCCCGACGCTTCAGGTACATGGATCTCCAATCCTTGTGCATTCGGACATCGGCGTCTCAGCGTTATGGACCCGGAGAACGGGGCACAGCCCATGCATGCGTTACAGGGAGACACCTCCTATACCGTCGTGTATAACGGAGAACTATACAATGCACCCGAGTTGAAAAAGGAATTGCTCCAGCGCGGACACCATTTCCGCACACAATGTGATACGGAAGTGCTGCTCGCCTCTTATATTGAGTGGGGACCGGCCTGCGTTGACCGGTTTAACGGAATTTTTGCTTTTGCCATATGGGATGGCGGACGCGAACAGGTTTTTATCGCCCGTGATCGGCTGGGCGTCAAACCCCTGTTCTACAGTCATGCAAAGGATGCACTCGTATTTGGCTCAGAACCCAAAGCACTGCTCATCCATCCGGATGTTGAAGCTGCGGTAGGCCCTGAAGGTTTGGCAGAAGTATTTATTGTCGGTCCTGCCCGGACACCTGGACACGGCGTATACTCCTCCCTTAACGAACTTAAACCTGCGCATGCGCTTATCTACAACCGAAACGGGATTAAAACCTATGCTTACTGGAAGCTGGAAAGTCAGAATCACGAACATAATTTGGAAGAGACAGCTGCCGAAGTACGCAGACTGTTGCAGGATACATTAGAACGCCAATTGGCTTCGGACGTTCCGGTCTGCTCCCTTTTGTCGGGTGGATTGGACTCAAGTGCTCTATCTGCGTTAGCGGTGGATTATTATAACCGTACAGGTCAAGGCCAGGTCAGCACGTATTCTGTCGACTATGTGGATAATGCAAAGCATTTTCAGGCCCATTCCTTCCAACCTGGAGCAGATGGTCCCTGGATTAAGCGTATGGTAGATGAACTGAAGACAGATCATCACTGGATTGAGATTGAAAACGGAGAACTGGTTCATGCCCTGACCCAAGCGATGCTTGTGCGTGATTTGCCGGGTATGGCAGATGTAGATTCCTCTCTCTATCTGTTCTGTAAGGAAATCAAAAAAGGAGCCACCGTTGCCATTTCAGGCGAAGCAGCGGATGAAGTATTTGGTGGTTATCCTTGGTTCCATCGGGAAGAAATGCTGAACTCCGGTACATTCCCATGGTCTGTAGCGCCTGATATGCGAGCAGGATTGTTATCCCCGGACATTCGGGAATGGATCAGGCCTCTGGACTACCTCGCGGACCGCTACTCGGATGCTGTGGCTGAAGTGCCTTTACTCGATGGGGAGACCGGTAAGGCAGCCCAAATGCGAGTAATGTCCTATCTGAACATCACCCGGTTCATGCCTACACTACTGGATCGGAAAGATCGGATGAGTATGGGGGCTGGGCTTGAGGTTCGGGTACCTTACTGTGATCACCGTTTGATTCAATATGTGTTTAACGTGCCTTGGGACATGAAAATGACAGGCGGACGGGAAAAAGGCATTCTGCGTAAAGCGCTGGAAGGTGTACTGCCTGACGATGTGTTGTACCGGAAAAAGAGTCCTTATCCGAAAACACATAACCCTCAGTATCTTGCTGCCGTTAAACAGCAGGTGCTTGATATTCTGGATGACGCAAGCTCACCGATCTTGCCATTAATCGACAAAGCCCAAATTCGCAAATTGGCCTCCTCACCGGATGCTTCATCAAACCTGCCTTGGTTTGGACAGTTAATGTCGGGTCCACAGTTGTTTGCTTATCTGACACAGATCAACTCGTGGTTGCGTACGTACAAAGTGGCCATTCGATAAATAATGTATCTTTTCATTCGTAAAAGGGGTGCCGATGAGCAGCATAATAGCTGTTCATCGGGCACCCCTTTATCATACTCAAATTAACTATGGCTACACGTTATCCCACTTTAAATTGACCAAGAGGCTACTGCAATTCTTCCGTAGCATCTTCCTACTTGCTGACCTCTATCTATCGATTAATTAGAACCGGATTACGTTCAAGCAACCCATTGCCGAAAATATCCCTGAACGGTGAATTCTCCATATGAATATAACCGATATAACAGCCACACTTCTTCATGCCACACGGCCGATCCGCTGCCAAAGCCTCCAAACCATCGCGGTATAAATGCCCAATAATCCGACGATCCTTGTAGCACTTTTTTACATGCCCTGACCCTTGTACATAAAATACCTCCGAACCAGCGGAACAGCGCTTGCCCAGACTCTCATAATCCCGCAGGTTCCCTTCAAACAGTGGATCAATGGATCGTAAAAAGTCGACCTCTTCCACGCTGTAATATTTGGGTCGATCTTTAAATGCATTGATCCACATATACACGTCATCGGGTAAAGTCTGCCTCATCGATTCAATAGCAGGGAATGCACTGCGCAATCCAACTGTCCCCACACTAAAAGCAAGTCCCATCTCACGTAAAGTCAAACATTGTTTGACGAAGGAAGACTCCTTCGTCTCACGTGGGTGATAGGTCGCCCAGAAAGCCGCTTTATCTCGGTTCAATTCACGGGCCCAGTCCAGTTTGACAGATAGGTTGGTTTGAACTGCAATTTTGTCAACGTGTGGCATATGGGATAGTTCAATCATTGCTTCCCGATACCAACGTCTTACCAGAGCTTCTCCATACGGGTTAAAGAAAATCGAAAATTGATGACCAGCACTCTCCTGATCTCTCACCCAATTCACAAATTGACGCAGTTGTTGTTCATCCACTTCCAACGTCTCCTTGGAATCTACCGTTTTGCTAAACGGACAATATGGACAGTCGTAATTACAGGACGACAGCTTCCCCCGATAATACAAGGTTGCTCTCATGAGAACACAAACCCTTCCATTTGTTCACGAACCTCAGCGGAGATGAGCCAATCTCCAATAGCATCCGAGTAGCCCAATCCCTCTTCTGTCAGACGCAGCACCTGGTTACCCTTATCGTCCTGCTCAAGCTCAGCCATGCCCTCAGACAACAGTTCACTCAACCATCCGTAGTCAGACAGGACTTCCGTTCCGAATCGCTCATCATAATCCGACAGCGCCAAACCTTCCCGATGCAGCAGGGCTTTCAGAATAAAGCGGCGCTTCTGCTCCTCCCGGCTGAGTACAATGCCGTAATCGGCCACATCATAACCCTCGGTTGCCACATAATCGGCGATGATGCTCTGTGTAGCCTTATAACTAACACCATATTTGGAAGCATAGTGTACTTCACTGGTATAAGAGCGTGCGCCACAACCCAGACCAACCATGCCCTCCTCCTGACAGCTGTAGGGTAGAAGCTCTTTGCTTCCAGAAGATGATTGTTCTTTGGCAAATCTGCGCATGGAATACTGGACATAGCCCCTGCTTTTTAAAGTCTCACGCGCAGCCTTGTACAGCTCCATCCGAATATCCGGTCCCTGACGCTGAATATCATCTGGTTTCACAATGGTATTCTCGCGGGTGTAGAGTGGGTAAATGAAAATCTCACCCGGTTCATATGAAAGGACACGTTCCAGCGAGTACAGCCATGATTCCACCGTTTGTCCCGGCAGACCATAGATCAGATCTAGATTCAACAGAGGAAATTCATACCGTGTAAGCTTCTCAAGCGCGCGTTCCACTTCCTGTGGTTTTTGCGGACGGTAAATGGCTGAGGCTTCGGCTTCGATAAAACTTTGGATGCCCATACTTACCCGGTCCACACTTCGCTCCTTCAGGATCGCCAATTTGGCTTCCGTCACGGTATCCGGTGACGTTTCTACCGAGATCGAAGCTTGCGTCGGATCGAGCCCCATCACCTGTTCCGCAATATCAAACAAGCGGTTCAACTGAATTTCATTTAATAATGTGGGTGTCCCACCACCGATGGCAAACCTCGAATAGGGTCTGCGTGATGTGAGTGGTGCCCACTGTTTGGCTTGCCGTTCCAGCGCATCCACATAACGCACATGGGTGTCATCACGACGATCCGGTAACGTGAATAGGTTGCAGAATCCGCAACGAGCGGCACAAAACGGAATGTGCATATATAAAAAATACGTATCGGTATTCTCACGTTCCCACAATGGACCGAGCGGTAAAGGCGGGTTCAACTCCCGATATGCGGTCTTATGGGGATACGAATATAAATAAGAGCGATAGGGTGAAGCAAGTACTTCTCTGAGACCTGTAGTTGTGTTGGATCCGGACTGTGCGGAATGACCTGCTGTCGTATGTTGAGATTGATCGTCCATCGGTTTCCTCCCTGTATCCGGTGTGTAGTTGTTGATGATATGAATCATTAGTTCTATAAAATAAATTCACGGTAAGGCACATTCCAGACAACATCATGCGCCAACCTGTGCCCCTGATAGCCCTCCTCACCATACGCCGTGCCATGATCGGAAAAAGCTAAACAAAACGTAGGCCTTGAACGCTGCCTCATTGCATCAAACAATGGCCCAAGGGCCTCGTCCACATACCGAAGCGCTGCACGCTGTGTTTCTACCGAGTCCTCTCTTGCACCCTCCACAAAATAGCGATTGGGCCCATGGATGGCAGACACATTCAGGAACAAAAACAACTTCTCATCTGGTGCGCTTTGCTCTAGCAGCTTCAAGGCATGCTGAACCTGATGCTCAGTCGATTTGGGGTTGGTTACCCCAAAATTCATCCGCCAGTAACTCTGTTGAAAATAACCTGGCAGCACTTTGGCGAGCGGATTTTTCTTGGTAAAGAAAATGACCCCACCTATACAAATCGTACGATATCCTTCAGCTGCAAAACCGGATACGATATCCGGTGTGTCGAACAGCCACGTATGCGGATGCGTCTTTAATCCGGTATTCCGGGAATGAAAAAGTCGTACGTGGGATGCTTTGTTTGTATTAGCAGGTGTAGGCATGAAGCCACCAAAAAAAGCATGATGTGCCGCATATGTAAAACTTCCCGGAGTATGACGCTTCTCCCAAGGACCCGTACCGCACAGGTTGGGGCAATTCGGTTCCTCCAGCTTGGCTACGTCATACCTTAACGTGTCCAGTGTAATCATTAATAGATCATGGGAGCCTACGATGGTGTTCATATCAGTCATAGTTGTAAGGCTCCTTTCGCAAAAGTTCCATTTCCCATTCATAGGTTCCAAGTCCGTTATGCTGCACTCTGTACAACAAATCTCCGAACGGATTCACATCCAAAATATAGGCACGCGGCTCAGTATCTCCACTGAGCATCACATCAATCCCGGCAGACCATGAGTATGGGAAGGCAGCCATTGCTGCTTTCGCTGCCGTCTTTACTCCATTCATCTGCTGTTCATCCAGCCCTGCTTCTTCGGGAAGCAACCGCTCATTGCGCAAATGCAGATTGGTGATTGGTGTCTGACTAAGTCGTACGATGGCATGACCTGCTTGTCCACCTGCCACAAGCTGGCGAATATCAAATACACTTGAACCCAGGGACGCTTTTGCCATCCAACGTTCAATCTGGGCCCCCTCAGCACACAGCCAATCCATGAGCGCAGAAATCTCTGAAGTATGTGTGTACCTGCGCAACCGGCCTTCATTATAAAAAATGATCCTTCCCTGAACCCGTTCCATTCCCACAGTGGTTATAGCGATTTCGGCACCCGTTCGCGGATTAATTTGATAGGCAACAACGCCTGAAGCACCGGAGCCACACGCAAGCTTCACGAAAACGCGATTCATACCGGCTGTTGTCATCGCTGTACGCAGGTCCGCATAATTGCGGATCGGCTCCGAAGATTGGAGCGTTGGGGGAACGTGAACGCCATGGGCAGATAGATGCTGCTGGCATTTCCTTTTATCAAACATAATCGCAATTTCATCGGGATCATTCATGAATCGGGCATTAGGCCAATATTTCCGGGCTTCATGACGAACTCGTTCCAAACAGGCCTTCCAGCCACGAAACCATTGGCTAGGCGCGTAGATCCGCCCCCACTCCTGTTCAAGAGTAAGTGTCTGTGCTGCCGGAATTATTCCCGCAGAAGGGCCATCGATTAACGGAGATACATCATTTACAGCTCCAAGAAAGAGCAGCTCACGCTCTACATCCCATTCCTCACCAGGGGCATCTATTCGAATAAGAGGTACGTTACTCACTCCGTCTACTGAATCATGATTCGCATATAACATCGATGCTGGTGAAGATATCCACGGCTCTCCCTGCATGTGCGTAGTCCCTCGCCCTTCCAGACATTGCTGTACGGCATCCGCCATCGTTCCGCCCCGTCTCCAAGTCTTTAGTAAATGGGCATAAGGCAGCACAAATGCAGGTTGTAAGCCAATACGCTGTCTTGCCTCCTGTAATCCAAGGGTACGGCGATTATTCGGGTTTCCAATTAACAATAACGGCTGCTCCAGAGTCATATCCGAATCCTTAACTGGGCTTTGCAAATTTTCTTCCATTTCCGTCATGCCTGACATCATTTATTCCGTTAACGACGGGTAACGCCAGTCATCTTCATCACTCTGTTGTTGCTCACTAACATCTACAGATATACCGGAACGTTTCCAGCGAATAAGCATTTCGTCTGTCATATAGTGGTAACTGAGATTGAGATGTTTCAGTTTTTTGATCTTGTCACTGGCAAGAAGCGCCTCAGACCCTTCATCAGACAACGTGCCCTCTGACAGATCCAGGATTTCAAGTTGATCCAGAATTGGCGCCTCAGCTGCAGCTTTCGCAATCCCATCCTGAATTTCACTGTCTTTCAGACCCAGGTATACGAGCTTTGGAAATAAACCCTGTTCCAAAAGTGGAAGTACATCTTGAAGTGAACCATCGAATCCATAATCTTCCACGCCCAGATACAGCTCAAGCTTACGCAATTCAGGCAACTTAGCCCGGGCAATTGAAGCTAACACACTTTTGGGAAGACCACCGCAAATAATGATTAATTCTTCAAGTTTGGCATGTTCGATGGGTTCCAGAATTAGTCCGCTGCTGCCCTTCACAGTGAATGACTTCAATTCTGGGAAATCAACCAATAGTGGTGTGAGATCCGTCTGAATAATCCATGATACTTCGCATTCTTCAAAGCCCATATCTCCGATGAACAGTTTCTTCAAAGAAGGAAAGCTTGGAGCCAGCTCGATGAGCGTGCCCATAAATTCATCCGGCGAATTTTCATAGGCCTGCCCCCAGTCTCCAATAATCAGACTCTCCAGCGAACCAGCCTCCGGTTTGGCAGCCAGTTCCCTAATCAGCGTTTCCATACGAATACCGTTCTCATAATCATCATAAGACACCGTAAGCTTCACTTCTTGCATAAGCAAATCCCCTCCGTTTGAGTTCATTGATGATTCGTTAACTTGAATGTTAACCCATGCGGTACAAGACTTGCAACTTCTTCCAACCCCGGTCCTAATGCGCTGCTCAAACGTGAAATCTCCGCATTTTTTATATAGGTATAAGAACATACGTTCTGATATCTTCACTGAAAAAAGCGGGATTTATTTTGGGTCCCACGTACTGGCTTTATTAACATCGGCTCCACTCCATAAAAATAAAAAAACGTTAATGGTCGGTGAAGCATTCCACAGGAATGACTCTTACCTTCCACTAACGCTTTGATATTTAAGCAAGGCAATAATTCACCTTATACATTCATAATCATATGAGCCGATTCGTTTGAATCTCAGCCTTTCAGGCTGGATACGAGCGCTCTCAGGGCATTCCCGCGGTGACTGATCGCCTGCTTTTGCTCCAGCGTAAGCTCAGCCATCGTCATCTCGTATTCAGGTACGTAGAAAAGTGGGTCGTATCCAAAACCGCCACCACCAGCTGCCTCAGCTGTGATCCAGCCTTCAGCCGTACCTTCCGCTTCATACTTGTGTCCGGTTGCGGGATCATACAGCACCAATGCACAGACAAAACTTGCTGGACTCAAAAGCGGTTGCTCCGTATCCTCACCGGATTTGAGCGATTCCAGCGCCTCAAGTAGTTTGGCATTGTTCTTCGCATCGGTTGCACCCTCGCCTGCATATCTCGCAGAATACACTCCCGGGTCACCATCCAGCAGATCCACGCACAATCCCGAATCGTCAGCCAGGACAGGCAGACCAAGAGCATCGCCCACCGCTTTGGCTTTCTTCCAGGCATTCTCTGCAAAGGTTACGCCATCCTCAACGACATCCGGCAGCTCCGGATAGTCGAACATGCTTTTGACCTCTTTGCCCAGTGGAGCGAATGCATGAGCGAATTCACGTACTTTCCCCGCATTTCGGGTTGCGACAATGATAATTGGGCTATCCAGACTCATGTTAGGCTTCTCCTAATCCACGAGCACCGATCTTGAGTGCAATGGGACCGAGAACTTCTTTTTGACGCTCAATCATCTCCAGAATACCCTGCTCACCCAGCTCCAGCATCGCGTTCAGCTCACGACGGTCAAATGGTGCTTCTTCACCTGTTCCCTGAAGCTCCACATATTTCCCGCCGCCTGTCATCACGAGGTTCATGTCTACCTTGGCTTTGGAATCTTCATCATAGTTCAGATCCAGCACAGGCTGTTCTCCAACTACACCCACACTAACCGCTGCAATGAAATCCGTAATCGGGAATACTTGCAATTTATGCTGTTGGGCAATTTTGTTCACCGCGAGCGCCAGAGCTACAAACGAACCAGTAATGGACGTTGTGCGTGTACCGCCGTCGGCTTGAATTACATCACAGTCCAGTGTAATCGTACGCTCGCCAAGAGCCTGCAAGTTAACGACCGAGCGCAGTGCCCGGCCAATCAGACGCTGAATTTCCATGGTGCGTCCAGTCAATTTGCCGCGGTTCGCTTCACGCTGATTACGGGTATGTGTTGCACGTGGCAGCATGGAGTATTCAGCCGTTACCCAGCCTTTACCCTGCCCTTTCATAAAGGGAGGAACACGTTCCTCCACCGTAGCTGTACAAATAACCTTGGTATCTCCCACTTCAATCAGTACAGAACCTTCGGCGTATTTATTCGTGTTAATTGTTAAATTCATCGGGCGCAGCTGGTCGCTGGTTCGTCCGTTAGATCTCATCATTTCTGCCTCCTACGACTTAAGCATCCTGTAATGTCGAGCTTGTTCACACTTTTACTAATCCCTTCTATTTTACCAAAGAGTTCACTTAAAAGCATCCTGTCCACCAAAGAGTTCTGTCAACCGTACATCAGACCGCTCTTTGTGACTTAAATTGGAATTTCATTGATATATTCAGGCTTCGATACTGGGGTACTGTAATCCCGGTTATCATCACTCATGACTGTCTTTTGCCCATTCCATTCGATCTGGACTTTAGCTTCCTTGCCAGCTGTGTTCTCGGCCGTAGTCAATACGACGGATTGCAGCAGTTCACTTGGCACGACATCTCCCTCAGTGAACATATCGTCTTTGAGTGCAACCGTTACGGTTCCATCCTCAGACGTTTTGACCGATTGCAGCTGCGTTCCGCCTGTCATAACCTCTTCCAGCTCCCCGCCTTTGGCTGGTCCCTTGATCAGTTCATTCAGCGCCGCCTGCACCCGGTCTACACCAGGTGTCACTAGACGTGTAACCGGGACATAATATTGAATGCCTGCTGGCGAAGCGGCTGAGAAATAAACCGTTACCGGGCTGCTGTTAGTCGTGAATGTATCACCCAAATCGAGATTGATACCCACCGCCCGATTCAGCGGTTCCGGTAGTGGCGTGCTGTTTACTGGCATTTGCGTTAACTTTTTGCCGTCTACCCAGATCTGTACGTTCTGCACATCTGGTGTACCCGTGAGTGTCCAGGTGACTGCCTCCAGCATTTTGCGCTCGTTCTTGGCATCATACTTGGCAAAATTGCCGGAGAACTCCACGACTGCCAGTTTATCATCCGAATGAATCGTTACGTTCTGAACAACGGTACCCTGCGGGAGAACGCCCTGAAATCCTTCAGGCAACATCCCTGCATATGGACCACCCGTCACAAGTGTATCCAGGGCTGTTTTTGGACTGCTGACGTCCGTGCCCGACGGGAGTGTCATGGATACCGGAGCCAGCAAACCTTGTTGGTCCTGGAGGTATACGGTTGTAAGTGTCAGCTTGGCAAGTGATCCATTGCCTTCAGCCGCCTGAATCATGGCCGCTTCCTGAATCGGCGGCGGTGGATCAATAGCCTCGGTGGACTGTGCCCCAAACATGCCACATCCAGATAACACCACAGGAATACTCAACAGCGCAGCTGCAGAAGCTGTACGTAAATAACGGATCTTACTCATGATCACGTTCCCCCTCATCATTTTTACAGTTTGTACTACCATGTATACGAGCCTTTGTCCAAAAAATAACTACTTTTTAAACAAGCTCATCATGCATAAAGCTGAAAACAGGCCTTCCATCCCCGTCGAAGGATAGCAAAGAAACCCAAAACGGTTAATAACGTATTAGGATACAAGTGTAGGGACATTGCTAACTTCAGAGGAGGAATCGCCCATGGAACATCCGGAGCAAGAAAAAATCCCTTACAGCCTGAATAGCCGTAAAGTGGCAGAGGCAACGAGGGAATGGCTGCACAAGCGGGGCGTTACGATCCCTGAGATCGCAGAATTGGTCATGATGCTGCAGAAAAAGTATTACCCAGGTCTTACGATGGAAGAATGTATCGACAATGTGGAGAAAGTATTACGCAAACGTGAGGTGCAGAACGCAGTCCTGACAGGCATTCAACTGGACTTACTGGCAGAGCAAGGCAAACTCATTTCTCCTTTGCAGGAGATGATTGAAAATGATGAAGGATTATATGGCGTGGATGAGATTCTCGCATTCTCCATCGTCAACGTATACGGCAGTATCGGATTTACGAACTACGGTTATGTAGACAAGCTAAAACCCGGTGTGCTTGAACGTTTGAACGACAAGAGCCTTGGGCCTGTGCATACGTTTCTGGATGATATCGTGGGGGCTATCGCCTCGGCGGCCAGCAGTCGGATTGCGCATCGCAAACAATCGGAGCTTGAAGAAGCTCTGGGTGAGAAACCTGTCAGCGATGATATCGTATAATTTGCATGTGTAACAGGAGTTGGAAATGAACGAACCAAGTAAATTCAACATTCAGACTTATTCTGATCATGACAAAAAGGCGGCCACCAGGCCGCTTCTTTTGTGTTGATTCACTTATTTTTGTAATACGCTATTTCAGATGCTCCTGTCTTCCCGCTCCCGCCAAACGATACACCTCAGCCCATTTCTGTTCCGCTGCTGGCTTAGACTGTACACGACTGGGTCCAATTGTAATTTCCGGGCCTTTGCGTTCTCGCAGCATGCCACGAAGTACCGTAATACCAATTATACTCAAGCCAGTAAACACGTACATCAGACGCAAAATCACATTGCCTGAATCAGAACCGGTAACCATGCCATGAAACAGTAAACCGATGAATACGGGATAAGACAACATATGGAACATAAACCACCATTTGCGGCCAAGCTTGTTACGCAAATCACTGGATAGCAGTACGATCACCAAACCATAAAAGGATAACGTGCCCAGTCCGCTGCCGATCGGATGTACTGAAGCCGTAAACGGAATAAGCAGTTCACTCCAGGTGAATGGACTATAGTGATCAATATATAGGGTTAACGCATGCACAAGTCCAAGTCCAAAGGCGAGCCAGGTCGTTCGGGTATGCCATTTAAACATGGCCGCTTTAGGTTTGCCTTTAGCCATGGGCATCCCTTGGGCAATCCCCAGAAATACCCCCGCAAAGAGCAGCAAATAAGCGGCGATCCCACTAATTCGAATGATATTCCACGTCGGCAGGTAATCTACAATCCATTGCGCCATAACCGGCTCCCCCATATCTGATAGACTTGTCGTTTATATAAGACTGAAGCGGTGATCCGGATCGAAACCAGGCCAGCGTTCAGCGAGCGTATCGGTATTTCCTCTAAAATAAGTGCTCCCATCCCGGGTCATCCACAGGACGTCATGACGATCGTAATGACGGTTTAACCAACCTACTGCATCGGCACTTCCCAAAATACAGACGGTCTTGGCAATAATCTCACATTGCGAGGCATGCTGGCCCAGAACCGTACACTGCAGCGCATCCGTATCTGCTGGCTCCATCGTCCGGGGATCAATTAAGTGATGTGAAAGGCTTCCGTCCGTATTCTGCCACTGTCTTCGTCCCACTCCTGAAGTGGAAATTGCACCTTTCCTCAATTGAATATTCCCTATTAGATTTCGCTCCTCCTGGTAAGGATCGGTGACTTGTACGGACCACATCGGATGAAGTGTTGTCCCCCATGCCTGAATGTCTCCACCTGCATTAATTAATCCTGCCGAAATATGAAGTGTACGTTGCAGCCAATCGGCGATACGCTCAACGGCCCAACCCTTAACAATGCCCCCAAGGTCCAGCTCAGTCCCAGGGTCCTTGTGAACCATTCGGCTGCCTTCCCTTTGAATCCAACGTGGGCGGCTATAGTCATATTCGTCTCTCAGCATATCTGTTGTATCCGATGGTCTGATGTCCAATCTGCGTTCGGTTCCAAATTGCTGAAGCTCTCTTTGTTGCAGCTGCTCGAAGCTGACATCGTAACCCGAAGCCCGCAGAGCCTGAGAGATACCTGGCTGAAAAATCCCTTCCGTCTGTCCAATATAACCGTATGCCAAACTTAACACTTCATCCATTGCTGCGGAAATCGGCATCCATCCTGTGCAACAATTCAGACGATTCAATTCACTGTCTTCCACAAATCGGCTGAAACGCTGTTCCTGCGCTTCGAACCAATTCTTCACCAAAGCTGCCGCATGCTCAGCTTCTTCCCGTCCTGCGGCCAACTGAACTTCCACGTCCGTGTTCATCGCCCGGAAGCGGAACTTAAGAAGACGGGAGACTTGCTCCGTGCGACTCATGATGCACCCGTGCGTGACTGATAATTACCACGGCTATATCCGGAGTCTGTATCCTGATTGCTATTCTGATCTGTTATCCAGCTGCCCGACGACCTGCCTTGATTCGAACCGATGGCAGTGCTTCCATCAGTCGTTCCCTCATCCAGGCTATAGCCCTCATTGGACGATGCATCAGAATTGCTATCTGTGTTGTTCGTCCATTCGTCCATGACATCATCCTGAGCATCTATCTGGGTAGAAGCCGTATTGCTTATATCAGTACCATTAGCCGCCGCATAAGCGACATCAAAGGCATCAGAAGTTCTTACATATTGAAAGAGTGCAGCCACGGTCAACGTTGCTGCCGCTGAGGCTTGCCATTTTCTCCATTGATTTCGTTTTTTCCTAGTCATCGCTCTTCCCTGCTTTCTCTGGCGAAGTTCATGCATTTATCATAGAAGTGCTGCCTTAAAAGAAGATGAATGAACGGTTAAGAGAGACTAAAGCTTTCATTTATTTGAGTCGTTACACGCAAAAAAGACTCTGAACAGGCAGTTCTCCTGGTCAAAGTCTTGTAATCCTAAGTATTTTCGATAAAAAAGAATACTCCGTCGGGCTGCTGCTCCTGTACAATATGCTCTCGCCGGATCAATTCCTGCAGATGCGCCAAAGTTTCGCTCATCGCAAAACGAAGCTGATGTGTTCCCAATCGGTCACCAAACATAAACACACAGATATCATACGCATTCGTCGGTGCTTCCCGGATTCGCTCCATCATTTTCTGAAGGCGCTCTTCATGATGAGTGAGCAGATGAACCGTTCGATCGGCAAAATGGCCAAACGGATTCCGATGCCCTGGATATGCCACTTCTACATCCAATGCCCCCAGTCGATGCAGCCCTTCCATATAAGACAATAAAGGCTGATCGTCACTTCCTGGCTGCAGGCTGATATTCGGTGAGATCTGCGGCAATACGGCATCTCCACACAAGATCTCCCTGGAATCCGGCGCATAGAAGGATAGATGTCCTGGCGCGTGACCACCTGTCTCTACAGCAAGCCACTTTTTCCCGCCCATAACCAGCCAATCGCCATCTTCAATCGGTGTCACTACCGGAAGTGGCGTAATCTGTGAGATAAATCCCTCCATATGTTCGCGTATCTGCTGCGTCTTGTCTTCCGGCATTCCATGGCGACCATAATATTCAGGCAACACTGTATTGATGGTTGCCCCCGTTCCCCACATGTAATCCGCTTCCTGGCGGGATCGTGTGGACATTCGAACAGGCACACCCGTTTGCTGCTGTATCCAGCCGGACAACCCCAGATGATCGGGGTGATGGTGGGTCAGTACAATCTGACTAATATCCTGAAAAGTTAAATTGAAATCTGCGAGTGCTTCGTACCACTCCTGTTCCGTCTCAGTACTGCGTGGTCCCGGGTCAACAATCGTTATTGTTCCATCCGGTTCATAGAGCACATAGCTGTTCACCCAACGTAGAGGAAAAGCCATAGTAATCTTGACACGATGCATGCCTACTGGCATGGAAATGGATTCCGTTCGCTTCATTAATATTCTCCTCCAACTCTACTGCTCCGGCCGATGACCGACAAAAATCATCCGCGGCGATGTCTGCTCATCGTACTTCTCTTCATCATAACCACCGTGTACCTGATCCACCATGAGTCCTGCCTCGTGAAGCAGATCACGTAGTTGTTCGCGAGTGTACAGCTTGACGCGTTCCTGATAGATTCGTGGTTTTCGGCCCGATGCGGTATCGGTGATGTGAATTTCTTTTTGCACAAATCCATCCTGGATCTTGCGAAACTCCTCAATATTCTGTCCTTCGCTTTCACGTGTTGAATGCTGCACCAGATGGCGAGTCACATAAGCCGTGTTCATAAAATCAATAATATAGCTGCCGCCTGGCTTCAGCATCCGATGAATGGCGCGTAACACTCTTAGTTGCTCTCCATCCTCTCGGAAATAACCAAATGAGGTAAATAGATTGACAACGGCGTCAAATCCGCCTTTAAACGGAAGCTCACGCATATCGGCATGATACCACTCAACACGATGTTCGGTGTCCATGTTGCGTGCTTCACGCAGAAGCACATCAGACAGGTCGATTCCGGTCACCTGGAAACCAGCATCTGCAAGGGCCAGAGAATGTCGGCCCATACCACAGCACAGGTCAAGTACCTTGGACTTTGGCTTAAGCTTTAACCAATTGATCATTTTATGTACTTCCTGATATGCACCTTGCACATCCCGATGTTTGTACACAAGAAGGTAGTCTTCTCCAAAACTCTTTTCATACCATTCCGTCATTACGTATCGCCCTCCACATGGTCACTGGCCCAACTATCCGTAATACGCTGTTCTATCAGCCGGATCATATCTCTATAGCTTTTAGCCATTGTATCGTCTTTATCCTTCAAACTCAAAAATTTCCAAGGATCGTCCACATTGAACGGCCGGAAACCACACGATATAATGTTAAACATAGTCAGGCCCACGCGAATCGGTTAACTATACATAGAAGATTGATATATAACTACTATGGCATCTTCACTTCATGAACGCCATTAGACGACTAAAATATAACGTTGACATAAGAAGAAGCAACAGGAGGTGTTATTTATGATTCGGATTGGACTTACGGGCTGGGGAGATCAGGAAGATTTGTACCCGAACCGTACCAAAGCGAAAGACAAGCTCCGTCTGTATGGACAATATTTTACGACCGTGGAGGTAGACAGTTCCTTCTACGCCGTTCAGCCTCGGGACCGGATGGCACGCTGGGCAGCGGAGACGCCAGAGTCCTTTGCTTTTATCGTCAAAGCCTATCAAGGGATGACAGGACATCTGCGGGGAAAACCCTATTTCACAAGCACCTCGGAGATGTATAAGGCTTTTCGCGAATCCCTGCAGCCTGTCATGGAAGCAGGCAAGATGCAAGCGGCCTTGTTCCAGTACCCGCCGTGGTTTGAATGCAATCGGGACAACGTCAATGAACTGCGTGAAGTAAAACTGAGAATGGAAGGCATCCCGTGTGCCCTCGAATTTCGGCATCGCAGCTGGTATGAAGAGGGCATGCGCGAACGAACGCTGGCATTCCTGAAGGAACAAGGCTGGATTCACAGCGTCTGTGATGAACCTCAAGCGGGGCCAGGATCTATCCCTATCGTACCTGAGGCTACCGATGCGGAAATGACGCTGGTGCGTATGCATGGGCGCAATGTATCAGGCTGGCATCAGAATGGTGCACCCAATTGGCGCGAGACCCGTTATCTGTATCGCTACAACCAGGAAGAGCTGCTGGAGTGGAAAGGTTATTTGGAGCAATTGCAGGAGCAGAGCAAAGATGTGTATGTGATTTTCAACAACAACTCGGGCGGCGACGCGGCTGCCAATGCACAGATGATGATGGAGCTGCTGGAGCAACCCGTGAAGCCCTTCCCTGACCGCACGGAGCCGGAGGAGGAAGAGGGTCCGGAGCAATTGGAGCTGTTTTAACAACACGGTAAATTTGTAATCTGAATTGAATATTTCCATTCATAATGAAAAAAAGCGGTAAGCCATTAAGGCTGTGCCGCTTTTTCTGTCGTTAGGTTATATGCAGATGAACTCATGATTCCTGTACTAGCGTTGTGCAGCTGTAACCGAAGAGTCGAACGAAATCCGGCTCAGCTGCTGATTCATTTTATACGCCTCAATCCCGGCCAGAAGCACAATGCCGATACCGTGCGTATCGTTCAGAATCCATCCCAGATCATCCCGGTAATAGAGTGCGGTAAAGGAGTAACCGGAACCCCGGCATACACCGTACACATTGCCTTTGTAATCAATGGATAGACGCGTTATGCCTTCCCATCCTTTGCGCACCGCATTCAGGTAGGCCTCTGGCTGCTCCAGCCAGCCTTCACGAATACCGCGGGCATAAGCGTAGATGAACATTGACGTGCAGGAGGTTTCCTCATACGAATCGGGGCGATTCAGCACCTGATGCCAGAGTCCATTTTGACCTTGCAGCGCCAGATACCCCTGACATAAATCCCGGTAGAAGCCCAGCAGTTCCGGCCGTTTGACGTGATCGCTTGGTAGAATCGATAGTAGTTCGGTTAGCGAAAACAGAACCCATCCGTTTCCGCGCCCCCATGGAATGCCTGTCGCCCGTCCACGCACAAAATCATACACATGGGACATGATTTGTTGTTCGGGAATATACAGATATTTGCGGAACATCAGGAACTGGTTGATTGCATCCTCCCAATAAGAAATATCTCCCGTCAACTGACCGTACCGCATCAGGAAAGGTGTGCTCATATACAGATCATCACACCACATCGTTTCCTGGCGCATCTCTCCGCTGCCACGAACACGGTAAAAGGCCCCGTCTTCCAGACGTTCCTGTTCATCCGTAATATAGCCCGCAATACGATCTGCGGTATCCCTGCCTCCACGAATGTCGCCGAGTTCCATCGCTGCAAGCAAAGTAGATCCAAACGAACCGCAATCATCCAGACTGTCGATTGCAGACAACTGATTATTGATTCCCGTGGCGCCATACCCTTCTCGATCCCATAGACCATAACGGTCAAACGACGTACTCAGGCCGATATGGTCCCGCACATACTGAACATAGTCGTCACGTCCCAACTCCTGTCCAATCTGAAGAAGTCCAAGGAGGGTGACACCAAGTGGATAGTTCCATTTACCATAATGGGTATTTTCTAAATAGGGCCGGACACTCGTTTCAGGTAGATCAACATGCCAGTATACACCTTGGGCTCCATCATCAAATACAGTATCTGTTACCACGATGTCTTGGGGAGATGGTTCAGAGCCTGGGGAAAATACACCCGTATACAGCCAAGCGTCGGGGCATCCTGCAACCGGATGAGGTGGTCTCAATCTCCAGTCTTTTGTAGTGGAATCCTTCGCATCTTCAATTATGAATCCCCACAACTCGCTCCCAGCCTTGGTTTCACCTTTCGCTACCAGATCAGATGCACCGTAGCGGCGAGGCAGTTCAATACGGAAATTACCGCTTTGCCCAGCGGAATATATCACCTTGCCATCAACGTACAGGGTGAGAGCACCTTCATGTTTCCCTTGCAAAAGAACAGGTGACGATCCCGGTTGGATGACATCCAGTTTGGACCATGCGTACGCAACAGCAGGCTGCTCTGTCCCAAAGATTCTGGCGAAAGCTCCAACGTTCTGTTCCCCTTCTGTCCAGTCCCTGCGCGGATACCAGGAGAGGCCCGTTTCTGCTTCAGTCATGCCATCACGTGGGAGTGATGATAAAGGTTCATCGACTGGTTCCGAGTACAGCCAGCCCTCCTGTCCTTGGCGGTCCACACCAGGTGTGTGGAAGTGAAGCGGAAAGTTTTTAAAGGAGGCCGTTCCGTAGATTCCGCCGAATCCCACCTCTGTTTTTACAAAACAAAGCAACACATCGTTCCAGCCATATTTCACGGAAATCGAAATCTGGGTTCTGCGCTCGGGAAATAATTCCTGCAATAGCTCCGATTTGAAAATCTCTTCTCCGTTCACATAGACCGTCACCGGACTATAACAGTTTAGTCCCGTATTTAATGTAGCCTCCTGCTGACTCCACAACTTACCCCATACGTACACGTACTGTCCTGCACGAGCCTCTTTCCACTTGGCATCCAGATTCAGATCATAACGATAATCCCCAAGTCTGCGGAAGCCTCCACGATGGTACGCTCGGAACAGAAAAGAGTGTTTCGGATGGTCCCCAATATAACGCTGTGCCACGGTAGTCAAAATATCCGGAATTGAATCATACACCTTGCCTGCAATCGCCTCGTTCTCATGAAAATAACGAATGATCGTCAGCTCCCTTCCTATACCTTGATTCGTTCGGTTAGTCGCAATGTCTCTCCAGCCTTCACTTCAACCATCTGCTGATCCGCTGTAAACCAGATGGAGATGGCCGATGGGTTATGGATAATCGACCGATCTGCTGAACATTCCAGACGTTTGACCGCTTTCCAGTAAGCAATCACTTCGATGTTCGTTGCGTACCAGATGTCATCCCGGCCACCAATCTGCTCAGCAAACTGCTCTATAATCTGCCAATTGTCGTTATCATTGAATTCGTAGCTGTGACCCCATACATATAACAAGAGTGGCGTACCTGTCTTCGTATGCTGGATAAATCGTTCGGCATGGGCCGCCAAATCATGGTTGTGATGACAGGTTGGATGCCATTCGAGCGGCCGCTCAGGCAGTGTGTACCTGCCATGGGATTCAACCGTGCGTGCATAATCGATGCCAAGCCATTCGAGCTTGGTGCTGAGTGAACGGTCATAACCCCCATTCGGATAGGCCATACCTCTTACCGGATAACCGACAAGCTGTTCCAGCGATCTCCGATCTTCCATGATCTCTTCGGTCAGCAGCTCATCCGGAACATAGGGCAATGTGGGATGGGTGACCGTATGCACAGCCACTTCATGCCCGGCATACAACTTCGCAACTTCTGTCGTCTCAATTCGGCCAGGCTTGCTCAGCGTACCGGAATTCAGATTGAATGTGCCCCGCAACCCATGCTGATTGAAAATTTCCACCAGTCTGCGATCATGCACCACACCATCGTCATAACTGAGCGTCAACGCCTTCATCACGCCATGTGGGTAGCGGTCAAACTGGATACGATGTCCCATCTTTTTACTCCTCCCACTTCAACTGCTTTTTTCCGGCTTTTCATTTTCCTTGCTGTAGAACAGCAGATCAACGATCCTTCTACCTCCTTAAGGAATAAATCCGTTTATCTTGGGAGGTTTATTCTTCAGTTGATACATGACCAGCTTCCTGCAAACGGTGGCTGCCCGAGTCAAAATACGTACCTTCCAGCAGTCCGATTAATGTATTGGTAACTCGTACTTCAATATCGTTATCCCCTGCTAGCAGCCACGAGGCTTCTCCCGTCCAGCGATATGGAGACCAGCATCGAATACCCAGAGTGTGACCATTCACCCGTACCTCGACCACATCCTGCACCTGCCAGTCGCTGAATTCCAGTTCAAAGGACGCAACCTCTTCAGCAGACTGATCCAGCCAGAAGCTTCGTTTGTAACTCAACTCCCCTGCAAAATGGGGATAAAACGGCTGAGGCTCAGGCCCAATTCGGGTCGCCGTATCCGGCTCACGAACGAGAGAGACCATGCCTTCATGATGGAATTCCACGCCAAACCGCCCTTGCAGATACAGCGGATCAACGATACCTTCTTCATCCCTCGTGACCTGTACGGTAACGGTCATTTCATTCAGACCACTGCACAACAATTCAGTTATATTGCAGCCAATATTATGGTGATCGGTAATTTCAATCGATTCAAATTGATCAGGTCCGATCTGTTGTCCGTTAATTTCCATGGTCCAGTCACCTGATATCGCTGCCCTGTCCATGAATAACAGACAATCTGCCAATGCCGTTCTCAGCTCAAATGTAGTCGTATACTTGCACTGGATTGGATAGGCAACGGATGCTTTCTTCGGTGTACCAAATACTTGATTAAACTGGAGCGGCAGATGATGATTCTTCGACAATTCAGCCGCCTGGTCAATAAACGGTTTGACTGCAGCATGATTACATTCAAAAATTACACCGTTGTCATTGGAAGCTGTTACGTTGAACTGTCCCATTCGAAGTGTGTTGGACTGCACGGTTTCCAGGCGCCATGGCCCTTCCGCAGGAAGCTGAATGGTATAGGGTGCGTTCTCAGTCTCAGTAACTAAACGATCCGCTCCAGACTTCGTCCCTGTTTGGTTCAGAGCAAAAGAATTCCCTTCTGATACCCCTTGGGCAAGTTGTAAAGTAAGTCTTACCGCGTGTGCTTCATAGGGAGCAAGCTTTAGAGAAATGCACCATTCACCACCACTGCTGGTAAACGGCAATGATTCAAGCTGTCCTGTCTCCAGATCGAGCCGTTCCGCCTGCATAGTTGTACCCGCTGAAAGATCCACATCCGTCCATAACCGCTTGGCTACTATTTTCAATTGCCCTTCAAGTTGCTGTCCTTCCTGGTTGGACAAAAAGATCATAAACTCTCCGTCCGATAATTGACGGGTCTGCATAAGCAGCGATGCACTTTCTTCTTCCATGATCCAACAGATCGGTTCGGGCAGTACCTGATCCAGCAGCAGGGAGATCAGTTCCAAGGAGAAGTCATCCCCGCGACCTGTTCCCGCAGGTAGAAAATAGGCATTCCCCTGTCCCTGTTGCCACATCAATTCGCTGCTCTCGTGACCTGTTTCTTCCGCATTGCCCCAATATGCCTCGTGCGGCTGGTTACCTGCACCAAAGAACTGAGCGGCCTCATTTCCTGCAGGGCTTCCTGGCTGGATGGCTACATGCGGCGGCATACCTACAGATATAACCGTCCCCCCCTCTTCCACGAACTGCTTCACCTGCTGCCAGGCTGCTGCCTCCAGATTCAGCATCGGTGGAAGAATCAGTACGTCATAACGTGCAACGCCAATCTGAATCGTACCCTCGTTCAGTACAGCTTCGGCTAACAGCTCGGGGTCCAGATGATCATAGTCACGTCTGTTTTCGAGCAGATGTGAGGTGATCCGCATCCAGTCGTTCGTGAGACGATCCAGCTTCGCCCGTTCTGCTTCGTCTTCTCCGCCATATTCGAACCCGTGAAGCGGATTGCCCATCAGGCTCCAGAACGTGGTCGTTGGATCAAGCACGGCAATTCGAATGTCCGCTGTCCCGCTGCTCATCAGATAGCTTAAACGTCCCGTGTAGTCCCCCAGCTGCCGGAAGTGACGCCAATACGGGTTCTGTATAAACTGGGATGGCGGTGCATCATGCTTGGCAAGTCCACCGATGGTATAGAAAAAGGCGTGGAAGTTAAAAAAGTTGGTGCCCATAGCTGCCATGCGGTCAATCATCCATTTGGCATCCTGTAAGGTCATCGACCAGCCTACACTGTGGAAGCACTCAATCAGATTACGGCTTCGTCCCAACTGTCTGGCAAGCGAGCTGACCATCTTCGGATTGTCACGCATTTTTTTGCCATATCGTTCCAGAATCCAGGATAAGGGGCGTCCGATTTTCTCATGTGCTGAATCTCCACCTGGCATATGACTGAACAACTGCGTGGTCATCCGTACCCCGGGCACTTCTGCCGCATACTGAATCCCTGCCTCTTCACACCAGTCATGTACCTGTTTGTGATACGACTCCCTGAGCAGCAGATGTAGCGACTGATAATAGTCATACCGGATACGTTCTGCGTCTGGGACATCGCCATGCAGCAGAGCAGGCAGGGACTCGATCAGACTGTAACCACAGCGTTCGCTAAAAAATCGGGGAAGCTGTGGAGACCAAGGAATACGCCCAAGCGGCGCAATTTCATCAGAGAACATGCCTTTGATTACGCTTTCAAACTGTTCTCCAACGGCTTCCTTATACCGTTCGTGGGTCAGTTCAATAAAACGGCTCATCGCTTCTTTGTGACAAGGGTCTACAAAGTTGCCGTAATATTTGAAATCATCCATCTCTTCTTCCTGAAATATAATCACGTCCCATTCCCCAGCGGGAGCTTTCCATAACAGGCGAAAGGCCGTTCGGTATGTAAAAAACCGCTTGCGATTATACGACGTGAGTCCTGTCTCCTGATATACCTGATCAGTCTGGATATTGCCGATGTTACTACGCAAATCAATGGATTCATGCCACAATCGTTTGCCCTGCGCATCCTTGGGTATTGCCTTCGCCACTAAAATCCGACCCCACGGCAACTCATGATCCACTGTTTCTCCGCCATGAACACAAATCTGCTGATGTACAAGCTGGCGCTGCTTCGCCTCAGGAAAATCAAGTGTCACCTCACCGCCGGCCATCCCGCTTGGATAGGGATACTCGTCATATAACCATACCTGCATGCCGCATGCGGCCGCCGCTTCCACTGCAATCCGTACCTTGTCAAACCATGCTTCGGACAGATAGGGAATCTCTAGCCCCTGACGTGGACAGATGAAAAAACCACCTACGCCCTGTGCAGACATTTCGGCTATTTGCCGTTTGATTTGCCCTTCTTCCATATCCCCATTCCAAAACCAAAAGGGATGAACCCGGTACTGCGCCTCGGGATTTTCAAATGCATCCCTGTTCCACATGTCGCTTCCTCCCTGTATGTGCAAGAGTGGTGTCCATTTACCGATAACGTTCATTTAAGTTCAAATGGGTTTGTTTTGCAATGATTATACATCAAAATCCAAAGACTGGAAGCTATAATTCACAAAAAAAAGAGGAAGATGGTTTTAATTGTCCTGAACTATGCATATACGGAAATGCCCGGCTACCGCCTAGACACTACAAGCAAGGCTGCCGGGCTCTGGAACATCAAACTACTTCAGTGCAGCATACAACTCATTCACTTCTTTGACATAGTCGTCGCCGCCACTGCTTTTCCACAATGCAACAGCATCCTGGAAGCCTTTTTCATCCATTTGCCCCACGATGAATTTGATACGGGCATCATTGATGATGTTATCCAGCTGTGGTCCTTTCTGGGCATACACATCGGAAATCAGCGGTTCGCCAGGATTGGCAATGACGATTTCCTCATTGGCTTTCTGTACCTGTGCAACCTTTTCGCGAACAGGGGTCTGTTGCACACGAAGTGTTTTGTCCTCTGGAATAAACATGAGGATCTGATTCAGACCCTGTACATCTCGCAGCGCCAGTTTGTCAGTGGTCGGAATGACGTAACCCTCTTTTTTCTCATACTGCTTGCCTTCCAGACCGTTCCCTAGCAGCGCCTGCAATTCAGGTTCATTCAGTTGATCCAGGAAACGCAGCACCTTTTTCAGGTCTTCTTCCGTTTTGACACTGCTTTTGGAAATAGCAATCATGCCGGAATAGCCCGAAGTTGGCATATCGCGCAATCCCTTTGGACCTTCCATCGCTTGAAGCACATCCACATGTCCAGTCGCTGACGGATCTTTCTCCAGTATCTTCTGATCCATCCGCTGTGCGTTATCCGCTACATCCACCATGACACCCGCTTGCCCGTTAACAAAAGGATCAGGAAGTTTCGTCGCATCCATCACGGCAAAGTCCTTGTTGACCAGACCTTCGCTATAGATTTGGCGGAAAAATTTCAGAGCTTCCATATATTCTGGAGTCTCATGTGCCGGCATTAAACCTCCGTTACCATCATCGCCCCATTTGTTGGGTGCACCAAACCAAATCTGCATATTATCCCAAGGGCCCGTGAATTTGCTCGCCACCAGACCGTAAGTATCGTCTTTACCGTTGCCGTCTGGATCATCCTTCGTGAACGCTTTCAATACATTGTAGAACTCGTCAATGGTCTTTGGCTCTTCCAGACCGAGCTTCTCCAGCCAATCCTTGCGGATCGTGACTCCGTTACGTCCCAGAGCACGTGCGCGGTAGATGCCATAGGTTTTGCCATCGATAGAAGCATTGTTAGTGATAATTTCATTCATCTTGCTCAGGTTCGGATAGTCTTTCAAATAAGGTCCAAGCTCCCAGAAAGCTCCGGTACGAGCCGCATTAATAAAACTTGGGGACTTACCAAGCACAACCATAACATCTGGCAGCTTGCCCGAGGCCAGCGTGATATTGAATTTGTCCTCATAAGAGCTGCTCGGTACCCATTGCAGATTCACGTCCACCTTGGTCAATTCTTCAAGCTTCTGAACCACAGGGCTGTTATCGGGCGGATTCTCCGCTTCAAAGTTCGGAAGCATAATTGTGATCTGATCCGTGCCTCCCGCAGCTGTTCCTGAACCTGCTTTGTCCGTGGAGCAAGCTCCCAGAACCGTACTCAGTACCAATGATGCAGAGAGTAGCAATGCACCTTTTTTGAATCCCGTCTTTTGTCCCATACGTTCTCCCCCTTGGCTTTAGCCTTTGATTGAACCTAACATGACACCCTTGGCAAAATGCTTCTGCAAAAACGGATAAACCAGCAAAATCGGAATAGTGCCTACGACGATAACTGCCATTTTGATCGACTGCTCTGGTGGCTGTACAAAATTAGGGTCCATGTTCGCCATATCTCCGACACTGGCTTGCGAGAGCAATACGATCTGTCTCAGCATGACTTGCAGTGGCCATTTGTCACTGTCGGAGATATACAGGAGTGCCGAGAAAAAGTTATTCCAGTGCCCTACGGCGTAGAATAACGCAAATGTGGCAATCACTGGTTTGGATAATGGCAGAACAATTCGCCACAGTACCCCTAGATCAGAACAACCGTCGATGCGGGCCGCTTCCTCCAGCCCTGGCGGCATTTGTTGAAAGAAGTTTTTGACAACAATTAAGTTAAAAGCGCTGATCGCGCCAGGAAGCATGAGGGCCCAATAGGAATCCAGAAGTCCAAGTACACGAATGACGAGATAGGTCGGGATCATCCCGCCGCCAAATAGCATAGAGAAAATCACCATGTTCATCATGACATTCCGGCCCCAGAAGTCACTTCGGGACAGCGGGTAAGCCATCGTCAGCGTGAAGAAGAGATTGACCAATGTACCTGCAACCGTAACAAATATTGAAACCCCTATACTGCGGAAGATGGTGGACGAGGAAAAAATATACTCATACGCACTGAATGAAAACACCTTAGGAATAAGGAAAAAACTGCGTTCGGTAATCTCGGCTTCGGTCGCGAATGAATTTCCTATAATATACAGGAAAGGAAGGACGGTTAATATGCCCAGAATCCCCAGCATGACGTAATTGAAAATATCAAATACTCTGCCGGCAGGGCTGTTGTATAGACGGCTGTTCATGGGCGATTTCCTCCTTATGAATGGATGTCAACACACGCTTAGTAGATTCCGGGATGCCCGAATTTCTTGGCCAGTTTGTTGCTGCCCAGCACCAGAATAATCCCGACCACAGACTTGAATAACCCAACCGCGGTACTATAACTGAATGCACCTTGCGTAATCCCGACGGTGTATACATACGTATCAAATACATCTGCTACATCACGGTTCAGCGAGTTGGTCATCAGATAGATTTGTTCGAATCCGGTATCCAGGAAGTTCCCAAGCCTGAGAATGAGCAAGATAACAATGGTCGTACGGATCGCTGGAAGCGTGATATGCCACATGCGCCGCAAACGACCTGCACCATCCACAATGGAAGCTTCATACTGCTCTGTATCCACACCTGCCAGTGCCGCCAGGAAGATAATCGTTCCCCAGCCCATCTCTTTCCACATCATCTGAACAATAATGAGCGGACGGAATGCCCCTGGACTTGCCAATACATCGATCGGTTTGCCTGTGATCCAGGAGATCAGGTCATAGAGTACCCCACCTTGCGGAGTCAGGAATACATAAGTGATACTCGCGATAATGACCATGGAAACAAAGTGAGGTACATAGACCAGCGTCTGAATCGTTCTTTTGAAGAAAGCGACCCGGATTTCATTGAGTAACAAAGCGATAATAATCGGTGCCGGGAAAAAGAATATAAGATCATATAGGGCAAGAACGAGCGTATTCCTCAGTAATCGAAAGAAATCCGGATTGGAGAAAAAATTCGTGAAGTTCTCCATGCCCACCCATTGACTGTCGCGAATGCCCAGAAAAGGCTGATAGTCCTGGAAGGCAATAACGATCCCCCACATGGGCAAGTATTTAAAAATGACAAAGTACAAAAATCCGGGAAGCACAAGCACGTACAGCCATTTATTTCGTTTGAACTGCCTCTTCCAGTTGGACTCCCGCTTCATCGGCAATGCGGCCATTTCCACTTGAGCTGCTGTAGCGCCATTTCCATTCCAGTCCGTCTTCCCGTTCATGATGTCTCCCCTCCTTATTAATGTAAGCGTTATCAATTGATCTGTTTTTCAGACTATACAGCTGCCTTGTTTCCGGCAACCTTCATTTTTTGCATGGTTGCGCAAAGTGGTCTGAAAGCCCGCTATAACGCCATTTCTAATTCGACTTGGACATATTTGGGCAGAAGTTATTGCACATTTTTGCAGCATTATCCTTCTTTGTTTCCGAGGTGAAACATGAAAAACCGGAATCCCATGAAGCGGGATTCCGGTCAATGATGAAGTCTTATGGACATTTATTTACCCAGCCATTGATCCCGATACTGGCTCGGCGTCAAACCTTCCTGTTTCTTAAAAATCCGGTTAAAGTAACTGTGCTGGTATCCAACAGCGCCTGCGATATCATTGATTTTCATCGTAGTCTCACGCAGCAATTGCTTCGCAGCATCCATTCGAACCCGTGTTAAATAATCAATGAAATTCATGCCCGAAACTTGCTTGAATGCCTTGCTTAATGCATAAGGGGTCATCTGCTCCGCATCTGCACAGCCTTCCAGGGAAAGTTCGTTTCTATAATTCTCATCAATAAACAACATCGTACGTTCCACTACCTGCTTCAGCGGCTCCTGGGATCGCATCTCAATCTCCTGCACATATGGCAGCAATACTTCTCCGATCATCCATTTCATCATTTGTGCTGGTTCGCGAATCGTGGATAAGCGCTCATACATGTTGCAACCACCAAACAACTTGTAAGGCGTTACCCCAGTCTGCAGCATCATATGCTGAATACTTCCCAGCAATTGAAGCATCATCTGCTGCACCTGGAATTCGGAACTGCCCGCTCGGGTGATCTCGGCCATAAATTGCTCCAGTACGCGCTCAGCCTCATCTTTCTTCCCAAGTCTAATTGCCTGAAGGATCTCACGTTCCAGCCCCAATGGGTACGAGGCTCCTTCCTTTCTGCGGAAACATTGCTCATCCTCCAGATCAAGAATCTGGCTCCCGTCTTCCACGCTGCGATAGGCAACCGCCTGCTCCATCTCCATGAATAATCCCGGCAATTCCTGAGGAGAAGCGGCCGGGCGGCTCACCATCACGGTCACGTTCATTCTCAATGTCTGACCAATGACCTCCACCAATTCCTGACCCCATAACAATGCTTGTGACTTCACAGGCTCGTCCTCAGGTGCAATCACAAGCATGGCTGAAGACAGGTCGTGAAAGTTCATTACACTAATTTGACCAAAATAATTTTTGGCAACTTCTTCAATGATATTAACCGCCGCAAAGGTAACCAGCCCCGTGTCCTGGCTCCCAAATCTCCCCTGCAGCTGGGCATAGCCCGTAAAATACATCTGAAGCAGCAAAAACTGCTGGTCGTCCACCTCAAACCCAAGATTCCTCATCCGCTGCTGAAGATCCTGCTCATTATAGGCATACAGATGCCCCTGCACCAGTTGTAATACAAAACTATCCCGCAAATGGGGAAGCTGCTCCTGCAATTGCCGGTGGGCGGTCAGACTCTGCGAAGTCAATTCGTTCCACTGTTGTTCCAACAGCTGGAATTCATCCAGCCTGGTGTCTGTTGTCGCTTCATTCCTGCCCGGCGTCAATAAATGGAGCATCCTTGCTACGGGGGAGTATATTTTGCGTGAAGCAAACCAGGATAACACCAGCCCAAGGATGAGACTCCCTGCACTCGCAATGACAATAATTTTGGATACGAGTTTCACGGGCGAGGTCACCGATGTCAGCGGAGCTGCGGAGACATATGTCCAGTCCGAATCAATCCGACTCAATGATCCATAGGACACCGAATAAGTTTCGTCCTCATATTTGAAAAGAAAGGAATGCGCGTCTGAATTCATGGCAATTTCTTCTTTAAGCTGCTGCTCAAAAGCAAGGTCAGCCTTCCCTGCTACCGGATTACCGGTAACCAGTGTATTGCCCTGCTGGTCCATGAGGAACGTTAACCCTTCATCATAAGGAGTAAGCGTTTTCAACAAACTGGCGACTTTCTCATTATCCAGCGTAATGATCAGCGCACCAAATGGATTAATGCTTTCACCCGGAATCTTATGTACAAGAACCATTGCATTACCCGGATCGGTATGCAGTATACTATCATTCGTTTGAGATGCTTTATCACTGCTTTGGCTCGCAATCCAGTCTGTCCAATACACATGGTTGCCCATCGTCAGATAACGGTTGTAGGCCTGTATTTTTGCATCATCCTTCAACTCGTTATAATCCCGGTTAAACAAAATCGGTTTCGGTTCCTGTAAATATAGCTGCGCGGATTTGATGAGCGGATGAGAGCCTTGCAGCACGTACAGTGTGGTGACGATCTCCTGTGTTTCGTTGAAATAATACACAAAATCCAGCGTTCGCAGCACATTGCCAAACCTGGGTTCAAAAGCCCAATGGGACAAGGTCATCTCCAGATAAGCGAGTTGGTCGTCCACGTTGCGCGCCCGGTTCTCAATCTGGCTTTGGTGCATCTGATTAAATTCATTTTCCATCCGGCCAACGACCAACTGGTACATCACGATGCCTGTAATCAGTCCGGGAATGCTGGCAATCAGCAAAATAAGCATCAAACTATTTCGATAAAAACGCCCTTTATGTCGTCCTGTGGTTAACCCTGGCCAACGCGTGAGTCTGCTGGAGGGTCTTCCCTTCCTAACTGGTTCCATTAGCGCTCACCTGCCTGTTTGCGTAAGGTCTGACTGTCATGGGAACTCCTCAACTCCCCTGCGGAATGATTTACATGAGAATATATGGATGAAATCCGTTTCTTGTATTATACGCATAATTTCCAGGGGAATGAAACGGTATGTATCAGATCATTTTTTAACCAATGTTTTATTAACGCATCAAAATGGATTACAATAGGATAAAGCAAAACATGAAGGAGGCCTTTTAATGAAGGAACAAACTTATTTTCAAGAAAATAGAGAGAAACACCTGGCAGAATTGAACGAATGGTTATCCATTCCAAGTATTTCAGCCATTTCAACGCATAAAGAGGATATTAACCGGGCTGCACAATGGGCTGCAGATGCACTCACTCGTGCAGGTATGGAAAATGTAGAGGTTATTCCAACAGCGGGACATCCGATTGTATATGCAGATCACCTGCATGCACCCGGCAAACCAACTGCACTGATCTATGGACACTATGATGTACAACCTGTCGATCCGCTTAACCTGTGGGAAACACCTCCATTCGAACCTACCGTTCGTGACGGCAAACTGTTTGCACGTGGTGCTACGGATGACAAAGGACAAATCTTCTTACATATCAAAGCGGTTGAAGCACTGCTTGCCGAAAACAAGGAACTTCCCGTTAATGTGAAATTCTGCATCGAAGGCGAAGAGGAAATCTCCAGCCCGAACCTGCCGATCTATCTGAATGACAATACAGACAAGCTGCGTGCAGACATGGTACTAATCTCGGATACGTCCCTTCTCGAAAAAGGAAAACCGGCGATCTCCACAGGTCTGCGTGGTCTTTGCTCACTCGAAGTGGATCTGAACACTGCCAACACGGACCTGCACTCCGGTTCATTTGGAGGCGGTGTACCGAACGCACTGCACGCATTGGTATCCCTGCTCGCTACGCTGCATGATGAGCAAGGCCGCGTGAGCGTAGACGGTTTCTATGATGGCGTTCTGCCGCTCTCTCCTGAGATGAGAGAAGAGTTCGTGAAGCAAGGCTTCAATGAAGAGCAGCTTCGTCAAGACCTCGGACTGGAGCAACTGTATGGAGAAGAAGGCTACTCGTTCGTTGAACGTGTTGGCGCACGTCCAACGCTGGAACTGAATGGCGTATGGGGCGGATTCCAAGGTGAAGGCACCAAAACCGTTATTCCGAAGGAAGCTCATGCCAAAATTACATGCCGTCTTGTTGCGGATCAAGATCCACAGCAGGTGCTGGACCGTATCGAGGCACATCTGCGCGCTCATATTCAACCAGGCGCAACGCTGCATGTGAAACAGATCGAGAAAGCCTTTGCGTTCAATACTGATCCATCCGATCCAGTACTACAAAAAGCGGCTGATGCCTATGAGCAAGTGTACGGCGTTCGTGCCCTGTTTACGAAAGACGGCGGCTCCATTCCGATCGTGGAGAAACTTTCGCGTGTGCTTGGTATTCCGGCTGTTATGATGGGCTTCGGTTTGCCAGATGAGAATCTGCATGCACCGAATGAGCATTTCAACCTGGAGAACTTTGATAAAGGGTTGTTGACGATTGTTCAGTTTTTAAAAAGTTTGTAAAGTTTAGTTCATTTCAAAAATAAGTGCTGGTCAGCGTGCGAAGTGGCCGTTACGGATACGAATCGTTCTTTCGATCGCTGTTATCGTCGGATTTTTTGGATTCCCCTTCTCAAAGGGTAAAATCCGACGATAGCATATGCTTCCGAAGTAGCTTTCTTGCAGAAAGCTTTTAGGCGAACGCTTCGCTTCTTCAGAATCGATTTCGTCTCCTTCACTACGTTGCAGCTTTTCCATGACTGATTTTAAGATTGAACCTACTTTACAAATGAAGGGTAGTAGGTAGATACAACAAAGAAACGACGGCCCTAGAGGTCGTCGTTTTTATTCGAGAAAAGTGAATTCTATGCGTAAGTGAGATTTAAAATTGGATAGTAGATTAGGTATAACTTTAGGACCGGTGTAAAATGATAGCTTTCCGCATGCAGGCATTAGGCTACGCTATTGGTCATATATGTGATATACCAAAGAGGAGTTCTGCCATATTCATGACAGGACTCCTCTTTTTGCTCATCAATTGAGACAGTTACACTCATTCGTCTAATCGTTATTTACCTTTTAACGAACCTAGCACGTTGTATCCTCCACTTATGAGCGGAAGGTTGTGAAATTTAGCATATGCACAAGCTGCATCATGTGCGTGATTTCCTGCTGGACTTCGGAGGTGTCTGTACCAGCCATCGCCAGATTGGCCCGCAGCGTTCTACGGGTGTTCAGCATACCGTCGATTAACTTCATAACCGTGTTGCGTCCACGATGATCCACAATCATATACTTTTTGCGTGCATCCAGCTCCACCCATACGATATTGCTGAATGAGGTGAACAGGTGTCTACGGTACTGCTCCATATCGGTCTCATTGTAGTGCTCGCCATAAAAGGCATAATATCCGTGTACGTGCAGCTTTTCCGCCAGCTCTGTGATGAACGGGTCGAATTCGAGCATAGCGTTACGTTCCATGTTTCACGCCTCCGTAATGCGTGATCCGCAGATCCCGGCTTTTTTGAGATCTATTTTAACACATTACGCAAGCTATTGCCTGTTGAGGCACACGACAACAGTACAGATGTAGAATTAACCGCCGACTCGTCTGCCCTTCACCCACACTTCCTCAATTTTCAAATCACCATTCAGCAAAACGACGTCCGCCTGTTTTCCTTTAGCAAAGGAACCCGTTCTGTGATCAATGCCGAGCAGACGTGCCGGCGTCAGGCTGGCTGCGCGTGAGGCTGCATTCAGACTCAAGCCCACTTCCTGTACCAGATAGCGGAAACCACGAATCATCGTGAGCGTGCTTCCTGCCAGTGCGCCTCCGTCTTTCAAACGTGCCACACCCTCCGTAACAATCACAGGCAGATCGCCAATTTTGTATTCACCATCATCCAGCCCGGTAGCAGACATCGCGTCTGTGATTAACACAAGCTGATCTGCTTGTTCTTTCAGTTGAGCCAAAATAGACATCGCCGCCGGATGCACATGGATACCGTCTGCAATGACCTCTGCACTGATGCGGGAATCACTAAGCACTGCGCCGGCAGCTCCGGGATTGCGGTGATGCAGCGGTGTCATCGCATTGAATGTATGCACGGCATGGTGCAGCCCGGCTTCGACCGCAAGTTGTACTTCTTCATACGTCGCATCTGTATGTCCTAATGCCGCTGTAATTCGCTGCTCACACAGCCACGAAATGACTTCGAGCGCTCCCTCACGTTCCGGCGCCAGGGTGACTTGACGAATCAGGCCCGGATATTGCTTTTCCCAAGCTTCGAGCCAGGAAACATTAGGCAACACGATATGATCCGGATTTTGTGCGCCGGGCCACTTAGGACTGAAAAACGGGCCTTCCAGATGTACACCTTCCAACTGTGCAAAAGGCATGTCACCGGAACGATAGCTGTCCACTTCAGACAATACCCGATCGAGACTGTCTTTGGGCGCTGTCATGGACGTTGCGAGCATTGCAGTAGTTCCCTGTGTGCTGTGGAATGAAGTGATTTTATCCAACACTTCCTTACTCGCGTCCATGAAATCTTCTCCGTTACCACCATGTACGTGGATATCTATAAATCCAGGCACAATGACGCCATGCTTGGAAACAGGCACAGATACGGCTTCACGGCGAATCTGTTCAGATAATCCCTCAGGTGCGCCAGCATAAAGGATTTTCCCATCTGTCCAGACAAGTACACCATCCTCCATTACACCATCGGGCAGTACGATTTTACCTCGAAGAAGGGAAATGGTTTTTTCACTCTCTTGCTCCTGGTTTTCCATAGGTTCTACGTTCATTTCACCAACCTCCCAGCAGCACGATCCAGCAATACCACCACATTGGGATGACATTGCAGCAACGAAGCGGGACATTGTGTTGTAATCGGCCCCATAAAGGCTTCACGAATAATTTCGGCTTTTTCCTCACCACGGGCGATCAGCAAGATTTGTTTGGCTTTTAGAATCGTACCTACACCCATCGTGATCGCCTGAGTCGGAACTTCATCAATACTATTAAAAAAGCGTGCGTTTGCTTTTCTTGTCTCTTCTTTGAGATCCACCACATGTGTTCGCCCTGTGAGCTCGGTTCCGGGTTCATTGAAGCCAATGTGACCATTATGTCCAATACCCAACAGCTGCAGATCTACAGGCCCACGATCATCAATCCGTTGTTCATAGGAAATACATTCCTCACCCAAATCCGAAGCCTGCCCATCCGGCACTTGAGTTCTGGCGAGATCGATATCAATATGGGAAAACAATTGTTCATTCATAAAGCTGCGATAGCTTTCGCGATGTTCTACAGGAAGACCGACATATTCATCCAGATTGAAGGAAGATGCCTGCGCAAAGCTGACCAGACCTTTTTGATACAAAGCAATAAGCTGTTTATAGATACCCACAGGAGAACTTCCAGTCGCAAGTCCCAGTACAGCCCGGGGTTTGGTTTGTAGCAAACTGGCAATCACACCTGCACCCGTTGCGTTCAAATCTTCTTCATTTTCAAAAATACGTATATTCATCTTCTTAGGCACCTCCGTTATGTTGAACTCGATAAGACTGTACATTGTGATACGATTGTTCCAATTTGGGGATAAAACGGTCAAAGTCGGCACTAACCATGCCCGTGAACAGAATATCGACGACATGCAGCAGTGCAATACGTGAAGCCATATCCCCCCGCCTCATGCCTTCTTCTAGTGAAGACGTAAAGAGCGGAATATCCGACACCGCCGCAAGTTTGTTATTGCCATAGGATGTCAGTGAAATGGTAGAAGCTCCAGCCTTTTTGGCACAATGCAAGGCATCGATCGTCTCCGGTGTTTCACCCGAATAAGATACCGCCATCGCCACATCTCCCTCACCCAGTGAAGAAGCCGACGTAATTTGCATATGTGAATCCGAGAAGGCAGTACAGCTTTTGCCAATCCGCACAAGTTTCTGATAGAAATCCTGCGTAACAATGGAAGAGGTTGCGACACCGTAGAGATCAATACGACGGGCATGACATAGTAACTGAACTGCATGCTCCAACCTTCCTAGATCCAGCAAACGGGTGGTGTCCGCAATGGATGCAAGATGATTGGCTTCAATGGCTTCCACAATTTTGGATAAAGGATTACCTGCCACGATATCCTGATATGCTGTTTCATTGGTGGAATGGGACAATTCTGCAGCCAGCTTCATTTTGAAATCAGGAAAACCTTTGAAATGGAATGATTTGCAAAAGCGGGTTACCGTAGCCGCACTTGTTCCGCTTTGCTGTGCAAGATGGTTAATGGTCCAGCCAGGAATATCAGATGGAGACTGTAAAATCACCTCTGCAATTCGTCGTTCCTGAGATGGAAGTTCATTCAGCTCTTGCTGCAACGCATGTAGTATGGCTGCCATGAGTTCTCCTTTTATGAAAATTATTTTTATTAATTTATTATAAATAAAGAAAATTATTTTTATATTTTTATTTTAATCAATACGTTGTTGCAAATCAAGAGGATTTTAACCATGTACTAACGGTATGTATGATGAAATTTTTAAAAAAGGGATCTTCTTGATTAAGGAATGGGATTCCGCTTATATTGGAGATAAACCTTGAAGTGAATGTGGACATTTCATTTCTAAGGAAGGAGTACACTCGATGAATCAACGACAACGTCAAAAAATGATTCCTTCCACCTGGATTATTGCCATAAAACAGACTGAAGCTCATAAATACTATGCCCTCTATGCCATCGACTGGAAGCGCGGAGCGCGACTGAGCTGGGAAGGTTGGAATAGCCTCGCAGACTTGCAGCAGTTTCATATTCCAATCAAACGTAAAACTGGCGGTACAAAATCTTCCTTCCAACCTGCTGCCAAAATTGCGAAAAAAGCACTCTATCTGCATCTAGATGAAACACAATACGGGAAATTGGAGCAGCTCTTCTATCAGCCTTTTTCAAAGAAACAATGGAGATCCTTTATTGAGTTGCATTCCAATAACCATATGTAGGTGAACCCTTATGTCATATACGATTACGATTACGATTACGATTACGATTACGATTACGATTACGGTTGTGATTCCCATCACGCTCTGCCCGTAGCAATCTGTACCCTTGGAATTTCTGCGGGCTGAGCCTTTTCCCAAGGGAGCGTGATGATCTATGAAATCTCAGCAAAGAAATCAAGCCTATTACAGGCATCACAGAAAGCGTGTTATTCAACGAAAAAAACAGCTTGCTGTACGGTACGGTTGGTCCTACAAGTTCGAAGGGATTTTTGCCAAAGGCAAAATACATTGTTCCTGTAGGTGGTGCTGCGAAAAGACAAAGCGGCTAGGCTATCCAAAATCTGAGCTAATCAGAATAGCGGACTGCAATCAGCAGCTTCTGAATCCAGACTTCTGAGAATATCTATTCAAAACAAGCGAATTCCTTCACTTTAGGAATTCGCTTGTTTTTGCTTTCCACCTAAACAAAAAAGCCTTTCCCCATTCTTCATCATGAAGAATAGAAAAAGACTTTCATGCTGCTTCAATCAACTGTGCAGTATCGCGTCAGATCTTCAGTTCTCCGAGCTTAATCAGCTCTACAACTGCTTGCGAACGACCCTTAACATTGAGTTTTTGCATCACATTCGAAATATGGTTGCGCACCGTTTTCTCGCTGATGAATAACTGCCCTGCGATGTCACGCGTCGTTTTGTCCTGAACCAGTAATTCGAATACTTCGCGTTCACGGTGGGTCAACAGAAATTTGCTTTTATGATCGATACCCTTCAATGTTCACCCCTCCTTGCCTGGGTTGTGTTGGTGTAACAAGGTTAAGGGGATACAGTCAACTCATCTTATGTTAGGTCAAGGGCGTTGGTTCAGTTTTATCAAAAAAATGGGCAGTGAATTGCAATTTGAATGAATATCGCTATGTGGGTACAAACTTAATAAACCGAAATCGTCAATTTGGACTTAGTCTCATATAAGCATACTATGTATCATTTTCTTAATCGTTATTATCAATATTCCTTTTAAAAAAAACATGCCCCTGCGACTAATGTTGACCATCAGCGCAAAGGCATATTGTTCAACCTAAATTACCGATTCATGCGGTTCATCATGCCATCGTTGTTGTTACGATTCATGATGCCATCATCAAGCACGCCGTCACGGTGATTTGTGTTCAACGCATTCGTTGGGAAAATACGTTCAACCATCGATTGGAACGTGTTAATCATGCCGCTAACCGGTTTGCCATTACGAATATCTGTGGCGTAGCTCTCCACATGTTGTACAAAGTCCGGGTTAGCTGACACGTATACGTTCTCCACGTGAGGTGCAAATTGTTTGATTTTCGCCGAGATTTTGGATTTAATCTCTTCGGATGTGTTGTCATCCGTGCTGTCAATACGTGATGTTTCACTCTTCATCCCGTAGCGACCTTCGCTCATTGTACGTGCATTGCCACTGTTAGTAAGACCACGCATCATGCCATAAGATCCGGTTCCCATGGTTCCATAGATGCTGCGGTCATTGCCCATGTGGCTGCGATCCGTAGCTGCATCCGTGTTCAATCCCGGGGCTATGCCGCTGGTGCTGTATGGAGACATGGTTCCATTACCACCATGTACACGCAACCCACCCATATCCTGGTTGTAGCTTTCTGTGCGCATATTTCCGTTCGCCCGGTTACGCAAAGTGCTGTTTGCTTTGCTTTTGCTTTCCAATTTGCCAGTGTGACCATCTGTCAAACGGACTGCAACATATGCGTTACGATCAGTCAGCATAACACTGGCGGACTTTACTTCCTTCATTTCTGAAATACGTTTGGCCAGCTCGTCACTTGATTTCAGGTCATTGACGTTATGCGTCCGATAGCTTTTCGCACGAATACCATCCATCCCATTGGACTCAACACCATATCGGTTGATGCCTTTCACTTCGTGACGAACACTTTGGGTGTGCAGATTGTTATCTTTTGTGTTCGTTCCACAACCCGTCAATCCAGCCATTACGAAGATTGCAGTAGACAAAGATAAGCTGATTGCTGTCGCCTTTTTGGCTGCTGGCATGTCTCATCCTCCAATTATGTTGGTTTTGGTCACAAGGATAGGATGCTCTTCTGTACAAAGCGATATGCTGAAAGGATATGGAACATTAGCCTCCTTTATCTGGGCTCAAACGATTTCTCTTACACAAAAAAAATAAAAAAGCGATGCTTGCACAAAGTGCAGCACCGCTCCATATAACCTTCTACTTCCTATTCAAGTGCGAACCTTCATTATCATGTTGAAGAGCCATTCACTTATTTGGATGTGGAGGAGGAATTCGCATCAGCATTATCTTCACTCGAAGAAGATGTTACATCTGATTCTGATTTTTTGATCGAATTCGGAAACTGCTCTGCTTCCTTCAGACTAACTGCATCCATGGGATAAGCCCACTGACCGTCCGGTGTGACTACCCAGATCTGATCCGGTTCTGATGGAATAGTAAGTCCTCGGTACACATCCGTAACAGCTTCTCCATTAACCTTCTGCTCAACGGATAAAGTAAAGCGTGGCACGGTTCCCTTCAGTTCAGAAGCTTTGCGCACATCGTCAGCTGTGGACAGGTTTTTAATTTTGCCAATCAGAGATACAGCATCTGTAGCTTCAATCGCTTCACCATTAAGCATCCACGTCTGCTCTGCCGCACCCTCCTCGGAGGAAGATTTGAGCATCCAGGTGGCTGCTTCACCTTCCCATTCCAGCGTAGTGACATTGGATTCATCCAGATTAAAAGGAGTTGTATCCAGCAGATCCTGCCGTGATAGTTCTATATTGCTGATGGATTCCGTCTGTACTGCAACGACAGGCCCAGAGTCTACCCGCACATAACGAGCGTCATCTGCTGGCAGCTGGCCACCGATGCTCAGTTTAATCTCACGGTTATCCTTTAGTTGGATATCGAGCAGTGTTGCATCTGAGCCCAATCCATACTTGGCGAGATCCTTCGGCTCTTCCTCTACAACCAGTTCCTGATCCGCAGCACTTAAGGCATCAAGCCAGCTGCTAACCGTATATCCATTCAAAGGATAGGCCTTAGGTTCCACCATACTCCATACGCCATTCTTTAGTTCTAATTGTGAAGATGAGGGTGCTGATGCACCTGATGTCTCTGTATTGTTATCATGAATCGTGATCGACTGTATATCGGCAGACTTTATACCGAGCAACTTGACCTTTTCCGCTTCCTCTTCACGAAAATAATTTTGACTGGCCGCATAGACCCACCCGATAATCAAGACCAATAAGACTAAAATCGTTGGGACCCATTTTTTCATACACGTCTGCGCCTCCACCATAAGAGTACACCTATCATAACAAAGATGAGCGGGAATGCGACAATCGCCACGAAGAAAATGGTTCTGGCTTGTTCACCGTCCAGGTACGCCGTTTGATAACCGGATTGCACCCGAGGTCGGATCGTTACTCCATCTTCTTTTTCACTTAAATAATTGACAGTATTCAGAATAAAATCTCGGTTACCACCGTTCACTATTTCCGAGTCCTGCATGAAAATGGATGAACCCAGAATTACAGCTTTCGGTTTGCCTTCTGTTGTATCCGCCGCATATCCAAGCTCAACAGGACCTTGTACATCCTGATCCGGATCGTTATTTGTTTCGTTTTGTAATAAACCTGCAATGTTCGTCTCGCCATAACTGTCATTCGATGAATGAATGAGCGGCGACAAGGTGTATTTATCCTGCTCTTTGCTTGTCAAAGCAATAGACAGGGATAACATCGGGTACAGTTTGCTTTCTGATAGTTTATCCGTGATGGCATGTGTGCCATACTCCGGCACAACCCACAGTGGGCCCATTGTGCTGGCCTGCTGATTATCCACCATGACTGCATGCTCATCAACCACACCATAATCCGTCATGAGTGCATCGATATTTTTCCAAGTCAACTTCATGTCTTCGTGAAAACCGAGGGATAACAGCAATTTTCCTCCGTTACTGAGATAAGTCCGAATAGCCTTGAGTTCAGTATCACTAATATCCCGCTGTGGCCCAATAATCGCGAGTACGTCCGCATCTTCTGGAACCTGACCTGCCTGATTCAGTTGAAGTTCTTCTGTCGTGATATTATTCTGTTCCAAAGATGAGCGCAGCGTAGTCAGTTGATCCAGGCCAAGCTCCTCATGTCCTGTCAGGAAGACCATTTTGTGCATCTCCGTTGAAGACAGATTCATTAGTGCTTGTGTCAACTTTTCCTCACCTGTGAACTGGTACGATCCATCGCTTCCATCTCCGACAGCCGTGAATAGACTGGCGATATCAATAACTTTATGTTGATCGCCCTGCTCTAATACAATGGAACTGCCTGTGATCCCATATTTGGAGGCCAGCGTAGGCTCCTGCGTTAGATTGTATTGCTTCATCGTCAGTTTGCTGTTGCGTTTCGTATATTCCTGAACCATATCCGATACTTCCCGGTTCAAGACCGTATTATTCGCATTTTCGACGGTTAACACCAGAATGTTGACGTCTTCTTTTACGTTTTTGATCGCAGTAAGAGACTGGTCAGATAAGGTATATTGTTTATTCGAGGTCAGATCCAGTTGGAAGCCGCCAAGCGAATTCAGAAACAGGGTCAGCAAAATAAAGATGCCAATCACCGCTAAAGACAGCACGGTACTGTTGGTATGACTCAACCATTTTTTCATCTTCTCACCTCCACCGCTTCCGTTCCACAATTTGAATGCTTAACAGCAGAAACACACCTGAGAGCGTCACGTAATACAATATATCTGGCCCGCTAAGTACACCCTTCGTGAAGCTGTCAAACCGGTTCGTCAACGCAAACGGGTCCAGCCATTGCTGTAACGCAGATCCGGAATTGCCTGCAAATGAATCAAGCATCCACAATACGAGCAAAATAATAAAACCGGCTACCGCAGACACCATCTGGTGCTGAGATAACGTGGAAGCAAACAATCCAATCGCCATCATGCTTCCGCCCAGGAAAAAGAGACCTAGTGCAGATAACCATACAGATGTCAGATCCAGTTCACCAAAGAAGGACATAATAAACGGGTAAACGAGACTGCATAGAATAAGTACAACAAGAATGGCGAGTGACGCCAAATATTTACCGAAAATAATCTCCGTCACCCGTGCAGGTGAAGTCAACAACAGTTCGTCCGTTCCCTGCCGGAATTCCTCTGCCACCAGTCGCATCGTCAGCAAAGGCACCACAAACAGCAGCATGGATAACGTGTCTCCCAGCACCAGACGATAATCTACAATACTAGGCTGGTAATACACAAAGCTGGAATAGAACAGCAAACTTGTCATCAGTACATATACGGCAAAAGCAAAATACGAGGTCGGTGACAGGAAGTATGCCTGCAGTTCTTTATTGCAAACCGCCATCATTCGTCTCATTTGGAGCCCTCCCCTGTGCGGGAATCAGATGAGGCGCTCTCGGAACTAGTCGATTGCTTCAGATCTGACGTCGTGCCCAAATTGGCCTCTTCATCTGTCGCCTGATTGGCGAGCTGCACTTTATCCGTTTCAGTCTCCTGCGTTGCCAGTTCCGCTTCGGATTCCGTTTCCGTTGTGGTAAGCTTCAGGAAAATCTGTTCAAGACTGAGGTTTTCTTTCTTCATCTCCAGGATCGGCAAGCCTGCACCAGACAAAAGGTAGAATAGTTCCTCCCGGAAATCTTCGGAAGATTCGCCGGTAAGCAGCATTTTAACCGTATCCGCAGAAACAGTGGAAGCCTGTCCATCTGCTGCTTGAATGACTTCGCAACGTACCTTCTCCCATGGTGTCAGCACATTATGTAATTGCTGCTCTGTTGCCTTCACTTCAATAGATACCTTGAACTGATCCCCCATCGCTGAACCAAAATGCTGCGGTGAACCGTCCAATACGAGCTGTCCCTGATTAATAATCAACATGCGATTACAAAGCGCGCTCACTTCCGGCAAAATATGTGTACTGAGCAGCACTGTATGATTCTCACCCAGTTCACGGATCAGATCCCGTATCTCCATAATCTGATTTGGATCGAGTCCTGAAGTCGGTTCATCAAGCACAAGCAGATCCGGTTTGTGAATAATGGCTCCTGCCAGCCCCAGACGCTGCTTGTACCCTTTGGACAGTCCGCGAACCAATTGCTTTTCGCGACCTTGAAGACCCAGCCTGCTGACCATCTCACTGATCCGCAATTTCACTTCACGTGTCGGGACATCCCTCAGAATAGCAACGAATTTCAAATACGACTGTACCGTCATATCCGGATAAAGCGGCGGTGTCTCCGGCAGATAACCGATCTTGGAACGAACGCTCCTGCCCTGATCGTGCACCGATATGCCATCCACTGCAATGGAGCCTGCATTTGGATGCAAATAGCCTGTAATCATTCGCATCGTTGTGGTTTTCCCGGCACCATTCGGTCCCAAAAATCCAACAATCTCACCGCGCTCCATTGTGAAATCCAGTTGATGCACGCCGCGCCGTCCATCAAATACTTTGCTTACCTGTTTCACTTCGAGCACATCATTCATCCTTTCCCGTTAAAATACCCGTGTGCCATCATTGCTTTCTTCAGATGGTCAACACGGGAAGTTCCTTGTATCTTACGTGTTGTATCCTAAATGCAGCTTAAAGTCACTTAAAAGAGAGCTTAAAAATATGTGTCTAAAATGTGAATAACACTTCATTCACCCACACCCTGCACTCTAGGGCAACGTACCATACAGTACAGGAGCATGAGCACCTGCACAAAAGTCAGAGGGTGAACCGTGTGAAAGTACTATTCACATTTTTTGTTCCAAGCGGCGGTGTAGATACTTTAAACCGATTGCGTACCGCTGTTCTGCAACGCCATGGCATCGAAGCGCATGTGTTGTATCTGTACCCTGGCTCGGGAATGCAGAACAATGCCAGCACGCCGGTCTTCACCACTTCCAGTGATGAGGAAATTCACAGTTTGATTCATCATCATCGTTATGATGCCATTATTGTTACCTCCGATATTGCCATGCCGGGTAGATTAAGAGCCCTCGGGTATAAAGGACGCATTATCTATGAAGCACAGGGGCTTGGGACGCGTGAACAGGCTCTGGAAACCATCCAGATGGCAGTACCTTATCTGCAAGCCCACTGTAATGCAGCGGTCATTCCTCCAACGGATCATTTACTGGAACTGTTCATCCATATGTGTCCATGGCTTCACCGGTTTGTCATTCCCAATATGCTGGATACCAATACCTTTGCCCCAGTTTCTGTGGATACCCCTCCCTATCCGGTACTTGCATGGGTGGGAAGGCTCGAACACAACAAAAACTGGCGGGAATATTTGACGATATCCAGGAAAATCATTAAAAAAATTCCGAAAGCCAGACTATGGTTGTTCCACGATCCCACCTTGGCCAATCCAGAGGACGAGGTCTTGTTTCGACACATGCTTGCGGAGTACGGGCTTGAAGATCGGATTGGCATCTTTATCAATGTTCCCCATTCCCAGATGCCTACATTCTACTCCATGGTGGCTGCTTCCGGAGGAATCATGCTGTCGACTTCGCTGCTTGAAGGGTTTGGATACGCCGTTGCCGAAGCTATCAGCTGCGGCTGTCCGGTTCTCAGTACCGATTCGGATGGTGTACGTTCCTTTATTACACATAACCGAACGGGAAAATTCTATCCGCTTGGCAACGTCAAAGCTGCTGTATCCGAAGCCGTAGACCTTATGCGTAACAACGAACTAAGGGAGTATATACGCATTCAGGGCAGACAGCATATGGCCGTCTCCTTCTCCCCTGATCGATACGCCACTTCATTCCGGGAAATGATGACAGCCCTGAGCATTTTCTTCTAAACAAAACAAAAAGGCAGTTCAGAAGATGCTCTGAACTGCCTAAAATTAATTTCTTGAGATCGGCTTATAAGAATTAGTGTCCCATCATCATTGCAGGATCAGGTTGATCCCCTGTTTGAAGGGATTCTTCCTCCAACCGTTTTGGTTTGCGCAGGATCAGACTGAGCAGGCATCCAAACAAGGCAATACATGCTGCCAGGAAGAAGGTATCGTTGAAACCAGCCACTAATCCATTCACCACACCTATAGGATCAGTAGCTCCAGCTGTATTGCTTGCAATATGGGAGGTCAGGAATCCGGTCAAGCCAGCAACTGCAAAGGACACAACCACTTGTTGTGCAGCAGCAGTAAGCGGGGTAACCCGACCTACCAGCTTACGTGGAGCAGCATTCAGTACATGCGTATTGAGTGGCATCATGGAGAAACCCATACCCAATCCCATCATGACAAGGCTAAGAATAATCAGGCCAAGGCCAGTTTCCGCCGTAATTGAAGACAGAATAAACAGTGCACCCGAGATGATACCCAGACCCACGAAAGCGAGTGGTCTTGCACCAATTTTATCAAACAAACGTCCACCAAGCGGCATACCTACACCCGAAGCCAACGCCTGCGGGAGCAGAATGAGCCCTGTTTCCAATGCAGTGTAGCCTTTGATTTGTTGCAGATAAAGTGGAATCAAAATCATTGCCCCAAACAAAGCGACTTGTGATACCCATGCCAGAATAATACCCCGTGTGAAATCAGATGATTTGAACACCCGAAGTTCCAACAACGGATTTTTGTGACGAAGCTCCACGATAACGAACAAGATCAGCGCCACGCCTCCGACAATCACACCTGTCAGTGTTGTTGCAGACGTCCAGCTTGTTCCGCCTTCACTTACACCGTATGCGAGCATCGAGAATGCGATTGGTGCCAGAATCATACCAAGCAGATCAAGCGCAGGCGTGCGTCCACGATCCGTATCCGGCAGGAATTTGATACATAGAATAAACGCGGCAATACCAATCGGCAGATTGATCAGGAAGATCCAGTGCCAGCTGAATGATTCAATGAACCAGCCTGATAATACCGGACCCAGCGCAGGGGTCAACAGCATCGGAATCCCCAGCATACCCATGATAGAGCCTCTTCTTTCAGGAGGAGCCAGACGGAACACCATCGCCATACCAATCGGCGCAACCATACCTCCGCCAAGCCCCTGGATGATACGGTAAATAATCAATTGTTCAGGAGATTGCGCGATCGAACATAAGACTGAACCCAGAGTAAACATCGCGATCGTGAACAGAAATACTCTTTTGGCACCGAATCGGTCGGTCAACCATCCCGCCAGCGGAATGACGGCTGACAAGGCCAACGTATATCCTGTAACCGTCCATTGAATGGTCTTCAAATCGGTCTCAAAATATTGAACCAGATTCGGAATTGCCACGTTAACCACCGTGCTGTCCAAGATGACCATAATCATCCCGACAATAATAGCCAGTAGCGGCAGAATAATCGTTTTAATTGAAAACTCCGCCGGGTCCTGGGGCACTGCTGTTTGTTGTTTCACTCTCTCCACTCTCTTTTCCGGCCTGGAGGCATTGTCTTTGTATTTGTCTCTCCATCGGCCTTATATTCACGACGTTTCAAACTTTTGTTTTAAACCGTCGTTTTAAACTCTTGTTTAAGCATAGGTTAATTCTAATGAAAATACCTTTGCTGTCAAGCTATTTTTTTATTGGTTAACGAACCGTATGTATGCCAAAAAATGGACCAGGTCTTCTCCTGCTCCACCCCATTGGTTAATCGATGCTCATTATGTTGATCTTTGCTAATCTGCCAATTTGATCATCTGATGCTCCGAAAGTATACCCAAGGTTTGGCCTTGGTCACTTCTACAGTACATGCGAATAACCAGATGACTTGGTGTAGAACTGTTGCTAATGATGCGCAGTTCGCACGGTTCGGATGAGACCGCGAGATTATGAATAATGTGATTTCCCGTATCCGCCCCAATCCGGCAAAGATAGCGATACAGCTCCCCACGGGTGTAACTGATTCCGCCGACAAAGATATCCACATCGTCATTCCCCACAAATGACAATTCAATGTCCATATACTTCACCGGAACAACGGTTTGCAGCAGGTTTTCGTTAATCTCCAGTACATATGCGGCCACGGTATATCCCTCCTGTAGAGTAGAGTTGAATCTTTCTCTAGATATGGTATGCCTGCTCTCGTCCATTGCTATTTGCAATCACCCATTTTAATTAATTCCACGGAAATGCCCACCCTTTCGTCTGCTTTTTTTCATAGACTAACAGGATAGAAGATCGGCCTGTGCAGGCCGTGACAAGGAGGTACCTATGAGAGTTCTGCTCGTGACCTATTGGGAGCTTACACAGATGGGTGGAATATGGACATATGTGAAACAGCTGGCTGACAGGCTGATGGCTCTTGGCGTAGAGGTGGATATTATGGGCACCAACGGAGCCAAAAATGAAGTGTACATTCGTAATCTCAATCGTTCCTTCTCCAAAGATAAGGTATGGCCCATGCTTCAAGCCAAACTTAATCCGACAGATTTGCCTCAATTCACTGCCGATTCTCTCGTGGCTTATTATGAATTGAACAGGTATGCCTTTGAAATGGGAGCCGCCTATCTCGGCGTTGATCATTACGATGTCATCCATGCGCAGGACCCGGTAGCAGCGGTCTCAATGAGACGTATATTAAACCGCAACACACCCATGGTAACGAGTTATCACGGAGCGCTTGCGCGCGAAACTTTTTACGATGCTCAGAACTCTAACGCGCAGCTTACACTTCCCGAATATTTGCAATCCAAACGTGGACGATACTTCCTATCACTGGAAGAGCGAAGCGCTGAACAATCCCAGCTTATTCTGGTCTCCAGCCATTGGATTAAGAGCACACTTACGGACCTCCATGTTCCCGAGTCCAAATTTCGAATTATTCCTTATGCTGTGGATATTCCAGCCTACCGTGCCCAAGCAGCAGTCAAGTTCCGTCAGAGGAAAACAGCGGGCAAAAAAGTGATCGCCTTTACGGGCAGACTGGAGCACATCAAAGGGGTTCATATTCTGGTCAAAGCACTCTCCAGCCTTAAGAAGAATCGCTCGGATTGGGTCTGCTGGATTGCTGGGGAAGGCAATCTGATGGAGGATTTGCGCTCCCTAGCCAATGATCTTGGAGTAGGTGCTGACATCGTTTTCTGGGGGAAACTCGACAACATCCCTTCATTCCTACGTCATGCTGACATTTATGTACAGCCTAGCTTGCAGGATACGCAGCCTTTCTCGGTTACAGAGGCTCAGCTCGCCGGATTACCTGTCATTGTAAGCGGTACGGCAGGTATGCCTGAGATGGTGCAGCCTGAACATACCGGTTGGGTCGTGCCACCACAGGATGTCGAAGCCCTTAGCGCACTGTTAAATGCCCTTCTGCAGGATGATGCTACCCGTGCAAAGGTAGGAGCAGCAGCCAAAGCATGGGCTGAACAACATCGATCACTGGAAGAGATGGGATTGCGCACGCTGCATGTCTACCAGGAAGCCATTCAGTTGGGAGGTCAGAGAATATGACATTACTCGTCCCCAGTGATTTGTATAATCGTTGGTTCTCCACCCCTGTGTCCACGACGCATATCGAGGTGGATTACGCTGTAATGAATGAATTAATGAGAAAGCTGCCCAAAGGATACGTTTTTCCTGATCCGGCAACCATGCACATTCTCACTTCCGAAAAAAATTAGAGTCAAGTAACTATACAAACAGGAACAAACAAGAGGATATTCGTTCATGCCGCAATCACTTTACGGCAACCGAATACCCTCTTTTTCTTGCGGTTCACTATCTAGCATTCGTGGTTTCTTCCATGACTTGTCACATCTACTTCCAGTAACCGCCAACCTGTAGCAGATTGAGTAATACGGGCCGATGCTTCGCTTGAACAAGTTCCATCTCGGCTTTCAATGCCTCAAAGTGTTTCTTGGTTCCCATTGATTCATGAACCCGATAACACATCAGTGGCTCATTGTAATAGAACAGCTCATAGAGCGGAAACAGTCTCAGCCACATCTCATAGTCATGCGTATAGCGAAAATCGGTGTCAAACACTCCGAACTTTCGAAATGCATCCATCTCAAGCATCACAGTGCAACCGTTGATTGGGCAACCTTCGGTCAGTACCTGAAGCATCTCCAGACGACTCCCTACTTCTGGTCTCACCGTGTCCATCCATTCGCTGTTCGCATCTACATAATGATAGGCACCGTGACAGAACGAAGCTTTGACGTCAAGCATGAACTTCAGTTGTTTCTCTACCCGGTCCAGCAACATCACATCATCGGAGCTGAGCCAGACAAAGTAATCACCTGTCGCCTGTTTGATTCCCTCGTTTAACGCGGTTGCTGTTCCACCATTCTCTTTTCGAATATAGCGAATGCGATCCATGAATGGTTGAAGCCGCTCCACATGCTTCGTAGAGCCGTCATCCACCACAATGACCTCAATATGCGGATACGTCTGGTGAATGGCGCTGTGAACTGCCTGCTCGATATACGCACAATTATAAAAAGGAATGACAATTGATACCTTCGGCTCCATTCGGTCCTCCCCTTTCTCCGCGTGAATATTACCATTCTCCCTATTATATGAGGATAGATCCGTTAGGTATCGGGCATCTGTTGCATAACGACTCATAAATTACGTCTATGAGCATTTTGCATTAATCCAAAGAGGGGCTTTCCCTCAGTAAAATTCAGATCGAAATGCATATAAATAAAGAGGGAGTTATTCGGCCAACTTGCGGCCTCCATAACCCCCACCAAAGTTCTTTATCCCCCCATGGCAGCAATCCGCTGCAACAAAGGCTCCCGATATCTGGACCATACCATGGAGGCCTCCCGACCGATGGCATCCGCATGGCGTACCGTCCCCATTCCCCCATGCCGTCGGTATGCCGTAAGCGATTCGTTCAGATATGGAAATCGATGACCGTTCAGCAGAATACGCATCCATAGATCCAGATCATGCGTATAAGGCAACAGTTCATTGAACAGACCCACCCCACTGAACAGATCCCTGCGGATCATCACGGTACAGCCGTTCACCGGATTACCGTATACGAAGAGGCGCAGCCAATCCGGCTCGGCCATTGGTTCAGCTCCTCCATTTAGCTTGGTCACCGCTGAATGCTCATTAATGTAATGAAAGTTGGTATGCGAGATGAGCGCATTCTCCCGTTGCATGAATTCAACCTGATGACGAATCTTATCCGGATAAATAAGATCATCCGAACTCAGCCACGCGATATAATCCCCGGAGGCATGACGAATGCCGTGATTCAGAGCTGAAGCTGTGCCGCCATTACTTTTGCCCAGAACATTAATGTATGGAAGATAAGGCTGAAGCAGATCCGCATGCCGTGTGGAGCCATCGTTGACGATAATGATCTCCACATCGGGATACGTCTGGTTCATCGCACTTTGAATCGCTTGAGGCACATATGGACAATTGTAAAACGGAATGACAATGGACACTCTTGGATTCATCCAGTGGACCTCCCTTGCTGGGTACGAACATCGCTCAGAATGTCCTGAAGAGATTGAGCAAAAGGAATCAGTGGCTGCCAGCCCAACTTGCGCAGCAGTGACATCTCCTCCTGCTCTCCAGCGCCGTCCGGACCGGAAGAAGCTCCGTCCCAGCGTACGGGTACTTTCGCTTCGGTCATGGTCAGCAGCGTATCCGCTATTTCACCCAGGCTTCTCTCTTTGCCCGATACGACGGGGTAAACGGTGCCTGACGTGCCCTGAACAAGCAAGGTTGCGTAGGCACGAACCGCATCCCGTACATCCAGAAAATCACGGGTATTATCCCGGCCAGATAGACGGAAAGGCTCCGTTTTGCCTTCCTGTTCACAGGCGACAACATGACGTGCCAGAAGCGAACATATTCCTGTTGAAGGACCTGCACCGATCAGATTGCCCGGCTCTGCCAGCATAATTTGCTGTCCAAAGAGGGACATCCACGACAGCGACACCATCTCCTCTAGTGCTTTGCTAAGACTGTACGGGTGGGGAGGCTGCGGATGCCGACCGGGTTCAGGCGTGTATTTTAACCGGGAACCTACAATAACGGTCCGTGCCGCTGGGCAGCTCCGGAGAGCATCTAGCAGATATAGTACAGCCATCACATTGGTCTCCAATACAAGTAGCGGATCGGACCAGGAATCCGGCACCGAATTTTTGCCTGCGAGATGCAAGGCATAGTCCGGTTTCACCTCGTCAATCAAATGACGAACTTGCTTTTTATCATTCAGATCACAGACATGCACAGCTACACCATCGCCGAACGAATGCACTCCGACTCGCCTGACCACCGCTGTAACCACTGCACCAGCTGTCCGGAAATAAGCGACCGCATGCCGTCCGGTAAAACCGGACGCACCTGTGATCAGCACCTTCTTGCCTGTCAGCTCTGCTCCATCCATAATGCCAGCTCCTTCAGCATTGTAGAATAATCCGGAAGGTCTGTCTTCACGTCCTCACGTGTGGACACCAGCGTACGATCCTGCACTACGCTATCATCCGGTACGACAACAACATCCTGCTTATTCCATGTCTGTTGGAACAGGAGAAGCAGATCATGCTTGCTGACAGGTTTCGGATGAGCCAAATGAATCAGACCGCTAAGCGGGGACGACAGATAATGATCTACCCATTTGGCCAATTCAAGGGTGGTTACCCCATTCCAGAAGACACGTGTATATCCGCCAACTTCCCCTGTAGTGGACATGAACCAATGCATCAGACCGATGCCACCCTTCCGAATTTCAGGTCCAATAATGGACGTGCGAATCGTCAGATGTCCAGCATCCTGGACTTCACCCAGTGCTTTCGTGATCGCGTAGGCAGATGTCCCATCGGTAACATCGTTCTCCCGATACGCCCCACGGTCCCCACTGAACACACAGTCCGTACTGATATGAATCAGACGTGCACCAATCGTGTCGGCAACCCGCCGCAAACGATGCGGCAGGAATCCATTAATGTGATAAGCCGTAATTTTGTCTTCATCTGCAAAGCTGTTCAAAACACCCACAGCGTTAACGATGACATCCGGGTGCACCGCCTCTACCAGACGGTCAACCATAAAGCTGTCATTTACATCCAGCAACAGACCGTTAGGGTCCGTTACATCCCGGGTGGTATAGAAGACGCTGTGGATGCCTTGACGGCGGAAATAGTCGACCATAATATGGCCGGCCATTCCGTTCCCCCCAAGTATCAGCAACTTCATGACAGGAACCCTCCACGTTGCAGAATGTCACGAATCTCCTGTTTGGTCATCAGCTGATGTTCCGAACTAAAACTGCTGAAAGAAACAGGGGGGCAATTGGTATAATGCTCCTTTAGCCCTGGAATGCCGAGGGTAGGCAAAATCACCAAGTATTGCTCATCGTATACAACGGTTGTCATGCTCTCGAATTCACTCATCAGTATTTCATGAATCTTCTCGCCTGGCCGGGTGCCACGCTCCACAATGGACACATTCTCCACACCTGAATCCTCAATCAACACTTCAGCGAGATCCACAATTTTGCACGTCGGCATGGTCATAACAAAAATCTCGCCACCCACGCTTTCCACCGATGCTTTGAAAAGCAAAGTGATGGCATCTTTCAAGGTCAGAAAGAACCGCGTCATGTTCATGTCGGTAATGGAAACTTGACCTTTCTGACGAATCTGATTTTTGAACAAATGCACAACACTGCCATTCGTTCCAAGTACATTGCCACCACGTACAGTGACAAATCGCGTATTGCTGTGGAGCAGATTGGCGTATACGATCAACTTCTCACCGATCGCCTTAGTCATGCCGTAGAAATTGGATGGATTGGCGGCCTTGTCGGTCGAGATGTAAATGACTTTTTCCACATTATTTTCAATCGCAGCCTCGATGACATTTTGTGTGCCGATCACGTTGGTTTTGAGTGCTTCGTAGGGTTGATCTTCACACACTGGAACATGCTTGAGCGCTGCGAGATGAAACACATAATCCACATGTTGACAGGCAACCGTTAACGCTTCTTTGTCTCGAATATCACCAATGCGAAAATGAAGACGCGGGTCTTCGAATTCACGGCTCATCGCCACTTGGCTGGACTCATTCCGGGAGTATACAATAATCTCCTTGGGCTGCTGGGGCAACAGTTGAGCCACAAGTTCATAACCCCATGATCCCGTACCGCCAGTCACGAGTATACGCTTATTTTCAAACATGCATTTTCCCTCCAAGCAGAAATTTGACCACTATACTGGATACATCGGTTGCTTTGTAGCCTTGTGGACAATCCCAGTCATTTGACATTTCGATCATTACTTTCACACAGCCTGCAATACGCTCCGCATCCAGACCTGAGACCACGTTGCTGCCGCAATCCACCGTCTCCGGTCGTTCTGTTGTGCGACGCATGGTTACCGTAGGCACACCCATGATGCAGCACTCCTCCTGTACGGTACCACTGTCCGTAAGTGCACAGCGTGCATGTCGTTCCAGCATCACGAAGTCGAAAAAACCGAATGGTTCGTGAAATTCCACCAGCGGGTGCATCTCCAGTTGCAGATGCTCGGCAATTCGAATAGCCGTTCGAGGGTGAATGCTGCATATGACTCGCATGGCATGTTCTTCAGCAACCTGGTTCAAGCCTTTCATGATCTCCAGCAAATGAGGAGGGTGATCAACATTCTCTGCCCGATGGGCCGTAACCAAGAAATATTGCCCGGACTTCAGCTTCAATTTTTTCAATATTTTGCTGGAACTCACCTGTGTGTCGTAGTGACGCATCACTTCATAGATCGGATTGCCTGTCAGCACAATTCGTCGACTGGGAACCCCTTCACTAACCAAATGTTTCTTGCTCTGTTCGGTATAAGGCATATTTATGGTTGAAATGGCGTCGATGACCCGGCGATTTTTCTCCTCAGGCACATCCAGATCAAAACATCGGTTGCCCGCTTCCATATGAATGACGGGTATGCCCATCCGTTCAGCCAGCACAGCACATAATGCACTGTTCGTATCGCCGAGCAGCAGCACTTTATCCGGTTGCTCCTGATTTAATAAATCTTCCATTTGCGTAAACATCGAGGATAACTGCCGACCCAACGAGGCTGCTTCATCCTGAAGTACGTAGTCCGGCGCCCGCAAGCCCATTTCCTTGAAGAAAAGACCGCTGAGACTTTCCGTGAAGTTCTGCCCCGTGTGTACCAGAATATGTTTGGACGCGTACTGGTCCAGCTTGGAAATGATCAGGCTGAGCCGTATAATTTCAGGTCGCGTCCCCAGCACCGTCATGATCTTCATCGTAATCCCTGCCTTCATCGTCTATTGGATACTCTCCGGCGTACCCGGCTTCGTCTGGTTTTGCCAGGAGCACGTTTGCGAGTAGTCGGTTGCCCCACGCGTACACGTTTCTTTTTACGCGCCTTCAGCTTCCTTCTACCTGTTCCCGTCACCCGTTTCGTTCCGTCATGTACCCTACTGCGATGGGATAATCGCTGGTGACGGCTCCGTCCCGTTCTACCGTTTGATCGGGTGTCTGTTGCTTCATGGACAGGTTGACCTATCGCAAGCGGAGGTAACGGTGAGAGCGGCAACGCCTGGATCACATTCAGTGGAAATAAAAGTGCCCGAACTGTAGCTGGTTCCAGAACCAGCACGGTTCGCAATTGCCCCTCGCCCCATGCGTACACTGGACCATTCGGAGGCTGAATATACGGAAACCATCCGGGAAAACGCGTTAACCACTGTGTCACCATCGTATGCAACTTTGCCCTGTAGGTTTCAATACCATAGAGCTTTTCCGCTTCTGTCCGATTGCGCCATCCGGTGTCGGAAGCCAGTTCAGGATCATTCAACAACGTTGTGGCCAGCGTGAACAGCGCTTGAGTATCACCCGGAGGAGCCAGAAATGCACCACTGCCTACCGATTCCAGCAATTCCTTCAATCCACCCTGGGCAAATGCGATAACCGGTTTGGCAAAATAAAGCCCCTCCAGCGCGGTCATTCCGAATCCTTCTTTGACCATACTCGGGATAACAACGATATCCATAGCCGTATACGCCAGAGATACGTTCTCTTCGAACGTCGTAAAGATGAACCTGCGATAGTAACCCGATTTTTTCACCCGTGACACACACTCGTCATAGTACTTTTTGTCCGCAGATGTGCCAATGATCCAGAAACGACAGCGTGAATGGACTTCACACAATTGCAGCGCCATGTCAATAAACGGCTTCAGACCTTTGGCATCATATATAAATGATGAGATATAACCGATACAGATTTGCGATGGCTTGAAACCAAGCTCTTTGCGTTTGCGTTCCCTTAAGTGCACCCATCGATCTGGAGCTGGCAGAGACGGATCACAAGTTGGGGAAATCACGGTGAGTTTGTCGCTCATGCCAGCTTGTTTGAATGGGGTTATCGCCGTTTCGGATATGCCTATGATCCAATCCGCGTAACGACCAATCATCTGTACAGCCTCGTTTGTATGTTCATTCTCCTGAATAATTTCGGTAATCTTCCAGATAACCGGAATTTGCAGAGACTTCGCTGCTACAGCTGGCATCACGTTGACACAGGTATTCGTTAACACCAGTTCAGGCGCAGTCTCCCGGATAAGGGAGACCACCTCCTGATAGGCTGGTGATTGGCGAAGCTGTTCTGCATCCGTTGCGATTCCCCGGTAAGGTGTGTACACACCGTGAAGCATCGGCAGGAAACATATTTTGACCTGAATACCGATCCTCCGCGCAAGTCCGGCGAGCTTACCTTCCTGAGGCACGACAAGTACACAATCGAAGATGGTACCCATTTCCCTCATAAAATGAAGCAGCAGCTTCTCCGCCCCCGTAATGCTGCGGGTGTTGCACACATGGGAAAACAACATGAGTTTGGGTTTAGTTGCCATGGCAGCACGGACCCTGAATACGAATGTCAGGGTTCTGTGCACACCTCCTTCCGGACAGGATTAAGGGAATATAATACTCAGCAGTTCGTTGATTCTTTTGCCATACGTGTGATCCTTTAATGTCCGTTCCAGCCCTCGAAGTGCAATCTCACGGCGCTCTTTCTCATGAGTGAGATAGTATTCAACCTTATCAAGCAGCTCCTGAGGGGAAGAGTAGGTCTCGATTTCTACACCTGGTTTATAGAAACGTGCCAGATCATCCCGTGCATCAGTCAATTGAAGGGTCGTGGAAGCCGCAATTTCAAATGTTCTCGGATTCGGAGAGGCTGGTGGAATTTTAACATGGTTGTTATTGACGGAATCGTCTTCGTGGGAACGGTGAAGGTTGATGACAATTTTAGTGCCGTTATAAACATCGTTCGTTTCCTGAGGACTCATCCAGCGACCCAATTCAATCTTCTCACCGTAAGCAGCATAGTCAGGCAGACGGTCCCACCAGATGCCATTAAACACAGTATTGTGTGACATCAGCTGTGCCATGATCGGATTAAAGAAATACACCCGGTTCCAGTAAGCCGAACCGATAAAGCTGACTTCCCGGTGGAGTGAAGACGGCGTTGTAATTGGGAAGTAGTGGTTGGTAAAGGCAGCAAACGGCAGATAGTGTACTGAAGGGCAACCATTCTGCCGATACAGATCCACACAGTTCAGTTCCAAGGTGAACACATGGTCGAAATGCTTCACTGTCTCAAGCGTCATATCCGTGTAATACGGATCATCGGTAAGCCAGATCGCTGTCCGAATGCCTGCTTGCCGAATTGCATCCAGGTGCTCCATTGGAATATCCATGCCATCCAACACAAGCACAAGATCAGGCCGGGTTTGCAATGCAATTTCCGATACAGGCTGGCGTGGATCGGAAAGAGTTACCTGAGCAACCATGCCCTGTAATGTGGCCAAGATTGCCTCATCCAGTGGAGAGTACGGGAAACCTTTACCTGAAGATACGTACAGGACATGGATCTGTCGAAAAGGCAATGGTTCCTGTGCACAATTGACTATATAGTTGGCACGGCCGCGAAGATATCCTTCTTCCTTACCCGCATCATATCCGGCATGTTGCCCGTTTTTGCGTGCTTGGTCAGCCAGACTGAGCACTGGTGCATGAGACTTTCTCGTTTTACGGTGTTTGAGAGACATACCGCCACTCCTTTATTTTTGGGATAGGATTCTCGGTGCTGCTGTCCTGCATAAAGAGATTTACACGTGTTCCAGCAGCTGAGCAATACGACGAGTGAAGGTGTGCTGGTTCAGTGTGGTAAGCAGCCCACGCCAAGCTAGGGCTCGCCGTTCCTCTTCATGATGCAGATAATAATTGATTTTGCGCTGAAGTTCAGCCGCGGTTGTAAAGGTCTCGATGTCATATCCAGGCCGGTAGTAGCGTGGCAGATCATTGCGTGCATCCGTTATCTGCATCGTGCCACAGGCGCTGATCTCATACGTCCGCGGATTAATGGAATGACCTTGAAGATGATGCGTATTGCGATTGTCTTCCCCATTCTCGCAAGTCCGGTGAACGTTAATCACGATTTTGGCACCATTGTAATAATCCACTGTTGCTCCCGGATCAATCCAGCCCTCATGGATAAATCGGCCCAAGATGTCGGAGCGTTGCAGCCGGTTCCACTGGCTGCCAGCAATGAATACCTTTTTGTCCGCCAGAAAAGGAGCCAGCTCGTCGAACAGTGCAATTCGATTCCAGAATCCGGTACCGATAAAACAAATGTCATACTGATGCTGTGGCCCCGTACGCCTTGGCTGAAACATCCCCGGGTTAACTGCCAGCGGCATATAGATCACCCGACCCGCTCCATGTGCAGTATAGAACGGCACGGCCGCTTCCTCATGCGTGAACACAACATCATAATGCTGGCAAATGCTTGTCGTATCTTCGGTAAAATAAGGATCATCCACAAACCATACTGCTGTTCGAATTCCCAGTCCCCTTATGCCATTCACCTGTTCCAGATGATCGGGGGGAAATACGTGTAGTCCATTCATGACCAGCACCAGATCGGGCCTGTGCTGGCTGGCTTCCTGCAGCATGTTTGCCGGCGATCCGACAACACATTCACGAACAGATTGCTGCAAGGCTCCAATGACGCCTTCATCGATGGCATCGAATCCTTGCGGAATGTACAGCACTTTCATATTCCGCACGGTAGGCTCAAACATCTGCACTCGCTCCATTATGGCCTGACAGCCGCCAAATCTGCGGCCTTCTGCATATCCGCCACGGTAAGCCGTCTCCGCTTCTGTAGGCGGCCGGTGTCGTCGTTTTGCCACATCCTTCACCCTGTCTTCCTTCAGGAGATCCCACTTTCAGATTCTCCCCGAGATTGGTGTTCCCTCTAAAGGATATGCCCCGGGGTCAGATGCATCATGGACGGGTGTCCTGCAAGGCGCAAAATTGGCGTCTGCCCTCCACATCGGCCTGCACGGGCATGTCCGCTTTTGCGGCGATACAAATAACCCGGAGGGATCCGTCCCCCCGGGCAATCGTCATATACTGGACATGCATCTATAGTCATCCGAAAATGCAAACCTACTCTGTTATTGCGCTTTGTAAGCCAACTGATGTCCGTCCTCGAATCCCTTGGCGAAACCCGCGTTGAATCCCTCGTTGTACGCTTCGTTGTACCCCTGGCTGTAGGCGCTGTCCGGGTTCGGATCGGTAGGGGTAGCCGGGACGACAGGTTGTACGGGCTTCACACTCCGGTGCCGTCGTACCGCACGTTTCTTTTTTTTGAGCCACGCACTGCGTCCTTTGAGGGTACGTTTGTGCAGTACACGTTTGCCTTTGACCGCACGCAGTTTACGGATTTTACGCAGACGGGCCCCGCGAGCAAGCAGAGCTCTTTTGGTTCTCAGACGTATTTTTTTCTTCTTTAACATGTCAACATTCCTCCTGTATGTTCCGGACCATGCGTATCGCATATCCAGGGTCTTTGAGCCATGGCACACCAGGCTCCCCATGCTGGATTCGGGCCAATTGAATCCCCGTAACCATCCGGGACATCTCCTCTTGATAACGGCTCAGCAAACGAATGTTCTCGGCCAGACTGCGGGCGGATACTTCCGAGTGGGCAGACACGCTGGCCACACTGTCCAGAATGCGGGCGAGCGCCTGCTGACTGTGTGCAATGGACTCAATGAGGGACAGTTTCGCTTCCTGCTCACGCCGCAACAGACTCATTTTCCGAGATCCCCCATATCCATACCGCCAAACATGCCACCGTCCATGCCGCCTTCTTCACTATCGCTCTGTACCATGATGGCCTTCAGGTTGTTGCATAATCCGGTTTCCATTCGGGTCAATCCTTCCAGTATTTCCACCAGCTGATCATGCATTTTGAGTGGCTCTGCCACCTGATCGCTATGCGTCAGAAAAGCCTCACCATTCAAATGATTTAACGCCCAGTTCCTTACCTTCTCGGCTTCAAGCGCCTTGGCCTCCAAAATCAGGGCAATATTCCACTGCATCTTGGCTGCTGCGTCCAGCATCAGTATGAGACTTTGTTCTCTGCTCATGTCCATTCACCCGCCTTCCGGGCTTATTCTTCCTCTTGACCCGCCATTTCCCGCATCACCTGGGTCAACGTTTCGGCTACGGCTTCTTCCAGGTCTGCCAGGCCTCCCAAATAGGAGATGATGCTTTTGTTGATTTGTCCCGAGCTGTCCAGCAGACCGTCAACGCCATCCAGCTCCGGTTCGATATCCGGCAAATGATTGATGATTTCAGACATGCGCACAGCGACTTGACGTTTGGCATCCAGTACACGCGCAACCTGCTGGTGAGAATGTGCAATATGTGTGAGTATTTCATCGATTTTGCTCTGCATGGTCCTCCTCCTTACCGTCCCGGCCTGCTTCACCCATAGAAAAACCCGGCCTATCAGCATTTGCCTGCTACAGCATATGCCGGGCCGGGATCGTCAGTTACTCCAGCTTGCGCCTATATCGTCAGATGACATAACTCCAATCGGAAGAGTATCGACTGAGGAACTGGCGGGTACGTTCCTGTTTGGGCCGCACAAACACTTCTTCCGGTGTGCCTTCTTCCACTACGGAACCCCCATCCATGAATACAACTCGATTCGCCACCTCACGGGCAAAACCCATTTCATGGGTGACAACAATCATGGTAATGCCTTCCTGGGCAATCGATCGAATGACCGACAGCACCTCACCTACAAGTTCAGGATCAAGCGCAGAGGTTGGTTCATCGAACAGAATTACTTCTGGATTCAGTGCCAGCGCCCGAGCGATGCCAACCCGCTGCTGTTGTCCACCTGAAAGCATGCTGGGATACTCATTAATTTTGGCGGACAGTCCCACTTGTTCAAGGACACGCAAGGCTCGTTCACGAGCATCTGCTTTGGACATTTTCTGGGCGATGATTAACCCTTCCGTTACGTTATCCAGCACCGTTTTATGTTTGAACAGGTTATAATGCTGGAACACCATCGCCGTTTTTCGCCGCAACTGCACAATGTCATGTTTGCGGGCATGCTTACAGTCTACGGTTAATCCGCTGATCTGTACCTTGCCCTCATCGGCACGTTCAAGAAAATTCACACAGCGCAGCAATGTCGTTTTGCCGGAGCCGCTTGGTCCAAGAATGGCAACAACATCCCCCTGCTCCACAGTCAGATCAATACCTTTCAACACTTCCTGTTGACCAAAAGATTTGTGTATATTCGTCAGTGATATCATGACACCCCTCCTTTGCTGTACACGGCAACTCTTCGTTCCAGCAAAGCTGTAATCCGTTCGGCAATTACCGTCAGACCCCAATAGATTAATGCGGCGGCAATGAAAGCCTCCAGAAATTTCAGGCTGACTGAAGCCACCACATCCGCTTTGCCGAGAATATCCATCTGTGACACGGTAAACGCAAGTGTTGATCCATGCAGGAAACCAACAAACATGCTGCACAGATTCGGCAGAACCGCACCAACCGCCTGAGGTAAAATAATGCGTCTCAACGCTTGGGAGGTACTCATGCCCACGGCATGTGCAGCCTCCATCTGCCCGGTATCCACCGCCAGAATGCCGGAACGGATAATCTCAGACATATAAGCTCCCGCAGTTAACGAGAAGGCGAATAGCACAAACACCAGAATCGGAATGGAAGACGACTGAAAGGCCCAGCCGTAACGGGCTGCAAGCTTGTCGATGATCAGCGGAATCCCGTAATAGATTAGAAACAAGTGCATCAGCATCGGTGTTCCCCTAAAAAACGAGACATAGAAATCAGCGATTCGGTAGACCCAGGGAACTTTATAGATTCGAATTAAAGCAGTGACCAGACCAACGCCAAAGCCTGCGATCAACGGTACAATCGTAATGACGAGTGTCAGTGGCAATGCCTTTAGAATCTGGAAAAAAGATGTGTAGATAAAGTTGAAATCAATAGACATTCGCTCACCCCGCTATTCGTTTCAGGCGTTCAGCTCTTACCGCTGGCCCACGGACTTCTTTCTTACGTTCGTGACGCTGGAGTCTTCGTTCAGCGACAGCAAACCCTTTTTCAAGTACCAGTACGATAACATAGTAGACAACCGACAGACTGATATACACTTCAAGTGCATGCGATGTAGCCGAGATCAGTGTTTGCCCCCTGCCCACCATGTCCATGACCCCAATCGAAAAAGCAAGTGACGTATCCTTTAACGAGCCAATCAACGTATTCGCCATATTCGGAAAAGCAACAATGAGTGCCTGCGGAACCACAATCCGCCGAAACGACTGAAACGTGGTCAAGCCCGCCGCATAAGCTGCTTCCGTCTGTCCCTTGTCCACACTGCGCACAGCTCCGCGAAAGATTTCCGCAAAGGACGCTGCATCACTTAACGCATAAGTCACGATGACAAATACCAGCGGATCAGTCCTGGACAGATCGACTCCTATAGGCTTGAGCAATTCAGGTAATCCGTAGTAGACCAGAAACAACTTGATGAGAATCGGTGTGCCCCGCATGAAAGAGACGTACAGGGTCGCGAGCTGGCTCAGCACCGGAATCCGGTATAACCTCGGAACCGCCAGAAGCACACCGCCCACCAGACCGAGCACAATGGAGCCACCCAGTACAATCAGTGTAATATGCAAATATCGCAGCAGTTCAGGGACGAAATCCAGAACCAATGACAGATCGAATGATTTACCCATAACCGTCGCTCACCTTTCTCAACGAACTATTCCTCAACCGTGTAATCGGCTCCCAGCCACTCTGTGCTCAATTTGCTCAATGTTCCATCTTCCTTGATTGATTTGAGCGCTTCATCAATTTTTGTTTTGAGTTCTTCCTCATCCTTGTTCAGAATGAAATACACTTTGGAGTTGGACAGAGCCTCTCCGACAGTCTTTAACTGTGCATCCACCACTTTATTCTGATAATCGATGGCAAACTGCGTGCTGATGGTTGCATCCACCCGGCCTGTTTTGATCTGGGTATTCGTATCTTCCCCTGCTCCGGAATACACAATTTCAATGACGTTTCCGTTCGCTGCATTCCATTTCTCAGCCAGTACAGCTGCATTACTCGTAGCGCCAACAATCAGTTTTTTACCTTTCAGATCCTCGATGGATTTTACATCCTGGTTTTTCTCGCTCACAACGATTTTATTAGGAAAAATGTTGTATGCCTCGTCATTAAAAAGGAACTTGGCCTGTCTCTCTTCATTCACTTCCATCTGGTGAGCGATCAGGTCTATTTTCTTCGTTTCAAGACTGAGGAGCAGGTTTTTGAATTCCATTGTACTGAACTCAAATTCATATTCTGGCAATCGTTTATCAATCTCGCGGATCAGTTCTACATCATATCCCGTCAGCTTGCCATTCTCATCAATAAAGCAAACATTCGGGAATTGAGTGCCTGTACCCACAATGATCTTCTTCACTTTATCTTGACCGGACGCAGATGTGGAATCCGATTCATTCGATGCATTGCCTGAGCTGCAACCCGCCAGTACCGCCAACATAGTAATGAACAGCAATGCTGTCCGAAATTTCTGAATCCCCCATTGATTAACCATTCCCGATCTCCTCCACAGGCTGTCATTTCAGCCAATATGATGTGTACTCCCATTCCTCATCTTTGATTTAACTAACCATTCACACTTGTATAGTCGGAATTAGGTTGAACAAAGAATAGCACCGGATGTCATGCCCAGGCAATATATATGTTAATAGGACATCCTGATAACGTTATAGAACTTCTCTATGCTTCACCAATTCTGATCCAAAAGTAAACCAAAAGAAGCGCTCCTCCAACGGGGTTGGGGATCGCTTCTTCAATTGCAGATCACATTAAATTCAAATACGCATCTATCTGCGACTAGCCCATTTAATTTTACGAGCTACTTCTATACGCTGCAGTTGCAACAGTCCGATTCGTTCTTCAAACTTCTTGCGTTCATCCGTTGAATGGGCCGCGTGAATCTGGTGGCAGAGACCTGTCAGTTTACTGTTGATATAATCAAATCTCATCCATAATTCTTCTTCAGGTGTGCGCTGCTCCGCTTCCGGCTGAAATATTTTGAGCTGGTGGATAAGGGACTGCTGCCATTCCTGATCCTCGATTTGGATGGCAAAATGCAAAAGATCCAGATAGTCGTCGATTTGCAACGATATACCGCAATCAGGTTTCGTATTCATTAGTCGTCTCTCCTTATTTCAGTTCTTGGCTGGAATCAGTTAGTTCTATTTTACAGGATAGAGCATGGTTTAGGCGAGTCCTGAAACGAGTAAAATTGGAAAAAATTTTGTCATTTTTACATATAGAAGCTTTCGATGGGCTTATAGACAGATCTGATTCGAGAATTATATTCCAACCATGAATTTCATGATAAAATAACACCAAAATATTAAACCAACTTAACAGGTTGGAATAGTTAATTTTCATAGAAGGGATTGATCGACCATGTCCGAACAATACCGATTGGCTACGCTTGAAGATGCCGAACAATTGCAGGCTGTTACCGTTGATGCCTATGAGACAATTCGGGCCCTGAACATTCCTTTTCCAGCCGGACACGCTACACTGGAAGTCATCCAGAATAATATTGTACAGCATGAATGCTATATTCTTGAAAAAGGGGGAGAAATCATTGCCACGGTTACCCTTGATCGAGCCGAGGATCTACAGCGGCAAGCAATCAGCCCCTATCCTTTCATCCGCTGGTTCGCGGTAAGTCCGGCCCATAAAAGCCAGGGCTATGGCTCCAAACTACTAGATTGGGTAGAGCAACATATCATTCTGCAAAAGCTTGATGCCCCTGCCGTATTTCTGGCAACAGCGACCCGCCATCCCTGGCTTGCTCCCATGTATGAACGGCGGGGATATGAACCTTTTTATCATAAAACGGTACAGACACCTGATCGGCAGGAAGAGATTGTATTTATGATCAAAACGCTGGACCCTGCCCGTTATAAGACACCTTCTGTTCAAACAGGCTGAACAAAAATCGGCTGGATGAACGTAAACATACATGATATACGATATACGCGGCGTGTGTAAATGAAAACCCGCTCCAAGGAATGATTCCTTTGAGCGGGTTTTTGTATGCTAATCCTTATCACTTTCACTTTAAATAGCACACATCATGCCTTCCCGTCGCGCGGCTGTCTGGTTAAGAGCAGCATGATAAACGAAATGATAATAATAGAGCCGGTCCACATCCAGGCCATCGTCTGATTGCCCGAATCCACAGCAACATAGATCGCAGTGGGTACGGTTTGCGTTTTGCCCGGAATATTACCTGCGATCATGAGCGTGGCCCCGAATTCACCCAGTGCACGGGCGAAACCCAGGATGAAAGCTGTCATCAACGCTCTCCCTGCAAGCGGAAGTGAGATATAACGAAATACCTGCCAATCATTCGCTCCGATCGAGCGGCCTGCATCTTCCAGATCCCGATCAATCCCGCTAAAGCCGGATTTCATCGTCTGATAAACCAATGGGAAAGCAACCACCACCGAGGCAATCACAGCAGCCCACCAGGAGAAAATGACAGGTGCGGAGAAGATGGCTTCAATCCACTGTCCGAGCAGGCTCTTACGCCCCAGTAACACGAGCAATATAAATCCGACCACGGTCGGCGGAAGCACGAGCGGAAGCATAAATGCCGTTTCCAGAAAAATTTTGCCACGGAACGAGGTACGCGACATCTTCCAGGCCACAGTGATGCCAAACACTGCTGCGATCACACTGGACAACAGCGCAACCTGAAGGGAAAGACGAACCGGTGGCCAGAATACCGCCCAGTCTATTGCACTCACATTCATTCCGGAATGGAGAACCCGTACTTGGCAAATACATCAAGCACTTCAGGCGTTTGCAAATACGTATAGAATTGTTCTGCTTCTGTTCGGTGCTTCGTACCTTCAATAATCCCTACTGGATAATTCGCAGGTGTATAGCTGTTCTTGTCTACTTCAAAAGCAATTTTCACCTGATCAGAAGTGAGTGCATCCGTTTTGTACACAAACCCCGCATCCGCATTGCCTGTTTCTACATATTGCAGAACCTGTCTGACATCCTTGCCTTGTACAAGCTTACCCTCCAACTGATCCCATAGTTTGGCATTGGTCAATGCTTCCTTCGCATAGGTTCCAGCAGGCACACTTTCCGGTATACCAATCGCTACGGTCTTGATGGAATCCGCCGTCAGATCCTTCTCGCTTGTTACGGTATCTGAACTATCCGCTGGAATAATGGCTACCAATGAATTTTGCAGCAAATTCTTCTGATCACCCGATGCAATCAATTTCTCATCCACGAGCGCGTTCATATTTTTGGTCGCAGCCGATACAAATACATCTGCTGGCGCGCCTTGTTCAATCTGCTGCTGCAATGCACCGGATGCACCAAAGTTGAAGTTAAGCTCCACATTGGGATTCGCGGCTTCAAAATTCGTTTCGATTTCCTTCATGGCATCCGTGAGACTGGCTGCCGCTGAGATCGTTAGCTCCACCCTTTCCTTAGTATCTGTTGCCCCAGACGTTGAACTCTCACCTGATGTCGCTGGTGTTAAACTGGTTTGTTCCATTGCTGTGGATGTATCGTTACTGTCCGTACTTGCACCGCAACCGGCTAATACGAGAGCCAGTCCAAGTGACATACTCCCCAACACATATCCAATACTCTTTTTCATCTACTTCTCCCCCGATGTTATGTTTAGTTATAACTAGATATAATTAATTATATTTCATTATACATAAGATCATTGAAATAGGAAGGCAGTCTTTGGTGCACCCGTTGAAAGCCAAACCATCGATAGCTGAATTGTGGTGGGCGAGTTTATCCCCTCTGGCTGTTAATGGTATAGTACAAGAGACCCCAGCGTTTATCCGGGACGATGAGCGTTGATGAACGAAACGTTATATGATCTGTACCTTGAAGGAGGATCTTCACTGATGACGGAGGAGCAATCCTATACCACCGAAGAAATATCCAAGCTACTTAAAATATCCAAACTGACGGTTTACGATCTAATCAAAAAGGGAGACCTCGTCGCTTATCGCGTCGGCAAACAAATGCGAGTTGATGCCACCGATCTGGAGGCTTATAAACAGCGCTCCAAGCAGCTTCAATCGCCAGCGCACCGGGCCGCTGTGGATTCAGTTCCCCCCTCTGAATCTTATTCCGGGACGGGAAGTGATCCGACCAATCATACCGTTCATTCCGCTGCAAATGCTACGCCTCTATCCAGAGAGACATTCGCAGCTTCAAGCTCCATGACGGGCAACTCTTTGTCAGCGCATTCGGCCCGTCATCTGGTCATTACGGGACAAGATGTTAGCCTCGATATTCTCATGCGATATATGGAAAAGCAAACACGAGATATTCGTCCGCTGCGTTCGTTCATGGGCAGTCTCGACGGCTTGATCTCCATGTACCGCGGGGAATCCGATCTGGTCAGCACCCATCTGCTGGATGGAGATACAGGAGAGTATAATCTGCCCTACATTCGCAAAATCCTGATTGGCTGGTCGTATGTCGTCGTGAATCTGCTGACACGACCTGCCGGGCTGTACGTTCAACGTGGTAATCCGCGCGGCTTGCAGAACTGGACAGATCTGAAGCAGCCTGAGCTACGATTGGCTAACCGTGAGAAAGGTTCGGGTGCACGTGTATTGCTGGATGAACAATTGCGTCTGCATGGTATCGCTACTTCCCATCTGATTGGGTATGACGTGGAAGAAACCAGTCATATGGGCGTAGCTGCCAAGGTCAGTTCCGGTGAAGCCGATGTAGGAATCGGCAGTGAGAAGGCTGCACGACTTGTCGGTCAGGTTGATTTTATTCCACTTGTTCAGGAACGTTACGATCTGGTCATGCTGAAGAAACAAGGGAACGAAGCGTGGATCGAATCGGTACTGCGCATTCTGCAATCACCGGCATTCAGGCAGGAACTGCAATCATTTGAAGGATATGATGTATCGCGAACGGGTGAAATTTTGTATGAAGTCTAGCGCAATGGCACTTGGATTGCTCATAGGATCGCAAAAAAAACAGAAGAACCGCCGCTGAAGCTCTGACGGTGGTTCTTCTGTTTTCTCTTCATTTTGTAAAGTGATATAAAATAAAATGAATTCCTTAGCCCACACACTATCGTTATCTCGACTTGTCATATACGATACGAGCTACGGCATCATGCTGATGAATGGACTCTTCATTTTTGCAGTCTACCTTAAATTTATTTACCCAGTGCTTCTCATACAGATCTGCCGCCACCAGCCTGACGATATCTTCCACAAACCGCGGGTTCTCATATGCACGTTCCGTGACCCGTTTCTCATCAGGCCTTTTGAGTATGGGGTAAAGACAGCTGCTTGCATTGGATTCGGCCACATTTAGCAGTTCTTCCTTCCAATAGCCCGGCAGCGCGTCTCCCGGGTTGGCTTGTACCTGGATACGCAATAACCCACGCTGGTTGTGCGCGCTATATTCGCTGATCTCCTTCGAACATGGGCATAACGTCGTGACCTGTATATGTAAACCTGTTCTCAGAACAGGGGGTTTTCCAGCTTCCCAGATAACATGAACCGTAGCCAAAGAATGATTTAGTCCAGACAAACCGGTTACGGGGGCGGTTCGTTCGTAGAACCAGGGATAGGTCACTTTCAGCTCCGCCTTCGGCTGATTCATCTGTTCGGCCATCTGCTGCGTCAACGCAATCAGATCCGGAATCCGGTCACTCAACCCTTCACCGTGACTGTGTTGAAGCTGCTCCATCAAGCGGCTCATGTTAATGCCTTTCGATTCGCGATCCAGCGAAGTCGTTAGCCGGAACGTTCCGATGCTGGACAATCGAACGGGATCTTTGGCCGAAATGACATCCAAGGGATACTTCACCTGATCAATACCGACTTGCTGCAGCTCAAATAGAAAATCATTTTTGCTATTCTGCAAATCTTGCATCTCTTCTTTCTGAACAGGCTTATCTCCCTGTATGGGATCAACGGAGCCAAATAACCGCAAACGCTCGGCTTTATCCGGCATGATAAAAGAATCGCTCACTACTCGGCTAATCCTGTTATTCTGTTGTACCTTTTGCATTACAAACCCTCCCTCCAGCACATATTTGCGTTAAAAACCGCGCGTTCAGCGCCAGAACAGACCCGCTTCGTCCCGCTCAACCTGCTCCAGCAGATCTTCAAAATCAGGACAAGGCTCAATAACGTCTACCACATTCCAGCTGCTGTGTTCGTCTTTGGCATATACCTTCCACTGATTCTCTTCCCAGTAAAATCGGGCAATATGCAGTTTGTCCCACTGATATCGTTCTTCAGCAGGCCTTTCCTCGGTCAAAATCAGTTCATTGTCATTCATCTCATACGTTAATTTCACCATGGTGCGCAGTGGTGACGGGACCTTCTCATGGATATAACCGTTCATCACCGATTGAATTCTTCGAATGTTAAATGAGTCCAACATGGAGATCACACCCTTTCATCAACATCGTTATGCAATCCAGTTCCATAGCCACCCCAGTACAAATGCACTGCCCAGTGACGTTACGAGCTGTCTGCCTGCCAGTTGCATACCAAAGACTGTTCCCAACTCCTTGCGAATGGTCCACATCGTCACCAGACATGCCGTTAACGTGGAGGCCAGGTACACAAGAATAAACAGCTGCCCGCCACTCAAGTCTTCAACGAAGGAACCCTGATCCTGATTCAGCACCAACAACCCGTCTTTTCGCAAAATGGAAAACAGAATGCCGCTCGCGGCATCGCCCGGCAGATGAAAGATCGCAAGTGCCGGCGTCAACGCGCCAGTCAGGGCAGACAGTACCCCCGTCTGCTCCAGCAACGTGGCCACCACACAAATACCGATGAAAATAGGCATCGCCTGCACGAGAAACTGTTTCATGACAGACCGAACGCGCCAGCTTACAGAGCGCCATGATGGCTTTTGCATAAATGTACGGTTGGCATGTAACGGGAGCGTGTCATCCAGCCGATTTCGATTCCACAGACGTGTATGAATTGCGCCCGCAAGTACCAGTACAAGCATATAAGGAAAGAACAGCCACGGCTTACCGCCGGAACTGAATATGGATAGAGAAGCTCCAATCTGGTAGCTGCATGCAGAACCGAAGGAGATCATTGAAACACAGGTCTTTCGTGTACAGGAGCTGCATGTACGGCTCTGGAACACAGCCACGACATTGCATCCAAAACCACTGAGGACCGGAATCAGATCCTTACCGTTCAAGCCGATTTTGCGCATCCACCCATCCAGCGAGTCGGTAATCCGATCTTTCAGTCCGCTTTCCTCCGTCACCGCCACACTGACCCCAATAAGGAATACGACCGGAAATGCCCATATAAACGAATACAAGCCCAGACTAATTATCCCGTAATCTCCGAGCATTATCGCCTGTAGCGGATTCCATAATCCCACAGTCATACGATGGAGCGGTTCAAGAATCCAGGCATCTGCGAGCGGTTGTATCCAGCCGGAGAACAGATAGGCCACATACACCGGTGCTGCAAATAATAATACCAGTGCAGCCAAAGCCACAAAACGTCCCCAAACCGTATGCTCAAACATCGTTGTCTGCGGTTCGTCCACAGACGATTCAGGAGGTGATGCAAGCTCCGGATGCCTCTTCATGGGTCTGGCGGCAACAATCGCCCGGCATATCAGGTCTTGGGCGTTTCCATCCATTTCCCTTGTATTGAGCGGCAGAACGGAAATGCCCAGACCTTTACGGTAATAGTTAACCTGAGCCGATAATCCGGGACCACATTTGTCGGCAAACGTAAGCACCAATACAGCATTTTTGCCTGTGACATCCAGCATACCGAGCAGTAAAGGCAGTTCCTGCACCACATCTGTGCCGCGGATGACCAAGATTACTGTATCACCGGCTGCGAGCTGTTTTAACGTCAACATGGTCGTTACGCTATCATCCTTCATCCGGATTCCGGGTGTATCGAGCAATTCAAGCTGGTGCTCAAGCAACTCCGCTCTGCGGATTGTTACCGTGGAGCCCCGTACATTGGATTCCTCACCCGTATCTCTGCCCGTAAGTCCCCGAAACAGAGCCGATTTGCCCGCGGATTCGAAGCCAACCAGCACCACTTTACGAAGTTCTTCGGGTTACTCCACAACCGAATTCAGCATGTGCAGTCTTCACCGCAGCAGGACAGATCATCAAGAAACATGCCTTCTTTGCGATAGATTTCCAGCGGAGTCAGATCCAACCCAAGTCTCTCGCCCATGGCCTGAGCCACAACCGCAAAGCGCTGTCTGAATTTATAAATGAAGCAAAATTGGAGTTGACCATGCATGACCTGTGGTCCAGTAATAAACAGTCCGGGGGCAATCGTCGATTCATCCGCCGCTCCCAATTGCAGCTGACCTACCTTGTTGCGCTCGACGAGATTCTCAATCAGGTGCAAACTGCTGCGGAACCCGGTCGCCAGAATAGGAGCCTGACCCGTCTTAAGCAAGTGGGACTCTCCGGAATCGTTCTCGCAATAGAGAACATAACCGCCCGGTTCATCCGGTTCAATCCACTTGACCTCATAACCTTGCATCATGTTTATTCGCTTATCCATCATTGCCGAGCGCAGGCGATCCTTCGTATAGGGGCTTAGTTCCACACTTGGATCACTGCTGCCCTTGGCGAGTCCTCGTCCGTTTCGGTCGATTACCGTTACGTTTTTCCCCAGTTTACTCAGGTGAATAGCTGCATCCACACCGCTCTCATAGCCACCAACGATGACACATTCTTCTCCCTGAACCACCGTCCAGCTGGAAAATAAACTGCTGTGCACACCATACTCAGCCCCAGGAAACAAGTCCAGTCTCGGATATTGAAATTCACCTGCTGCCCAGATGACATAGCGTGTCCGCAGTTGTCCATTGGATGTCACGACCCAGAAGCCTTTCTCCTCCGGAATAACCTCCGAAACATCTACTCCCGTTTGCACAGGCAATTTCTTGAACTGGCTCACCACCTGCAAATACTTCGCATACTCCAACCCTGTCGGGTGTTCTGTTCCCAGTGTGTACGCTGGAGACGTATTCAAAGCCACGGCGTTCAGATCCATCATGCCATAGGCATTGCTTGTGAACGAAGGGGTGATCAGACGCATTTCCTCCGGCCACGCCAAAAAAGTTGCTCCCACCTCACTGCGTTCCAGCACGGTAAAACGAGGCATTCCCAGATCCTGCAGGACAGAGGCCATGCCGATTCCGGCTGGCCCCCTCCCACAATCACACAATCATAATCAAATGGATCATGCATGTGTCTTACCAGCTTGACTTCGTGACGCCCGGAATTTGACCTTGATGAGCCAGCTCACGGAACACAATCCGCGATACCTTGAACTTGCGCAAATATCCTCTCGGGCGGCCTGTCAGTTCACAGCGATTTTTCAATCGGGTCGGAGAAGCATTGCGCGGCAGTTTCTGCAGCGCTTCATAATCCCCTTTTTCTTTCAGTTCCCGGCGTAGCTCCGCATATTTGGCTACAATTGCCTGACGTTGTTTTTCACGTACCACTTTTGATTTTTTGGCCATGGTTTACAGCTCCTTTATGAATTTATTTTTTATACGACTTCAACTGGCCAAGGGAGAGGATTGTCGAAATGCCCCCAATCGGCCTGCATTTCTTCATCACTGAGCAGACATTGGTCAAGTTCGTCTTCAATGATGGCGCGCTCCATTTCAATCCCGATCATGACCAGCTCGGTCTGACGGTCTCCCCACTGCGCGTCCCACTTTTTCAGTACATCTGGCTCCGTACGCAAAATTTCTTCCTTGTCCGCTTCCGGTAAAGCCGCAACCCAATGTCCGGCGGGGCCAAACTGAATCGACGATCCCGCCTGACTCAGACTTGCAGCCACATCTCCTTCAGCCGCGAGCCAGACCAGCCCTTTGGCACGCACCACTTCTTCCGGCCAGTAGCTCATGAATTCAGCTAGACGAGAAGGATGAAATGGTTTCCGACGACGATACACGAAGGAACCAATACCGTATTCCTCGGTCTCCGGTGTATGGGATTCCTTCTCCAGTTCCTGAATCCACCCGGCGGACATGCTTGCTTTCTCGAAGTTGAAGAGACCTGTATTCAAAATTTCAGACGGGGTGACTTGACCGTTCACAATCCGAATGATTTTGGCGTTAGGCTGAAGCTTGCGGATGACACCTTCAAGCTTATTCAGCTCCACGTCATCGACCAGATCACATTTGTTCAGCAGCAGAACATCACAAGTCTCGATCTGATCAATCAGCAGGTCCACAACATCGCGGGTATCTTCCTCACCTGTGGCCTGGTTCCGATCCAGCAGGCTCTGCCCTGAGGCAAAATCATGCCAAAATCGATGGGCATCCACGACGGTTACCAGACAATCCAGCTTCGCCAGACTTGTCAGATCAATACCCGACTCCTCGTCGGCATATGTAAATGTCTGCGCTACAGGCACAGGTTCACTGATGCCTGTGGATTCAATCAGGATATAATCAAACCTGCCTTCATTCACCAGCTTCTCAATCTCCTGCAACAGATCATCCCGCAAGGTGCAGCAGATGCAGCCATTGGACAGCTCCACCAGCTTTTCTTCGGTGCGCGACAATGTCGCCTCACCCTTCACCAGAGCGGCATCGATGTTGACCTCACTCATGTCATTAACGATGACGGCGACCTTGAGCCCCTGGCGATTGTGCAGTACGTGATTAAGAACGGTTGTTTTACCTGAACCGAGGTAACCGCTAAGAACAGTTACCGGAACCTGCTTTTGTGTCATGTGTATCTACTCCTTATGGTTGTGGTCCATATGCCTCAGACCTTAATAGTAATTATTACGATTAACAACAATGACTATAATCCTGTTGAACGATGTTGTCAAATCATATTTGTTTTTCTCGTGCGATCACAGACACATCTGTGACTGGTTTTCTTCGTTCATAGGCAAAAGCTATCATTACCGCCCCTAGGATAGCACAAATCATATACATAAACGAATAGGAAGATAAATCAGCGACCGGCCCCATCAACACACCGCCCAGAGATACACCCAGATCTGCTGTCGCAATGAATAAACCGATTAACACATTCCGATTCAACTGTGGCAGCACAAAGGATAAATAGGTGGTTAACGTTGGATAGATAATGGATTGAGCGATACCCATCAAGATAGCCCCCACATACAAAAGGACAGCTCCTCCTGTCATTGCCCAGCTTACACATAGTGCGGCTAATGCCAGCAGCAGCATCGTTCCCATGATAAAAGGTGCATGCCATTTGCCATCGGAGGGGATTTTTTTACGTAACAACATCCGGGCGATCACAACAGTTCCTGCCTGAAGCATCAGATAGACACCCGCATTGCCGCTTGGCAATTGACTGGTGTACAGGGGAATAAAGGTCGTGATGGCACCAAATACAACGGAAGCACTTAGCATCAGTACACTGCATCTAAACAAGAATGGATTTTGCACCAATTGGCGAAAGGATTGAAACATGCTTACGTTCTGCTCTGATGAATTTTCAACAGGATGTTGCTCATTGTTCTTGTCCATTTTGGCAGTATATCCGAAGACACCTGTACAGATGGCAATACCGACGAGCACAACCGTAAAATAATCCATGCCGCCTGTCTGCCAGATTCCTAGCGCCAAGACAGGTCCCACAATGCCGGGGATATAACTGAACAACGAATAATAGGAAATGCCCTGGGAACGGTCTTTCTCCGGCAGGGCATCAATAATGCCAATCTGCAGCGTCATGGAAAAGAAAGCGGTTGATACCCCCTGTAAAATACGAGCAACCAGATAACCTCCAAGCCCTGTAAACGTGTATAGAACAAGGGCACAACCATTAATAATCAGAATAAAACGAAGTACTTTGATCGGTCCGTGCTTTTGAATGATATGACCTGCCCATGGCCTGAAAAACATGGTCGTGAACATATAGGCACCCATAATCAGCCCAATGGTTGTACTGCTCGCCCCCAAGGATTCACCCTGTAAAGGAATAATGACATTAAGAATTGCATTTGCACTAAAATACAGAAGAACCAGGATGTACAAACGCAGAAACGGCCATGACATCGCTCCACTCATCCTCAGTCCTCCCCTTGGAATGTAATTAAATAGGTTAATAATCTCCTGGCATAATCGGACTGAACATCCTTCAGCTGCTCAATAGGCACCATCTCCTCAATCTGACCGTCCCTGAAAATAATAACCCTATCGCAAATATAGGCTGCCGCCTGAATATCATGCGTAATGAACACGTAGCTCATCTGATAGAATTGCTTCAATTCTTTTAACAATCGCAGCACCTGAATCTGCACAGACACGTCCAGAGAACTGATGGCTTCATCGAATACAATGCATCGGGGTTCAGTAGATATGGCTCTCGCAATACATACTCTCTGAGCCTCTCCACCGGATAATTCATGCGGATATTTGAGCCTGTAGGACGAGTCTAATCCCACTTGATGCAACAACGTATCCACCTTGCTTTGTATATCCGCTTCCACTTTTTTATGAGCTTTCAAAGGCTCCATAATGGCTTCCTCCACCGTGAGAAATGGATTAATGGAGGACGTATAATTTTGAAACACGGCACTAATGCTGCCCCTTCTCACGCGGCGATCATTCACGTTTTTCCCCTCAAATAAAATACGCCCGCGATCAGGCTTCTCGATACCCAGGATCAGACGGCCCAATGTCGACTTGCCGCTCCCACTTTCACCGATGATGCCGAGACATTCGCCATGCTGGCATTCAAATGCAACATTTTTTAACACCTGCTGCCTTTGTTTGGAGAATAATCCGCCTTGTTTATAGGACTTTTCTATCCCATCCACGTTGAGCAACTGTATCCCCTCCCTGCATCAATTTCCTGAAATGATTGCTCAGCTCCAACCGGGTGGAAACCAAATATTGAGTATAGGCATGCTTCGGCTTCGTAAAAACAGACCGAATGTGCCCACTTTCGACAATGGCACCGTCTTTCATGACCATCACTTCATCTGCAATCTTCTGGACCACACCGAGGTCATGGGATATAAACAGCATGGAACAACCCATTCGTTCGCGTAATCGAATCAATTGTTCAACCACCTCATATTGAGAGATCGTATCCAATGCCGTTGTGGGTTCATCCGCAATGATCAGATCCGGCTCCAACACAAGTGCCAATGCAATCATAATTCGCTGCAACATGCCACCTGATAGCTGATGTGGATATTGATTCAGGATTTCCTGCGGATTCTTTAACATGACACTTTCCATGGCGCTAATGATCTTCCGTTCGCTCTCTTTGTTGTTCCAGTCGAAATGTGTCTGTAGCGTCTCCCGGATATGGACACCGATTACACAAGAAGGGTCAAATGCGCTCATGCCATTTTGGAGAATCATGCACAAGTTTTTGCCTCTTCTTTGTCTCATCTCTTGTTCAGAAAGCTGGTTCACGTCCTCACCTTTGAAGAGAATTGTTCCGGACTGGCGAATCCAGGGTTTATTCAAACGCATAATGGACCTGCATGTGACGGACTTGCCACTTCCGCTTTCTCCGACAATGGCCAGACAGCTTCCCTGTTTGACCTGAAATGAACTGTTATGAATAATGACCTTGTCCGTATTGGCGTCCCAGATCTTCAAATGTTTAACCTCTACTATATTCATAAACGGCTTTTCCCACCTCTTTTTTACGAAGCTTACCTTGGGAAGTCATTAATTTGGGGTCCAACGCGACCTGAAGCGCATCCGATAAAAAATTAAAGGCCGACACCACAATCACTATGGCTAGTCCAGGTGCCAGCATTAACTCTGGTCTGGAGAACATGACTTCCCTTGTCTCATTCAACATCATCCCCCATTCGGCATGAGGGGCCTGGATTCCCAAACCCAGAAAAGAAAGTCCCGAGATCTGCAGCATCATCGAACACATGGAACCACTGGCAATCACCGCAACGTCGGCAAATGTTACCGGAACAATATGCTTGGTAATAATTCTAAAGCTGCCAATGCCAGAGGCTTTGGCGAATTTCACATACTCCATCTCGGAGAACTGCATCACGGATGTTCGAATGACGCGGGCAAACCATGCCCATTTCATGACCACAAACGCAATCAGAATATGTTCAAGTCCCGCACCCAAAATGCCGACTACTGCCAGTGTCATGACGTATCCCGGGAAAGACAGCATGACATCACAAAGTCTCATGATCCAGGCATCTGTCTTCCCCTTGAAGTACCCCGCGATAAATCCGACGACAGCTCCGACCAGAACAGATATCATCAAGGCTACCAACACCCATAGCACACTGGGACGAATTCCATAAATGAGTCTGGATAACACACATCTGCCCAAATGATCATTTCCTAACCAATAACTCCAGGAGGAAGTAGCATATCGAAGCTTCATATTCACTTCCTCCGGGTCATGGGGTGCACACAACGGGGCAAATATTCCCATAGCAACAATGATCACAATGACAGCCAGCGATGTCATCGCAAGTTTGTCTTTGCTCAAATTTCTTAATAATCGCATTAGAGATCCTTTCTTAATCTGGGATTCATCGCCGCATTGATCACGTCAGAAATCGTATTAAACAGCACAAAGGTTACGGCCAAAATAAGAACATACGCCTGAATAATTGGGAAATCCCGATTGAGGATCGACCGTACGCTCAATCTTCCGAGTCCCGGCCAGGCAAACACATTTTCAATCACAACCGTGCTTCCGAGCACGATGGGGATGGCCATGCAAAATATGGATACCGCCACTTGCAGCGAATTCCGCAAAATATGCAGGGTCACCTTCCGTTCACTTAAGCCGCTTGCCCTTCCATAGAGCACGTAATCCTCATTCATGTTGCTTAGCATCGAACTCCGGACCGTTCTAAAATAAATGCCTGTATAACTCACCGTAATCACAATCACCGGCAGAATATAACTCTTCAACGAATCCATCCCGCTCGTAGGCAACAAGTCCAGTTTGACGGAAAAAGTCCAGATCATGATGGCTGCGAGCCAGTAAGATGGCATTGCGGTCAGGACAAACGAGAGGCCTCTGACCGATTTATCGACGGCTTTCCCTTCTCTCATGGCACAGATCACACCCAACAGGATGGAGAATCCGATAATGAACACCGATGATACCAGCGTTAATTTTAATGTGTTCAGGAATGCTGGACCAATCAGAGACCACACCGGTTCACCGGATACATACGAGCTGCCAAAATCAAACTGCATACACGCAAACAACCAATTCACATACTGAATGATGAATGGTCTATCGAACCCCAAAGCTTCATTCGTTTGGGCGATTAATTCATCCGTGATCTGAGGAACCTCCTGTGCCTGTAATACAACTACGGCGGGGTCCAGGGGCGAAAGGTTAATGAGAACAAACGTTATCAATGAAATGACAAACAGCAGGGGTATGGCGAGCAATATCCGTTTGACTATATAACTTCCCATATCCATCCCCGCTCTATTTAAATTTCATTTGCTCAAATGGCAATTCATATTGAGTCTGTTTGAATGTGATTCCGTCCAGATTTTTGGGAGCCACGACAGTAACCCGCCCATTGGTAATCGGAATAAACACCGCTTCATCATGAACCATTTTCATAATGTCGGCGTACAGGGATTGGCGGGATGCCTCATCTGTAGAGACCATGACTTCATCAATTTTCTTATATAGTTCATCCGCCTGGGCTATGCCGCTTGTTGTGTGTTTATAGGCGGAATCCGAAGTAAACGCAGCGATGGTGCTCTGTGGATCGTACGCCAGTCCCCAGGTTTGATTGAACAGCAGATCATATTCCCCGGTTGCCCTTCTGTTCGCGATGGAAGTGGATTCCTCACCGACAATCTCCAGCTGAATGCCCGATCCTTTTAAAGCATGCTGGATCAATTCTGCCTGTGTTTTTTGCGAAGATGAATTGCTGTCATAATACAATGTCAGAGCTAATGGCTGGCCATTCTTCGTTCTTACTGACTTACCGTTTGGTAATGTCCAACCTGCCTTTTCCAAAAGCTCATTTGCAGTCTCGGGATTATACTCCCGCTTTTTCAATTCAACATGGGTATAGTTAACATTTGAAGAGAATAAGGTGTCCGCTACGGTCTGAGTTCCGTTAAAAATGTCATTGCTGATCGTTTCCCGATCAATGGCAACCCATATCGCTTCACGAACAACCGTTTCGTGGACAGGGTTATCCACTTTGCTACTATTGGCTACGATCATATTCGTATTCATTGCTTCACTTCGGACCACTTGAAAATCACCCGAGTCAGCCAACTGATTCATGGCTTCAACATCAATACTGTCCGCACCCCGATCATCGGTGAATATAAAGTTGATTTCGCCCTTCTGTAATGCCAGTAATGTCGTTTCGCCTGCCGGGAGAACCTTTGACGTGATTTTTTGGATCTTAGGTGCGCCGCCCCAGTATTCTTCATTGGCTTCAAATGTTGCATTCTCATCGATTTTATGTCCTGTCAGCTTGTAGGGCCCTGTGCCGTGATAGCCGCTTACCCCGTCCTTTGTGCCACCATTCGTAAAATCTTTGGGTGATATAAATACATACGGTCTAGTCATGGACAGCTCCACCAGAGCTGGATAATAGGGCTCGGAAAGTACCAGTTCAAATGTGTATTCATCCATTACTTTTGTACTTACGATTTTGGTGGACAGCTTAATCCAGGCATGTTTTTCGGCATTCGCCTGAACCGCATCGATATTTTGTTTGACCGCCTGCGCGTTAAACGGTTCACCATCATGGAATTTCACACCCTGTCGCAAATTGAACGTATACGTTTTCCCGTCTTCGGCAATATCCCAGGATTCTGCCAGCAATGGCTTGATTCCATCGACCGTGTTTTCAACTAAAGATTCGTAAACCATCCCTTGTGCGGGCATGGAACCGGTGTATAAATGAGGATTCATATCATTAATATCCTTGGCGGATGCATAAATGAGTTCAGACTTGACCTCGCTATTCGTTGACTCCGTTGTTGTCCCCCCATCTTGCCCACATCCTGCGAGCACGATAATGACAGACAATAACAGCAACATTAAACCCAAAGCACTACCCTTTTTCACAACTTTTCCTCCTGATAATGAAAGATATATACAAGTTCACTTAGAAAATGTTACATCGTGCTACTCCGATTGCAGTACCATCTTCCGATCGCTCTTATCCCCAGATTTTTTTGATTCCCTTATATAAAAGGAAAAATCCGGGGATAAAGGCGCAGCGTAGGCTTCCGATGCAGCTTTCTTTCAGAAAGCTTGTAGCTTCGCTTCTTCAAATTGGTTCTGCACTCTCCGTTATGATGTAAAATTCAGGTTCACTTGTATAGATTGAGATGTAATTAAACCGTGCTGTTCGCCAGCCCTGCGCAGATCATCCGAATGTCTTCATTGAAGGTCTGAACGACAAATGCATCGGATAGATCCTGATCCGGGTGAGCACGAGCGACTTCTTGAATCTTCCCCTCATAGGTGTCAATAAACGAATCGATGGTTGGGCAGCTTACCTGCATATGTCTCGCAATGCCCCGAATGATTTTGATGCGATAATAATCCTCCTTGGGCATTCTGGGAATGTCCAACGCTCCATCCTGATTGACAAACATCTTCCTAAAGGGAACGGCCGAAAAGTCAAAATACTTTCCCTCCGGGTTAGGCTTCGAAAAGGGATCAATCAACAACGAGGTGTACCGTATGTATAATAAGTACTCTTGATGAATGTCCTGCAACTGGTTGAAATTCTCTATATCGTGGCGTGATAAACTCTCCAAACGTACCGGATAATTATCATCCGTCATGAATTGAAGCAGATTGACACCCTGGATACGGAGCCTATCCGTGATTTTCATAATTTCGTTCCACTGTGTCCGCATGTCCCGAATCAAATATTGGGTTACAGGACCTTCGGGGTAGATTTTATATACATATTTCTGAGTGTCTGATACTCCGAAGATAGCATCCAATGAAAAGTCATTCATGAATAATGGCGGGTGTACGTATAAAGAAATATTTCTCGTTTCCGCCTCGAGTGCAGATGGCATAACTTCCAGCGCAATGCCCAATTGCTCGTACATCTTGCACAGTCTGTCCACATGTTCAGAAGGAGTTGAAGTAGAACCGATATAGACCTTTTTCTTGACTCCTGTTGTAATGACATGATTGGAAGGTTGGTCGTTCATCCATCGGGTATCCCCCAAATAGGTAGAGAAGCTGATCACTTCCGTATCCGCATGCAGCTGCTTCATATAATGGCTTACCAGCATGTTGGAGCCAAAGGTTGGAGAGACCAAAATAATGTATTTCACTTGTTTGATGAAGTTATTCTTCATTTGCTTCAATACATCGACATAAGCATCCGTTGTCACAGCGAAAATGAGCGTATCCCATTCGCCTTCAATGGTCTCGTATCCCTTAAACACCTGATCGACGAAGCATTCACCTGCCAACGGTCGATGCTTTTCATTTTGAATGCTTGCTCCAATGAATCCGTCACTTTGCCGAACTGCTTCATAAAAAGATTCTGAACGCACCGACTCTCTTCCCGCTATGCCTACGGTGCAATTGAATTGCTTTTTGAGCGATACTGCCAGCTGAATGGATGCAGGGCCTGTTCCGAGCAACAGCACTCGTTGAAATCCGCTCATATGGACCTCACTTTCCCAAGCTCAAGCGAGCTATGCTTTTTGGTATAACGCAATATCGAACACATCATCCGGACGCAGAATATTGTCGACCATTTTCCACTTGCTGCTGTTAGTCTCTATCATCGGATAGTTAAACAACGACTTTAACTGGTTACCATACCTCATCGCCACCACCACATGTGCATTCGTCAATGCGTGCAATTGATCGAGCAGATCATATTTATTGGAAACCGTGGAACTGAAAATGATATGTGTTGCTTTTCTCGTAAAAGCAAGGTCCTGCACCAATGTTTGCTCCAAATGGATGTTCAAGCCCGCACCTAGCTTCTCCACAACCTGCTGCCCGAGTGTAATAGCTTCTGCATCAATATCGATGCCAACCACCTCTGCCCCTGTTCGCTTGGCGATAAACAAAGGTGTCATGGGAAATGACCCGGAGCCTACCAGTAGCACTTTGGAGTCCGAGGTGACATAAAAGCTGCCAAACTCTTTTTCAATACATTCTTCTATATTTCTGAAATAATCCGCGATTTCTACATCTCCATCTTGCAGCTTCAATGCCCGATATTTCTCCATGACCGCCACACACCGTGCAGATTTATCTCGCAGATCAAGGACAAGCTGGTGCATGCTGCCTGATTCCTCTTGAGCGAGTTGTTCCCAGATTCGTTCATTTTGCTTGTCTGTTATAAACGTGGAATAGTCATCAATTAAAGCCTCCAGCTCTGAGCTATGCTGAACCGTATGATCATATCTGCCTGCCAGCTCATCGAATTTCCCGGAAAATTCACTCAAGCATGTTTGAAAATCAATTAATGTCTCCATTCCTCTTCCTCCTATATCTCGTCATGGTCATGCATCTATAAAGGCTTTGCCCTGGGCCACGATTCCAACCGATCCTTCGATCGTAATTCGTTCAAGCTCTGCTCCATTCCACTCAGCCATCACTTTAATCGCACCACCAGGCTGCTTGATATGCTGAACGATTTCCTTTTGCCTGCTCCATGCCAGATAGGCTCCCACCGAGGCTGTACCTGAACCGCACCCCCTTTCCCAGATCAGACTATCTAGCTGTGGGACAAATATGAGCGGTGCCAGCTCCTCCGATTGGGATTTGTATAATAAAATGCCAATCAGCTTATCCCCCAAGGTTAAGCCTAATAATCGCGCCAGCGCTTGAGCCCTCTTTCTCATCGTTTCATCAAACGCTTCCACTTCGATGACGATATGGATGAATTCCCGATACCGCACGATCACCATATCCATATCGATTCCCTCATACTTTACGGTTCGTTGTTCAATCTGCTCAGGTATGGGCATCGTGACTTGGCAAAAATATTCATTCTGCTGCTGCTTCACCTGACATCTGATTAATTGATCTGTCCCGGAGACCTCCAAGACGATTTCTGTGAAATCGGTGGATTCCAACTCGTTCTCGGACGCGATATACGCAGCCAAGGCCATGCAGGCATTCCCGCAGAACTCTCCACCGGCCATTTCCAAATGGGCAGCTGCCTCCGGTTTTATCGCTCCGCCAATGAACCCCACTTGTTCGGCGTATACGTTGTCATAGGACATAATTTGGGCGGCGATGTGTGGATATGTCTCAGCTGGATGATTCGTCTTCACCAGAACCGTCATATTTTGCGTGGGATTAAACTTGATAAAATCAATCTCCTGTTTCATCGCAGCCGCTACTCCTATTCTTGTGATGGAATTAAGCCTGAGCTCAATTAGCTATATAAATTGAACTAAAGAATACACTTGCCACTCCGATGACAGAACAAC